>NZ_CP108086.1:2731550-3035056 GCF_036186745.1 Microbispora hainanensis | reverse complement strand
CGGCTGGGTGGTGTGCAGGGCCTCCGCCGCGCGGCCGAAGTGGCGATGCTCGGCGACGACGACGAAGCACCGCACCAGTCTCAGGTCGAGGTCGACGGGGGCGGGGAGCACACCAGCAGGCTAGCCCACCTGCGGTGATACGGGGATCGTATTACCTGTTGCGCAACTTTCATTGGACGCGCCGGTGACCGCGAACGCATGGTCGATCTGCCGAGCCCGGCTCCTCAGGCCGGGCGATGACCACCGTTCACGGAGAAACCGAAAGACCATGCAAGCAGACACGGCTCGCCACGACGGCGTCCAGCCGTTCCATATCCACATCCCGGACAGCGCGCTGGCCGACCTGAGAGAGCGGCTGGCCCGGGTACGCCTGCCCGACCAGGAGACCGTGCCGGACGCCGCCCAGGGCGTGCAGCTCGGCCGGCTCCGGGAGCTCCTGCACCACTGGGCCACCAAATACGACTGGCGCACGATCGAGCGGCACCTCAACGACCTCGGCCAGTTCCGCACCACGATCGACGGCCAGGGCATCCACTTCACGCACGTCCGCTCACCGCACCAGAACGCGACACCCTTGTTGCTGCTGCACGGCTGGCCCGGATCGTTCCTGGAGTTCCTGAAGGTGATCGGCCCGCTGACCGATCCGGTCGCGCACGGCGGGGACGCGCGGGACGCCTTCCACGTCGTCGTCCCGTCCATGCCCGGCTACGGGTTCTCGGACATCCCCAGCACCGGCGGCTGGACCCCGGACCGGATCGCCGCCGCGTACGCGGTGCTGATGCGGCGCCTCGGCTACGACTCCTACCTGGCGCAGGGCGGCGACTGGGGCGGCGTGGTGGCCACCCGCATGGGGAAGCAGCGCCCTGACGGCCTGCGCGCCGTCCACCTCAACTTCCCCGAGTTCCTCGCCCTGCCGCCGGTCGGCGACGAGCCGACCAGGGAAGAGGCCGCGGCCCTGGCCCAGGGCGAGGCGTTCGCCCGCGTCCACTCCGGCTACCACCTGCTGCAGCGCACCCGGCCGCAGACCATCGGCTACGCCCTGACCGACTCCCCGGCCGGTCAGGCCGCCTGGATCTACGAGAAGTTCCTCGACTGGGCCGCCCCCGGCGCCTTCACCCTGGACGAGATGCTCGACCATATCTCCCTGTACTGGCTGACCGGGACGGCCACCTCATCCGCCCGCCTCTACTGGGAGTACGCCCAGGAGCCGCTCGGGCTGACCGAGCTGGACCTGCCGGTGGGCGTGAGCGTCTTCCCGAACGAGCTGACCCGCACCCCGCGGATCTGGGCCGAACGCGCCTTCCACGACCTGCGCTACTTCAACGACGACATCCCCGCCGGCGGCCACTTCGCGGCGTTCGAGCAGCCCGGCCTGTTCGTCGAGGAGGTACGCGCGTTCGCGCGGGCGATCGGGGAGTCCGCATGAGGTGGGTCACGTACCGCTCGTCCGACGGGTCGGAGCGCTGCGGGCTGGTGCAGGGAAACAAGATCCTCGGCCACACCCCGGGAATGACCTTGCTGGACGTGCTGCGCTCCGGTGAGGGCCTGGAGGCGGCCGCCGCCCCTGTGACGTCGAACCCGGCCGAGATCGTGGACCTGGCCTGGGCGGACCTCCTCGCGCCGATCCCGGTGCCGCCCTCGGTCCGCGACTTCGCCGCCTTCGAACGGCACGTCGCCGGCGCCGCCGGCGGCACGATCAGCCAGGTCTGGTACGACGAGCCGATCTTCCACTTCTCGAACCCGGCCGCGATCCGGGGCCCGCGCGACGACGTCCCCGTCCCGGCCGCGACCACGGCGTGGGACTACGAGGTCGAGGTCGCCGCCGTCATCGCCGACGACTGCTCCGACCTGGACCCGGCCACCGCCGAGGACCACATCGCCGGGTACGTCGTCTACTGCGACTGGAGCGCCCGCGACCTCTCCGCCCGGGAGATGGGCTTCGTCTTCGGCCCCTCCAAGAGCAAGGACGCCGCCACCAGCCTCGGCCCGTACCTGGTCACGCCCGACGAACTGGAGCCCCACCGGTCGGGCAAGGGCTACAAGCTCGCGATGAACGGCTACGTCAACGGCGAGCTGTACGGAGGCGGCGGCTGGGACGAGATCCACTGGTCGTTCGGCGAGCTGCTGGCGCACGCGTCGCGGGACACCACGCTGCGGGCCGGCGACATCATCGCCAGCGGTCCCGTCGGCACCGGCTGCATCCTGGAGCTGGCCGGGCGGCGCGACTACCTGACGCCCGGCGACACCGTCCGGGTCGAGGTCGAGCAGCTCGGCGCGGTCGAGGCGCGGATCGTCGCGAAGGGCGACACGCGCGTACCGGAGATGAAGATCTCGCGGAGCATCCTGATCGCCGCTCCCGCCGCCGCCGTGTTCGACGTGATCGCCGACCCCCACCGGCACACCACTTCGACGGGTCCGGCACGGTCGCGGGCACGATCACCGGTCCCGCCCGCCTCACCCTGGGCGCGGAGTTCAGCGTCTCGATGGTGCTGTTCGACGTGCCGTACGAGGTGACGAACACCGTGGTCGAGTACGAGGAGAACCGCCGCATCGCCTGGGCGCACCCGGGCCGGCACCGCTGGCGCTACGAGCTGGAGGAGGCCGAGGGCGGCACCTTGGTCACCGAGACCTGCGACTTCACCACCTCGCCGCAGGGAGAGCGCGTCGCGGGATCCGCCTGGGGCCGGCGGGATGCCGAGGCCATCGAGAAGACCCTGCCGCGGCTCAAAGCGCTGGTCGAGAACGGCCGCCTTCCTGGCAGGCCATGACATCGGAGAGGAGTTTGGTGAAGATCGGCATCGGACTTCCGAACCAGGTGCGCGACGTCACCGCCGCGACCATTCCGCGCTGGGCGGCCCTGGCGGAGGAGGCCGGGTTCTCCACGCTCGCCACGACCGGGCGGTACGCGTACCCGGGGGTGAGCGACACCGTCGCGCTCGCCGCCGCGGCGGGGGCCACCACCACGATCGGGCTGCTCAGCGCGGTCCTGCTGGCCCCGACGTGGCCTGGCGCCCTGCTGGCCAAGGAGGTCCGTTGATGGAGCCGGAGGCGATGCCCTGGCAGTCGGCGGGCACGCCGGTGCCGGCCGCCAGGGACAGGGGCAGGAAGATCAGGGCCATACCGACGCCGATGACGACGGACGGGCCGAGGATGTTGACGAGGTAGCTGCCCTGGGGTCCGGACAGTGAACGTTTTTCATCCGCCGGGCGGCTAAGCCGGTCACAGCATGATCGCGATGCTCGGGTTTTCCTCATGATGTGGCGAAGCTCCTGGTAGACGGGTTGATCACCACAACCATCACCGTCATCGCCAGGAGCTTCGGGTGCTGTTCTATCGTGCTGCCGTCGATTTGTCGCGTTCAACGCTGAACTACGTGGCCGGACTGATCCGCAGGCGGCGCAAGGCCATCGGATCGACGTGGCGGCGGCTCAACCCCGGGCAGCAGGCGCTCCTGGTGCTGGTCTATCTGCGCAAGGGCGAGACATTCGCCGAGGTCGGAGCGGGTTTCGGAGTGTCGGCGGCCACCGCGTGGCGGTATGTGGAGGAAACCGTCGCCCTGCTGTCGGCTCGATCACCGAAACTGGCGACGGCGCTGCGGAAGGCCACGAAGGACGGCCTGCACTACCTGGTCTTGGACGGCACGCTCATCCGCACCGACCGAGTGAAGGCCGACCGGCCCTACTACTCGGGCAAGCATCGCGTGCATGGGATGAACGTGCAGGTCATCGCGGGACCGGACGGGACCATCGTGTGGACCTCCGGTGCGCTGCCAGGCAAGACCCACGACCTGACCGCCGCCCGGATCTGGGGCATCCTGCGCGCGCTCGACCAAGCCGGGATCATCACCCTGGCCGACAAGGCCTATCAGGGCGCCGGGGCCGAGGTGCTGATCACGCCGTACAAGGGCAGGAACAAGCCCGAGTCTCAAAAGCAGGCCAACCGGTCACACGCCAAGCTCCGCGGGCCTGGTGAGCGCGCGAACGCCCAGCTCAAGAGTTGGCGCATCCTGCGCAAGCTGCGATGTAGCCCGAGCAAGACCGGCCACCTGGTCAAAGCCATCGCGGTCCTTCAGAACCATCGGGTAGCACACGCCTCCCGAGGATGAAATTGGCTCAGTGCAAGCAGAGCCATGCCGACGGTGGCGTGATGGCGCCGAAGACGACGGTGAGGCGCATGCCGCATTTGTCGACCCACTGGCATCGGGCCACTCAGGGCTGCCTCTGGCTGCATGGGCCGGAAAAACAGAAGAGGCCCCGGAGGGCCTCTGAGCTGCTGTTCTGCTGGTGGCAGGTCCAGGGTTCGAACCTGGGTAGGCTGAGCCGACGGTTTTACAGCGCGTGACCTTTCCCCATTTCCGGCAGCCACTGAGCTGCGGCGAGGCTCTGCCGTACCGGCTCCTCCGTCAAGATCATTGCACGCATATTGCACAGCAGATTCGGTCACCCGTTGGAAGGGTCCACCAGGATCATCGCAACCCGAATCGCAACCCCCGCCGAAGGCTAGGGCTCCACCGGCCATCCGCGTTCCAAGAGTCGTAGGTTGTCCCCAGGCACGATGCGGAGTGCCTCAAGTGGCTTGGTCGTTGTCGGGTGAGGGATTTCGATCCACTCGATCCCCCCGAAGTGCGTGAAGCAGTGAGGCAGACTCTGAAGGTATCTGAGTTGGAAGCCCGCGAAGTAGGGAGTGTCCTTGGATTCGATGTCTTTCCCATGTAGATGACCAGTTTTTGGATCGATACCGCGGCTTCTCCAATACGCCAAGACTGCCCTGGCGGCTCGTCCAAGCGGGCTGGTCTCATTCCACCGGAGACGTATATGGAGGTCGACATCCCGATCGGGGTCGGGCCCTGCGCCGTCGAGCGTGAGGCGCTCGATAGAGATCGCCCCGGCGGTTACGGCGGCGACGAGTTGCTCGCGATGGTAGAGCGGAATGTATCTGTCGAGACCCTCGAACTCATGCAGCATGGCTTCCCGTGGAGCGCGCCCTGCCTCGGGGTCTACTTCGATTGCTCGCAGCCGTCCCAACGCCGTCTCAAGCGGTTCACCTCGCTGCCATAAAAGGATCGCATCGTTGTCCGAATGGATGTCGTATTCGAAGACCAGCTGACAGCCGCGCCTTCTTCCAAGCAAACCTTGACGGATGATCGAGTAAGGGCCGCCCCCGCGCGACATCGAGTTGACGAAGTGGTGTGCCCAACGCTCGTCACCCGGGACTGTACGGTCTTCGGTGTAACTCCTGATCAAGGAGAACGCATCGATGACTACTGTGATCCAGGCATCGGAAGCGACGAATGACCTGGAGGACGCCGCGGTGGCGCGTAAGAAGCCGCAGGCCTCAGAGCAGGAACTGGTGGCCAAGCTGGTCGAGCAGGCCCGCGCTGATGGCCTGGAGCTGGTCGGCGACAACGGGCTGCTGGGCCGGCTGACCAAGCTGGTGCTGGAGTCCGCCTTGGAAGGCGAACTCACCGACCATCTCGGCTACGACAAGCACGAACGCGGCGCGAGCCAGACGGGCAACGCCCGGAACGGCACCCGTACCAAGACGGTGATCACCGACGTCGGGCCCGTCGAGATCGATGTGCCGCGGGACCGGGACGCCAGCTTCGAGCCGAAGATCGTGGCCAAGCGGCAGCGGCGCCTGTCCGGCGTCGATGAGATGGTCATCTCGCTCGCTGCCAAGGGCCTGACCACGGGCGAGATCTCCGCGCACCTGGCCGAGGTGTACGGCGCGCAGGTATCCAAGCAGACCATCTCCACCATCACCGACAAGGTGATCGAGGGCATGACCGAGTGGCAGAACCGGCCGCTCGACCCCGTCTACCCGGTGGTGTTCATCGACGCGATCCACGTGAAGATCCGCGATGGTCAGGTCGCCAATCGGCCCATCTACGTCGCCCTGGCTGTGACGGTCGACGGCGAACGCGACATCCTCGGCCTGTGGGCCGGTGACGGCGGTGAGGGCGCCAAGTTCTGGCTGCACGTGCTGACCGAGATCAAGAACCGCGGTGCGGGTGATGCGCTGATGGTGGTCTGCGACGGGCTCAAGGGCCTGCCGCAGGCGATCGAGCAGGTCTGGCCCCAGGCGGTGGTGCAGACCTGTGTGGTGCACCTGCTGCGCGCCAGCTTCCGGTACGCCGCCCGCCAGCACTGGGACGCGATCGCCAAAGCGCTGCGGCCTGTTTACACAGCCCCGACCGAGGCGGCGGCGCTGGAGCGGTTCATGGAGTTCGCCGAGGCCTGGGGCAGCCGGTATCCGGCGATCGTGAAGCTGTGGGAGGACGCCTGGGCCGAGTTCGTGCCCTTCCTCAACTTCGATGCCGAGATCCGCCGGGTGATCTGCTCGACGAACGCGATCGAGTCGGTCAACGCCCGCATCCGCCGGGCGGTCAAGGCCCGCGGCCACTTCCCCAACGAGCAGGCCGCGCTCAAGTGCGTCTACATGGCGATCATGAGTCTCGACCCCACGGGCAAGGGCCGCAAACGCTGGGTCACCCGCTGGAAGGCCGCCCTCAACGCCTTCGCCATCACCTTCGAAGGCCGGCTGTCCCCGGCCTCGCGATAGAAGAAATCAGCCGCGAGTTACACCGTTGACTGGACGGACCCCGTCACCCGGTATCTTCTCGATAAAGAGATCGACGTCATGAGGCTTCAAAGCACCACGCGCGTACGAGCCGAAGACATAGATCTTGTCAATGACCTCTAGCGGCCATGTGTCCTGCCCCGCGACCTGGTTAGTTAGGACGAGTTCGACAAGCCTCGTAGCGTTGTCCCGTTTCACAAACGCCATTCTGGCACATATTGATCATGACTGGGCTGGAACCGTCAGGCCCTTAAAAGATCTTCAGAGCTGTTCAGGATCGTTCGCCGTGCTGCTCGATGACCGACCCGTCGTTCAGATTCGTTCGCCCCAGTTCGTGATCGTCCGTCCGGGTGGCTCTCAAGGTGGCTTCCAGAACGACCTACTCGTAGAGGTGGGCGGCGTGGATCTGGAGAGCGAGCGATTGCCATGTCGGCGGGTCGACGTCGTCCTTGAACGGGGCTCCTTCACGGATACAGCCGTCCTGGAGCCACGCTGCCCAAGATCTAAGGAACTCGCCAACGTACGTGCTGCTCCAGCGGGCCTCGCCGAGCCGCTCCCCCTCGGATACTTGCCGTTCGCACTCTGCGCGATCGGCATCGAAGTCGTCTGCCATGAACTTCAGGTAGGCGGCGAAGTCTCGCATGTCACGAACATGCTCGACGTTCGGGGGAACTTCGCGCGGCGGTGTCATGAGGACGAGAGTAAAAGGCAGACTGTCAGCTTGGGAATTGCATGGATCACGGCCCGTACGGGCGCTGATCTGGGCGTGGGGCCGGTCATGAGGACCGTGGTTGCCTCCTCGTTCCCCTGGCTGACTGCACGGCGATCAAGAATGTGACCTCGTGGAGGACTACCAGCGAGCGTTGATCGGCCGCATGGTCGAGCACCTCGACCTGTATGCCTCGGGCCGGACACGGCTGCCCAAGCTGCTTGAAGATCTCTGGGGACTGTTTGCAGCATCGGACCCTCGTGTGCTTGAGATCAGAGACTCGTTTCAGTGGCTGTGGTCCGATCTCGATGGGGAGTGTGAGTTGCGGACGCAGCCCTGGGCGCCGGCCGGGGTGGCTGATGATGATCGCTTGGCCACCGTCATCGGTGAACTGCGCTTGTGGGCTACGCAGGTAGCTGCGGGCGAATCTCCCCCGCGCCCGCGCCCGCGCACGCCGCCGCCTTCCTGATCACCCCGTCTGCCGTCGACCCGCCCGAAGGGGAAGCGGGCCAAGGCCGCCGGGTCCAGGTGGAGCGCCCTACTGGACGAACGACCTGGACCCGGCGGCCTTGGTCTGCTCGGCTTGTCCCGGGTCGATGGCGGGCGGGGTGATCAGGCCCCTACCTCAGCCACCTACGGCCAGAGACGATGGGCGGGTCTTGGCGATCACCCCGGAGCCGGAGCGCCCCCGCCGGTTGCGCTGATTGTTTCGCGCTGAGGCATGTGGAGGAACGGATACGGGAGTGCGATCATCTGTCTATGACGTCGATCAGAAAGGGCTATGCCGCGTAGGCGCCCCTCTCGGGTTCCCGCACGTGGTTCGGTGTGCGGAACTCACAGAGCATCGATCCATCAAGTCCCTGGTCTCGGCCGTCGTCCTATGGCCGCGGTGATCAGGCTTGAGCACACCAGAATGCGGCCGGGTGAGGTAGCGGAGGCGTTGCTCGCGTGGGCACAGGCAGTGATCCCCGGAACCGTCGACCGGATCGCACCGACATGCATGTGCCCTGAGTGCTGCGGAGCAGCCCCACGCTGGCGGCTTGATCAGGCGCTCACGGCCTTGCCGCCGTGGGCCAGGCCCTACCTGTACTCCTTGGTTCTCCCGCTGTATAGGCGGTTTCTCGCCCGGACGTCGCTGGATCCGCATGCATCGCCTGAATGGCCCTGGTGGCAGCGAAGGCGCTGACTCCGCGGCTTTAGCACGACCGGGTCTCACGGCTCATGGGCGTGCGGCGGAGGGGAGGTGCGGCCCGAGCTGCCGGCGGCCGGGACCGGCCCCCAGGCCGCACGCCCGGCCGCCGAGCGGGCGTAGGGCCGCGAGGCGGCGCGCAGCGCCGCCCTTGAGCCGGTCGGCGGCGCCGTCGAGCGCTCCTCCACCGGCACGTCCAAGTCGGCGATCTCGCGACGCTTCGTCGTCGCCACCGAGCGCGCCCTGGCGGAGTTGATGTCGGCCGACCTGTCCGGGCTGGATCTGGCCGCCCTCATGCTGGACGGGGTGCACTTCGGCGAGCACACCTGCATCGTGGCGCTGGGGATCGGCATCGACGGCACCAAGCACCCTCTTGCGTTGGTGGAGGGCTCCACCGAGAACGCCACCCTGGCCCGCGAGTTGATCGTCGGCCTGCGTGAGCGCGGCCTGAACGTCACCCGCCCGATCCTGGTCGTGCTCGACGGCTCCAAAGCGCTGCGCCGGGCGGTACTGGATGTGTTCGACCACCCGGTGATTCAGCGCTGTCAGCTCCACAAGATCAGGAATGTCCGGGACAAGCTCCCTGAGAAGCTACGCGCTGTGGCCGACAAGCGGATGCGCGACGCCTACCACGCCGATACCCCGCTCGCCGCCGAAGCCAAGCTGACCACGCTGGCCGCTGAACTGGACAAGAAGTATCCCGGAGCCGCGGCCTCGCTGCGAGAGGGAATGGACGAGACGCTGACCATCCTGCGGCTGGACGTGCCACCGACACTCGCGCGCTCGCTGCGCTCGACCAACCCCATCGAATCGATGATCTCCATCTGCCGCGACCACGCCGCCAACGTCAAGAACTGGAAGGACGGGCAGATGGCGCTGCGCTGGTGCGCGGCCGGCATGACCGAAGCCACCAAGCAGTTCCGCCGCGTCAACGGCTTCCTGCACCTGCCCACACTCCGCAGCGCGCTTGACCGGCACGTCGCAGCCCAGAACCCGACCTCAAACTGCTACAACGAGAACGTCGCCTGACCGCGGGACCGCCGATCAAGTTCCACGAACGTCGGGACATCCTCCGAGCGGTCCATGGGCAGAGCCTCGACCTGGTCTCGGGGCACCCAGCGAACCTCTTTCGACTCGCTGCTCGGGGTGGGCTTGCCGGCTACGGCGCGGGCGGTGAGCACGATGGAGAACTCCTGTTGGGCCTCGCCGTTGCTGGTGTAGAGAATCACGTGCCGAGGATCGGTGTAGATGCCGACCAGGCCGGTGATCTCGCACAGCACGCCGGTCTCCTCGCGGGTCTCCCTCATCGCGGCCTGCGGGAGGGACTCACCGAGGTCGATCGCACCGCCGGGGACGGCCCAGTTGCCGTTGTCACTCCGGCGGATCATGAGGATGTCGCCGGCCTCATTGGTGACGACGACGTTGACGGACGGCACCAGGCTGTTCGGAGCAGGGGCGTCGTAGAAGTCGATCCGTCGCACCATGGTCACGACGCTACCGATGCAGGCGCCATCTCGACCGCTCATGCTGTCCGGGTAGACGCTGGTTGCGTCCCCGCCGACTCATCCGTAAGCCTGGCGCATACCCACGGCGAGACAGCCCGCACGACCTGCGGAAACAGCCTCAAGATCATTGCACGTATATTGCGCGACCCGCGACAGACGGCCGCTCAGGGTGGCGTCTGGCTGCACAGGCCGGAAAAGCAGAAGAGGCCCCGGAGGGCCTCTGAGCTGCTGTTCTGCTAGTGGCAGGTCCAGGGTTCGAACCTGGGTAGGCTGAGCCGACGGTTTTACAGACCGCTCCCTTTGGCCACTCGGGCAACCTGCCTTGTCTTCCGCTCGCCGCGGCGACAGGTAGAAGAATAGCGGACTTCCCGGGTGCACGTGACATGGGTTTCGCCGCGCCCCTCACGTGGCCGGCGGCGGGTGCCGGAAAGCCGGAAGCGGGCGCGGCGGTGCACCGGTCATAGTGGAACGGTGATCAGACAGGCCGAGCCGGCGGACCTCGCGGTCCTGGCGGAGATCGAGAAAGCGGCGGACGGGATGTTCGTACCGCTCGGCATCGTCTTCCCGCCGGGCACCACGGTCATCGAGGAGTGCGATGATCCCGGGCGGGTCATCGTGGCGGGCCGGCCGCCGATGGGGTTCGCCCTGCTCGGGGTGGTCGACGGCCTGACCCATCTCGACCAGATCGCCGTACGTCCCGATCATGGCGACCAGGGCATCGGAACGCGGCTCCTCGATGCCGTGTGCGCGGCGGCCACCAGGGCCGGCAGCGCCGCGGTGACGCTGACGACCTTCCGGGACGTGCCGTGGAACGCCCCCTGGTACGCCCGGCGCGGCTTCCGGGTCGTACGACCTGACGAGTGGGGGCCGGAGCTCACGGCGCTGGTCGAGCACGAGCGGGCCCTGGGCATAGAGGTGGCGCCTCGCGTCGTCATGAGGAAAGACCTCTGATCACATCGTGGGCCACTAATCTCGAAGGGCAACGGAGAGAGGACACGGACACCGATGGCCGACAGCAGTTTCGACGTGGTGAGCAAGATCGACCGGCAGGAGGTCGACAACGCCCTGAACCAGACGGTCAAGGAGGTCGGGCACCGCTTCGACTTCAAGGGCACCGGCGCGAGCATCTCCTGGTCGGGGCAGAAGGACATCGAGATCAAGGCGAACAGCGAGGAGCGGGCGAACGCGGTTCTCGACGTCTTCAAGGAGAAGATCGTCAAGCGCAACCTGTCCCTCAAGATCCTGGACGCGGGCGAGCCGAAGCTGTCCGGCAAGGAGTATCGCCTGATGGTGTCCCTCAAGGAGGGCATCGACCAGGAGAACGCCAAGAAGATCTCCAAGCTCATCCGGGACGAGGGCCCGAAGGGCGTGAAGGCGCAGATCCAGGGCGAGGAGCTCCGGGTCAGCTCCAAGAAGAAGGACGACCTCCAGCAGGTCATCTCGCTGCTCAAGGGCAAGGACCTCGACATCGCCCTTCAGTTCGTCAACTACCGGTGAGACGCATCACAGCGCGACACTGACGGAAAGGCCCTGACCTGCGGGTTCAGGGCCTTCGTCGTTTCCGCACGCCACCCGGCCATGACCATTTGGTTGCCCGGAGCAACGATCAACATATGATTGCTTAGGGAAACTAAGTTTGATCACATCGGGAAGGACTTCGATGGCGACAGCGAGGACGAGGGAGACGCCGCCGGACACGGCGGCCCCCGCGATGACGCACCGGGAGATCCTGGAGGCGCTCTCGGGGCTGATGCTGGGGTTGTTCGTCGCGATCCTGTCGTCGACCGTCGTGTCGAACGCGCTCCCCACGATCACGGCGGAACTGCACGCGAACGAGACCACCTACACGTGGGTGATCACGGCGACCCTGCTCGCCACGACGGTGTCCACCCCTATCTGGGGCAAGCTCGCCGACCTGATGAGCAAGAAGATCCTCATCCAGCTCGGCCTCACCGTCTACGTCATCGGCTCGGCGATCGCCGGTCTGTCGCAGAACTCCGGCATGCTGATCGTGGCACGAGTGATCCAGGGCCTCGGCGCCGGCGGCCTCACCGCGCTCACCCAGGTCATCATGGCGGCGATGATCTCGCCGCGGGAGCGCGGCCGCTACTCCGGCTACCTGGGCGCGGTCTTCGCCGTCGCCACGATCGGCGGCCCGCTCGTCGGCGGCCTCATCGTCGACACCTCGTGGCTCGGCTGGCGCTGGTGCTTCTACGTCGGCGTGCCGTTCGCGGTCCTCTCGCTGATCGTGCTGCAGAAGACCCTGAACCTGCCGGTCCTCAAGCGGGACGTACGCATCGACTGGGGCGGCGCGACGCTGATCACCGCCGCGGTCTCGCTGCTGCTGATCTGGGTCTCCTTCGCCGGCACCAAGTACGACTGGCTGTCGTGGCAGACCGGCGCCATGGTCGGCGGCGCGGTGGTGCTCGCGCTGCTCTTCCTCGTGGTCGAGTCGAAGGTGAGCGAGCCCATCGTCCCGCTGCGCCTGTTCCGGACCCGTACGGTCAGCCTCAGCGTGATCGCCAGCGTGCTGGTCGGCGTCGCGATGTTCGGCGGCACGACCTTCCTCAGCCAGTATTTCCAGCTCGCCCGGGGCGAGACGCCCACGGTGGCCGGCCTGATGACGTTGCCGATGATCCTCGGCCTGGCGATCTCCTCCACGGTCTCCGGGCAGATCATCACCCGCACCGGCCGCTGGAAGGTCTTCCTGGTCTCCGGCACCTTCTTCCTCACCGCCGGGTTCGCCCTCATGGGCACGCTGCGGTACGACACCGACTACTGGCTCGTCGCGATCTTCATGTTCTGCGTCGGCGTCGGCATCGGCATGAGCCAGCAGAACCTCGTCCTCGCGGTGCAGAACCAGGTGCGCGCGGAGGACCTGGGCGCGGGCAGCTCGGTCGTCTCGTTCTTCCGCTCCCTCGGCGGCGCGATCGGCGTCTCGGCCCTCGGCGCCCTGATGGGCGACCGCGTCAAGCACTACCTGGAGGACGCCCTGGCCGCGCTGGGCGTGCAGGGCGGCACCGGCCAGGAGGCCGGCGCGATCCCGAAGCTGTCCGCGCTGCCCGCCCCGATCCGCACGGCTGTGGAGGGCGCGTACGGCCACGGCATCGGCGACCTGTTCCTCTACGCGGCGCCGCTCTCCCTCCTCGCGCTGATCGCCGTGCTGTTCATCAAGGAGGTCCCGCTGCGGACCAGCGCGATCACCGTACGCGCCGACGCGGCGGAGGCCGGCGAGACGCCCGGACCCGAGACCGCGCCCCAGCGGAACGGCGCCGTGACCGGACGCCACGCCCAGCGGGACAGGCAGCAGCACGACAGGCAGCGGCCGGTCACGGCGGCCGGGGCCGAGCCGGCGTCGCCGAACGGCCACGCCACCGCCATCGAGCCCCTGAACGCACAGCCTCTGACCACGCAGGCCCTGAACGCACAGTCTCTGACCACGCAGGCCCCGAACGCGCAGGTCCTCACCGCCACCCAGGCCCAGCCGTACGCCGCTCTGGCGATGGACGCGCACGGGCCCGGCGTGGACATCCGCGGGTTCGTCAAGGGCCGGGACGGCGTGCCCGTGGGCCGCGCCACGCTCACGCTGATCGACGTACGCGGCCACCAGCTCGGCCGTACGGTCACCCAGGACGACGGGGGCTACGTGCTCCAGGCGCCCGGCAGCGGGACGTACGTGCTGATCGCATCGGCGGGCGACCGGGAGCCGCAGGTCGCGACGCTGGTCGTGGGCGACCAGCCGGTCGACTATGACATGGTGCTCGCGGCCTCGGGCCGGCTCGTCGGCACCGTACGCGGCGCGGACGGGACGCCGGTCGCCGACGCGGTGGTCGTCGTGACCGACGTACGCGGCGAGGTCGTGGCCAGCAGCGCGACCGACGCCCAGGGCGGCTTCTCCTTCTCCGGCATCGTGGCCGGCACCTACACGCTCACGGTCAGCGGCGCGGCCTACCGTCCCTCCGCCGTGCCGATCGAGGTGCTGGGCACCGGCCAGACCCGGCACGACGTCGTGCTGCTGCCCGGCGCGCGGGTGCGGGGCACGGTCCGCGTCAAGGACGGCGTGCCGCTGGCCGACGCCAGGGTCACGCTGCTCGACGCCGCCGGCAACGTGGTGGGCGTGGCGACCACCGGCGAGGACGGCGAGTACGCCTTCACCGACCTGACCGGCGGGCAGTACACGCTCGTCGCGAGCGGCTACCCGCCCGTTGCGAGCACGCTTAACCTCGGCGGCGAGGGCGACGAGCCGTACGACGTGTGGCTGGGGCACGAGCGATGAGCGTCTCCGAGACGGCGCCCAGGGGACTGCACGCCCTGGTCAGGAGCAAGGACGGCTGGGCCGTGCAGCACGCGGTCGTCACGGTGACGGACACGACCGGTCGGCAGGTGGCGCGGGCGGAGGCGGACGCCGACGGGCACGTCGTCACCGCCCCGCTGCCGCCGGGGGTCTACACGGTGGTCGCGACCGCGATCGGGTATGCGCCCGCCGCGTCCACCGCGATCGCGACCGCCTCGGGCGCCGCCGAGGCCGGCACGCTGGTGCTGGCCCGGCAGGGCGGCACCGCGCTCCCGCCGCCCGGTGTGTGGACGATCGACCCCGAGCACTCGAAGATCTCGGCCACGGCGCGGCACCTCGGGCTGAGCAGCGTGCAGGGGCGGTTCACCGAGTTCTCCGGCCGGATCGAGATGGGCGCCACGCCGGAGGAGTCGTCGGTGGTCGCCGAGATCGTCGCCGGCTCCATCGACACGGGCAGCCGGATGCGCGATGATCACCTGCGTTCCGCGGACTTCCTCGACGTCCCGGTGCACCCGGTGATCACCTACCGGAGCACCGGGCTGTCGCCGGCGGGCCCGGACCGGTGGACGGTGCACGGCGTGCTGACGCTGAGCGGCGTCAGCCGCCCGGTCGATCTCGACCTGAGCTATCTGGGCACGGGCCCGGACCTGTGGGGCGGGCTGCGGGCGGCGTTCCACGCGGTCACCGAGCTGCGCCGCGAGGAGTTCGCGATGACCTACAACCAGGTCGTCCAGGCGGGGATCTCGCTGATCGGGGCGACACTGAAAGTAGAGCTGGAAATCCAGGCGGTGCGCGGGTAAATCCCCTGCCACACATAGTCAGGAGGAGGCAGGCCATGACGGAGGCGGAGATCGCTCCCCGACCGCCCACGGCCGGCGAACACGAGGCGTACTGCGCGATCGAGCGGCAGCTCGCCATCCTGTTGCGGCGCGCCAACGCGTTCTCCGCCGGGATGGGGCGCAAGGTGCATCCCGAGCTGGACCCCGGCGCGTACGGCCTGCTGGTCCGCATCGAGCAGAGCTCGCCGATGCGGTCCAGCGACCTGGCCGCCTACCTTCGGGTCGGCCGGGCGACGATCAGCCGCCAGCTCAAGGGGCTGGAGGAGCTGGGGCTGATCAGCCGCAGCCCCGACCCCGAGGACGGCCGGGCCCATTTGCTGGCCCTCACCGCCGAGGGCAGCAGGCGGCTCGGCGCCGCGCGGTCCGCCCGCGAGGGCCGGCTCCGCACGCTGCTGGCCGCCTGGCCGGAAGAGGACGTACGGCTGCTCGCAGGGATGCTCGAACGGTTCAACATACTCACGGAAGACCTCTATCCCTGACCTCACGTTTCACGTACGTTACGGGCTACAACCCATGTGGTGGCCAATCCGTCATAAGGGACGCTTAAACTGCGCCTCAGACGTTTTCGCACCACAGCAAGGAGGCCGGTGTGGCTCCCTGGTCCATTTATCGGAAAGCGGCGAGCATCGGGGCGGTGGCTCTGGCGGCGACGCTGACCGTCACCGCCTGCGGGAGCGACTCCGCCGACTCGGGCACGACGACGGCCTCGGCCGCCCCCGGCGGTGTCGCCCTCGTCAACGCCGGAAAGCTCACCACCTGCACGAACATTCCGTACGAGCCGTTCCAGTTCAACCAGGGCGACAAGGTCGTCGGGTTCGACGTGGACATCGTCGACCTGGTCGCGAAGAAGCTGGGCGTGACCCAGGACATCGTGGACATCGACTTCGCGGCGATCAAGAGTGGCGCCGCGCTGAACGCCCGCAAGTGCGACGTCGCCGCCGCCGGCATGACGATCACGCCGGAGCGTCAGCAGAACCTGTTGTTCTCCGAGCCGTACTTCGACGCCACCCAGGCGCTGATGGCGAAGAAGGGCAGCGGGGTCACCTCGCTCGACGACGTCAAGGCCAAGAACCTCAAGCTGGGCGCGCAGGCGTCCACGACCGGCCTCGACTACGTCAAGGGGAAGGGCTTCGAGCCGATCGAGTTCGCCGACTCTCCCAAGGAGCTGCTCGGCCTGCAGACCGGCCAGGCGGACGTGATCGTGCAGGACCTCCCGGTCGTGCTGACCTGGCTGAAGAAGCCCGAGATCGGCGCCAAGTTCGAGCAGGTCGCCAGCCTCGACACCGGTGAGCAGTACGGCATCGGCATGAAGAAGGACAACACGGCGCTCAAGAAGGTCGTCGACGAGGTCCTCGCCACCGCCAAGTCCGACGGCACCTACAACGAGATCTACAAGAAGTGGTTCGGCACCGAGCCCGGCGGCGCGTCCGGCGGTGGTTCGGGCGCCGAGACCGGAACCGAGTCGCCCGCCGCGGGATCATGAGTGTTGTGACCGAGCAGCAGGCGCCATCCCCGGCTGAGCCCCGCAAGGGGCTCAGCCCGCGCAAGAGGCAGCGCATCAGCCGGGTCATCCAGTACGCCCTGCTGATCGTGGTCTTCGTCGTCCTGGTCGCGCTGGCCGACTGGAAGTCGATCGGCGAGTCGTTCCTCAACCTCGAGGTCGCCGGCAAGGGCCTGCCCGACCTGTTCACGGTGGCGTTGCGCAACACCGTGATCTACACGCTGACGGGCTTCGCCCTCGGCTTCGTCGCGGGTCTGGTGCTGGCCCTGATGCGGCTGTCCTCGGTCGCGCCCTACCGGTGGCTGTCGGTGATCTACATCGAGATCTTCCGCGGCCTGCCGATCCTGCTCATCTTCCTGATGATCGGGAGCCTCCCGCTGGCGTTCCCCGGCTTCGAACTGCCCGGCGGCGTGTACGGCAGTGCCGCCCTGGGGCTCGGCGTCGTCTCGGCGGCGTACATGGCGGAGAACTTCCGGGCGGGCATCCAGGCGGTGCCGAAGGGACAGATGGAGGCGGCGCGGTCGCTCGGCATGCCGCACATGCGGGCGATGATCACGATCATCATCCCGCAGGCGATCCGGATCGTGCTGCCGCCGCTCACCAACCAGCTCGTCATGCTGCTGAAGGACTCCTCGCTGGTGCTCATCCTGGGCGTCACGGCCGCCCAGGTGGAGCTGGCCAAGTTCGGCAACGACCAGTCCTCCACCTACGCCAACCCCACGCCGATCCTCGTGACCGGTCTGACGTACCTGCTGATCACGATCCCCCTCGGGTACGTCGCGAGGCGGCTGGAAGCGCGTCAGGGAGCGCACCGATGAGCACCGTCGAGATCAGGAACCTGCACAAGTCGTTCGGCAGCCTCGAAGTGCTGCGCGGCATCGACTTCACGGTCGAGAGCGGCCAGGTCGTCTGCGTTATCGGGCCGTCCGGCTCGGGCAAGTCCACGCTGCTGCGCTGCGTGAACCTGCTGGAGCAGCCGACCTCCGGCACCGTGGTCGTGGACGGCGTCGACCTGACCGACCCCGACGTCGACATCGACGCCGCCCGGCGGCACATCGGCATGGTGTTCCAGCAGTTCAACCTGTTCCCCCACCTGACCGTGCGGCGCAACGTCACGATCGCCCAGGAGCGGGTGCTCAAGCGGCGCAAGGACGAGTGCGACCGCGTCGCCCGGGAGAACCTGGAGAAGGTCGGCCTGATCGAGAAGATCGACGCCTACCCGCCCCAGTTGTCCGGTGGTCAGCAGCAGCGGGTGGCGATCGCCCGCGCGCTCGCCATGAACCCCTCGCTGATGCTGTTCGACGAGCCGACCTCCGCCCTCGACCCCGAGCTGGTCGGCGACGTGCTGTCGGTCATGCGGCAGCTCGCGGAGGACGGCATGACCATGCTCGTCGTCACCCACGAGATGGGGTTCGCCCGCGAGGTCGCCGACCGTGTGGTGTTCATGGACGGCGGCGTGATCGTCGAGGACGGGCCGCCCGAGCAGGTCATCGCCGACCCGCGGCACGAGCGGACCCGCGAGTTCCTCAGCCGCGTGCTGCACCCCGGCGGCGTCTGACGTCCGGAGCACCCCCTTCGTGGAACAATGGCGTACTTCGAGGGGGGTGATGGGCGGGTGGGCGCGCTCTCGGAGCAGGTGCGGGCGGCGATCGCGAGCAACGTGCGGCACGCGCGGCACACGCGTGGGCTCAGCATCCGTGACCTGGCGGACCGCTCCGGCTTCAGCAAGGCGCTGCTGTCGCAGATCGAGCGCGGCCTGGCCAACCCCACGGTCGAGGTGCTGGCGGGGTTAGCCGAGGCGCTCGACCTGTCCTTCTCCGACATCACCAGGACGCCACTGTACGAACCGCAGGTGCTGCGCCGCGCCGGCGACGGCGCGGCGCGCACCCTGCTCAGCTCCCTCGATCGGCGGCACTTCGAGCTGTACGAAACGCCGCTGCCACCAGAGCACGCCCACGAGAGCGCGCCGCACGGGCGGGGGTCGGAGGAGTTCGCCTACGTCCTGTCCGGGTCCGTGACCCTGGAGGTCGCCACGTACGAAGTCAGTCTTGAGGCAGGGGACGCCGTGCGGTTCTCGGCCGAGGCCGAGCACGGCTACCGGACAGGTGCGGAGCCGGCCCGGCTGCTGACGCTCGTCTCCATGCCCTTCGACTGACGGCTCACCTGAGCGCGATCATGCTCCGGTAGCTCGGCCGGCCATACCAGGCGAGCCGGTCCAGCGTCGCGGCGGGCAGCGGCAGGTCGAGCGCGTCGAGGTAGGTCTCACCCAGGTGGGCGTCCGTCCAGGGATCGTTGACGTGGAAGACGTCTCCGTCCACACCGTGGACGGCGATCCAGTGCGGGCAGCTTTCTTCGTGCATGCCAAGCTGCTCGATCAGCACGAGCGCCATCCCGCCGCCCCCGACCACCGCGCGGAGCCGGTCGAGGTCGAAGGCGACGGTCTCCACGCCGATGCCCCGGCGGGACAGCTCGGCGCGGAATCCCGTCTGGATGAAGCGCCGCAGCTCGCGCTCCTCGTCCGTATCGCACAGCTCCAGCAGGGTCGGGGCCTCGGTGGACAGCAGCACCTCCGGGGTGACGCCCCGGCCCGCGGCAGCGAGCGCGAGGCCCAGGGGGTCGCAGCCGGCCACCGTGGTCGCCTCGCGCCACAGCCGCAGCTCCTCTTCCCGGGAGGGCTCGCCCCCCAGCCCCAGCCCGGCCAGGGCCATCTGCAGCGCCACCGGCCCGCAGGTGAAGTCGGTGGTCTGGCGCATGTACGGCACCGCCCGCGCGGGCGGCCGCTCGCGCCAGCGCACCTGACCATGACCCGTTTCCGCGCGGCCGACGACCGGGCCCGCCCAGGTGGGCACCGGTACCTCCCGGTAACCCCGGCCCAGCGAGCGTTCCCATGCGGCATCCCGCGCCGCGAACCAGCGCTTGACCGCCACCGCGCCCTCTCGCCAGGCGCGCTCCTCGATCACGCGGACGAGCGCGTCGGCGACCGCGTCATCGTCCGCCCACACGTCCACGATCTTCCGGTACGCGGTGAGCGGCCTGTGCACCTCGAACGCGGCCCCGGTCAGCGTCCCGTCCTGCGTACGGGCCGTGACGAGCGTGCGCACCTGCACGCCGCCGGCGAGCCGCCAGCGGCTCAGCAGGCCGGCGGGCACGGCGTCGAGTCCGTCGGCGACGGAGGCCACGTCCCCTGTCACGGGCAGCACGTCGACGCGTAGGTCGGTCATCAGGATCTTCACTCCGCTCGGGTCGCCGCCGGCACGGACGCCAGCAGCCGTTGGGTGTACTCGTGGGCCGGGGCGCCGAGCACGTCGCCGACCGGCCCGGCCTCGACGACCCGGCCGCGGTGCATGACGTACACGCGGTCGGCGACCTGCCGCGCGACGGCCAGGTCGTGGGTGATGAACAGCAGGGTCAGGCCCAGGTCGCGGCGCAGGTCCGACAGCAGGTTGAGCACCTGGGCCTGGACCGAGACGTCGAGCGCGGAGACGGGCTCGTCGCAGACCAGCACCTCGGCTCCGGGTGCGAGTGCCCGTGCGATCGCCACGCGCTGACGCTCACCACCGGACAGCGCTCGGGGCCTGCGCCGGGCGTACGCCGCGGGCAGGCCGACAAGATCGAGCAGGCCGGACACCTCCGACCGAGGACGGCCCGCCGCCCTGAGCGCCTCGGCCAACGAGGCGCCGACGGTGAGGCCGGGGTTCAGCGCCGAGTACGGGTCCTGGAACACGTACTGCACCCGCCTCGGGCCGGTGGCCTGGCCGGCGAACGCGACGCTTCCTCCGTCGGGCCGTTCGAGGCCGACCACGCACCGCGCGAGGGTGGTCTTCCCGGAGCCGGACTCGCCGACGACCGCGACCGCTTCCCCCGCCGCGACCTCCAGGTCGACCCCGTCGAGCGCCGGCGCCGCCGAACCGGGGAACCGTTTGGTCAGCCCGCGTACGGTCAGCAGCGCGGACGACGGGCCCGCCTCCGGAGAAACGGCCGCGGCGAGAGGAGCCTCACGAAGGGGCACGGCGGGCAGGGGCACGGCGGGAAGGGACACGGCGACCGGGCGCACGTCCGAGGGCCGCACGCACGCCACCCGGTGCCGGCTGTTTCCCGGCCCATGGGCGACCTCCGCCAGGGCCGGCTCGGCCGTACGGCACGCCTCGGCCGCCAGATCACACCGGTCCGCGAACGCGCAGGCGCCGCTCACCGCGTACGGCCGGGGCACCGAGCCGGGGATCGTCGGCAGCGCCGGCAGGCGGTGGGTGACGGGCGGATCGCAGGCCGCCAGCCGGGCCGTGTAGGGGTGCGCGGGCCGGTCCATCACGTCGGCCGCCGGGCCCTCCTCGGCGAGCCGCCCGGCGTACATCACCATGATCCGGTCGGCCCTGGCCCGGGCGAGCCGCAGGTCGTGGGTGATCAGGATGAGGCCCATCCGGCGCGCCCGCTGCAGCCCGGCGACGAGTTCCAGGACCTCGTGCTGGGTCGTCACGTCGAGGGCGGTGGTCGGCTCGTCCGCGATCAGCAGGCCGGGACCGGCGGCCAGCGCGGCGGCGATCGCCACCCGCTGGCGCATCCCGCCGGAGAGCTGGAAGGGATAGCGTCCGGCGGTCTCGGCGGGCAGCCCCACCTCGGCCAGCAGGCGGGCGACTCCGGCGGCGCGGCCGGCGCGCGGCAGCGCCCAGCCGATCTGCTCGCCGCAGCGGTGCACCGGCGAGAGCGAGGTGAACGGGTCCTGGAGCAGCAGCGCGATTTCCGAGCCCCTGATGCGCTGCCAGGGCGTGCGCCCGGCCAGGTCGTACGCCTGCCCGGACAGCTCCAGCCGTCCGGTGGCGTGCACGCCCTCGGGCAGCAGGCCGGTCAGCGCTCTGGCGGTCATCGACTTGCCCGAGCCGGACTCGCCGACGATCGCCACCGTCTCCCCCGGCGCCACCGTCAGGTCGACTCCCGCGACGAGGACGCCGGCCGCCGAGGTCACCCGTACGTCGCGGGCGTCGAGCAGCGGAGTCACCTGGTCGTGTGTCATCGGGCCACCACCCTGCGGTCGAGCAGCTCGGACAGCCAGTCGCCGAGCAGGTTCACCGCCGTGGCGGTGAGGATGATCAGCACACCGGGCACGACCGCCGCCAGCGGATTGTCGCCCAGCAACGCGCGCCCGTCGGCGAGCTGGCGTCCCCAGTCCGGTGCCCCAGGCGGCACGCCGAGCCCGAGATACGACAGCGATGACAGCGCGACCAGCGCGAACGCCACGTTGAGCAGGAGGTTGGCCACCACGATCGGCACGATGTTGGGCGCGATGTGCCGGAACATGATCCGCATCGGCCGGATGCCGAGGATCCTGGCCGACTCGATGTACGGCCGGGGTGTCTGCTCCATCACCGCGCCCCGTACGAGCCGCACGTCGGACGGCGAGAACAGCACGATCAGCACGGCGACCGTGATCCAGTAGCCGCGCCCCACGAGTCCGGCGACCACGATGGCCAGCAGCACGGACGGCAGCGCCAGCAGCAGGTCGGCGTAGCGCCCGGCCAGCATGTCCACGACCCCGCCCCGGTAGCCCGCGAAGGTCCCGAGCAGGACCCCGATCACCATCGAGCCCACGGCGACCACGATCGGACCGGCCAGAGCCGAGCGGGCGCCCGCGAGCGACAGCTGCAGGATGTCTCGGCCGAGCTGGTCGGTGCCGAACAGGTGGCCCTCGACGCCCGCGCCGACCACGCCCAGGTAAACGTCCTGGTCGAGAGCGTGCGGCGCGAGCAGTTCCCGGCCCACCGCGCACACCGCGACGGCCGCGAGCACGACGGCGGACAGGATCGCCACCACCGGCGGCCGGCTCTTCGTCCTTGCCTTCATCGGTCTCATCGCCGCACCGCCCTGGCCCGTACGCGCGGGTCGATCGCGAGGTAGGACAGGTCCACGGCGAGCGCGGTCGCCGACACGACCAGCGCGACGACGAGCGTCAGCGCCTGCACCACCGGGATGTCCTTGAACAGCACCGACTCCTCCATCAGCGAGCCGAGGCCGGGCAGCGCGAAGGTGACCTCGATCAGCACGGTCCCGCCGAACAGGTAGGCCACCATGAGGCCGAGGCTGGTCACGATGGGGATCGCCGCGTTGCGCAGCACGAGGCGCAGCACCCGTCGCTCGGACAGGCCGCGTGCCCGGGCGAACGTCACGTAGTCCTGGTCCAGCTCCCGGATGACCGCCGCCCTGGTCAGCTTCACGACGAAGGCGCCGAGCCCGAACGCCAGCGCCACCGCCGGGAGGACGAGATGCCAGAGGGAGTCGAGGAACCCCTCGCCGGTGCCGTAGACGGGAAACCAGCCCAGTCCCAGGGCGAAGACGTACAGCAGGATCAGGCCGACCGCGAAGCCGGGCGCGCTGACGCCGACGACCGAAGCCGCCACGAGCATCCGGTCGAGCGGCCGCCCGCGGCGTACGGCGGTGGCGATCCCGGCCGGGACGCCGGCCAGGACCGACAGCAGGAACGCCAGCCCGGCCGTGGCCGCCGTGATGCCGGTCCGGTCGAGCAGCAGCGGCCCGACCTGCCCTCCCGTACGGATGGACGTGCCGAAGTCGCCGGTCATCGCGTGGGACAGCCACCACCAGTACTGCGCGAGGAACGGCTCGTCCAGGTGGTGCAGCGCGCGGATCCCGGCCAGGGCCTCCGGCGTGACGTTGCGGGTGCCCAGCAGGTTGCGGGCGACGTCGCCGGGGGCGAGATACAGCAGCGCGAAGACCAGCAGCGACAGCGCGAGCAGCAGCGCGAACGTGGCGGCGGCCCGGCGCAGCGCGAAGGCGAGGGCGGCGCGGTTCACTTCGCCGCGTAGACCTGCTGCGGCCAGTCCGCCAGCAGGGTGTAGGAGGTGTAGTCCCTGACGCCGATCGCACTGCCGAACGCGGTCGCCGCCTGGCCCCACCACAGCGGCAGGTACGCGAGGTCGGCGGCCTGCGTGGTCTGCGCCTCGATCAGCAGTCCGGCCCGCTTCGCCGGGTCGGCCTCGGCGGCGGCCTTCGCCATCGTGGCGGCGATCGCGTCGTTGGCGTACTTGGCGGGGTTGGCCTCGCCGAGGAACCAGGTCGCGAGCTCACCGGGGTCGCCGGTGGTGTTGAAGTACCACATGTAGCTCAGCGGCGGGAACTCGTTGAGCTCCGCCAGCCACTGCTCGATCGGCAGTTCCTTCACCTCCAGCGTGATGCCGATCTTGGCCAGGTCGGCGGCGAACGCCTGCGCGGCCGTCCCCAGGTGCGGGCCGGTGTTCGGGTAGGACAGGCTCGCACTGAACCCGTTCGGCACCTTCGACTGCGCCAGCTCCTGCTTCGCCTTCTCCAGGTCGTACGCGTACTGGGGGATGGCGGCGAGCCGCTGCGCCGCCTCCTGCGGCGTCCAGAGCCCGCCGAACTGCTCGGGCGTGGACAGCGCCGTGGCGACCTGACCATGCCCGCGCAGGATCTTGTCGACGATCGCCTGGCGGTTCACCGCGTGAGCGACCGCCCTGCGGACGTGCACGTCGTCGAACGGCGCGGTCTTCGTGTTGAAGGTCAGCCCGGCGTAGGAGCGATCGGGCGCGTAGACCACCCGGGTGGCAGAGGCGCCCTCCCATTGACGCGACTGGGCCAGCGGCACGTTGAGCGCCATGTCGGCTTTGCCGGCCTGCCACGCCAGCAGGCGGGTGTTGTCGTCCGGCACGAACTCGAACCGGATCTTCGCGATCTTCGGCCGGGTTCCGTGCCAGGTGTCCGCCCGGGAGAACTCGACGTAGGAGTCGGGGACGAACCCGGTCACCGTGTACGGCCCGGACCCGACGGGGAGCGCCTGCGGGGTGCCGAACCCGCTCTTCGCGCGCTCCCACGCAGCCTTGGGGGCGATCCACAGGGCGTCGGCGTTGGACGGCAGCCAGGCGAACGCCTCGTCGGCGGCCTTGACGGTCAGGGTGATCTCGGCGTCACCGGTCTTCTCGGCCTTCTTCAGGTTGGCCCAGTAGGCGGCCGTGGCGGGCGAGACCTTGGCGTCCCTCGCCATCGCGATCGAGTGCAGCACGTCATCGGCGGTCACCGGGGTGCCGTCGTGGAACCGGGCGTCCGGACGGAGCCGGTAGACGTAGGTGGTGGGCGACGTCCGCTCGAAGCCCGATGCCAGGGCGGGAACGATTTTCCCCGTGGTGTCGACGCCGACGAGCCCCTCCATGCAGATCCCGGCCACGTAGTAGTTGAGAATGCCCGACTCCTGCCCGGGATACAGGTTCGACAGCGAGCCGGGAAGCGACACCCGGAGCACCTCGATCTCCTTGCCGGTGTCCGTGCCGGCGGCGGCGCTTCCGCTCGACGCCTTCGAGCCGGCCGACGGAGACGGCGCCGCGCCGCAGGCCTCCAGCAACGCCGCGGCCGTGAGCATGGTCATGCCGGTGACCGTCGTCCTGAGGAATCCCCGGCGGGTATGGACGCCGCGCTCGTCCGTTTCTGCCATGGCGCGCCTTCCCTATGACCTGGCTTGTCTACCAGTTAGCCCCAAATGGATAGGAGCAGTAAACACCACGGAATGCCGGATCTTCCATCCTTTTCCCGACCAAATGTGTAGAGATCTTGCCGTGGCCTCGTCGTGGCGGAACTTCCTCGTCGCACGGCGCACCTTCACTACCACGGCGTCGTCCCGCCACCGTCCGCTCCGCGCTGCCGAGCCCCCCGCGGTGCCGCCCGGCGTTACGGATGGCTCGCTCGTGTCAGCGGCGGTAGCCGGCCATCCGCTCCAGACGTGCGATCCGCTCGGCGACCGGCGGGTGGGTGGCGAACAGCCGGCCGATCCGGGTGCCCCGGAACGGATTGACGATCATCATGTGACCGGCGGAGGCGAGCCTGCCGTTCTCCGGGAGCGGCAGCCTGCGGACCTCCATCTCGATCTTGCGGAGCGCGGAGGCGAGGGCCAGCGGGTCGCCGGTCAGCCGTGCGCCCGCGTCGTCGGCCGCGAACTCCCGGGAACGCGCGATCGCCATCTGGATCATCGTGGCCGCGACCGGGCCGAGGATCACCACGAGGATGGCGCCGAGGAACCCCGGGCCCTCGTCGTCGTCCGAGCCGAAGAACAGGCCGGCGTACCCGAAGTAGGTGATCATCGTCGCGAGCGCACCCGCGACCGAGGAGATCAGGATGTCGCGGTTGTGGATGTGCGACAGCTCGTGGCCGAGCACGCCCTTGAGCTCGCGCTCGTCCAGCAGCCCGAGCAGGCCGTGTGTCACGCACACCACGCCGTCACGCGGGTTGCGCCCGGTCGCGAACGCGTTGGGCTGCATCGTCGGGGACACGTACAGGCGGGGCATCGGCGCGCGGGCCTCGGTGCACAGCTCGCGGACGACGCGATAGAGAGCCGGCTGTTCCACCTCCGCCACGGGCCGGGCCCGCATGGCCGACAGCGCGATCCTGTCGGCGCAGAAGTAGGCGACGCCGCAGACCACGAGGGCGGCCACGAACGCGATCCGGACGCCCATGCCGCCTCCCAGCCAGGCCCCGATGACCAGGAGCGACGCGGACAGCGTCCCCAGCAGGACCGCGGTGCGCAGGCGGTTGTGGTGCACGCCTCCTCCTCCCGGTTCGGTGTGGCCGGCTCGGGCGTCCGGCTCGGGCGTCCGGCTCGGTGTGTCCAGCTCGGTGTGTCCAGCGCGGGGTCGGGCCGGAACGTCCGGCTCGGGCGTCCAGCCCTACCAACGCGCACGGCCAGGACGAACGTTCCCCGTGACGCGCCTCACCCTGTGACGGACAGCACCACCTGCGGGGCTACGGAGAAGACCACGGTGACGGCGACCGTGACGGCGACCGCGGCACCCGCCGCCGCCCTCGCCGAGACCGTACGGCTCTCGCCCGCCGCGGGCGGCGCGAACAGCCGGGCGGTCCAGGCGATGTAGTAGTAGAGCCCGACCACCGTGTTGGCCGCCATGACGAGGGCCAGCCAGCCGAGCCCGCCGTCCACCACCGCCCGGAAGACGACGATCTTCGCGAACAGACCGGCGAGCCCGGGCGGCAGCCCGGCCAGGCAGACGAGGGCGAAGGCGAGGGACAGCCCGGCCGCCGGGCTCCGCAGCGCCAGCCCCCGATATGCCTCCAGGTCCTGGCCTCCGGGCAGCCGCGCCACCAGCAGGACCACCGCGAAGGCGATCAGGTTCATCGCGGCGTAGAAGACGAGATAGGCGACCGACGCGCCGACCGCCGCGCGAGGGGCGACGGCGTAGACGGCCAGCGGCGCGAGGATGTAGCCCGACTGCGCCACCGACGACCAGGCCAGCAGCCGGACGGCGGCACGCTGCCGCATCGCGAGGACGTTGCCCGCCGTCATCGTCAGCGCGGCGACGACCGCCACTCCCGGCGCCCACACCGCCGCCCTTCCCGGCAGCGCGTACGTCAGCAGCAGGATCAGCCCGGCGAAGCCCGACGCCTTGGACACCACCGACAGCAGCGCCGCGACCGGGACCGGGGCGCCCTGATAGACGTCTCCTGCCCAGAAGTGGAACGGCACCGCGGCGATCTTGAAGGCGAAGCCCGCCGCCACCAGCACGATCGCCACCACCGCGACCCGGGCCATGTCCCCGGCGGTTCCTCCGGCGGCGGCCCCGGCCAGGTCTCCCGCTGTGTCCCCAATCGAGTCCCCAATAGAGTCCCCGGTCACTCCCCCGGCCGCGCCTCCGGTCATGCCGCCCGCCGTCCGCAGCGCGGCGTCGATCCGGTCGAGGTGGACCGAGCCGGTCACCCCGTAGAGGAGCGAGACGCCGAAAAGCGTGATCGCGGTGGAGACCACCGAGACCAGGAAGAGCTTGAGGGCCGCCTCTGCGGCGCGTCCGTCGTGGCGTCTGAGTGCGGTCAGCGCGAAGACCGGCAGCGAGACCAGCTCCAGCGACACGACCAGCATGATGAGATCGCGAGAGGCCGGCAGCAGCACCGCCCCGGTCAGCGTGGCCAGGAGCAGGAAGTGCCACTCCCCCGCCGGGACACGCTTATCGGACCCGGCGTCGCGTGCCGTGGCGATCTCCGTCATCGACAGCAGCACGACGACCACCCCGGCCGCCAGCACGACCGCCGCGATGAGCAGGGAGAAGCGGTCCGCAACGAGCGAGCACGACGCCGCAACGCCCCGGCCCATGGCGGCCTGACCTGCCGCGGACTGACCCAGCGCGGATTGACCCAGCGCGGATTGACCCATTGCGATCTGGTCCGTGGCGGCCTGACCCGCTGCGATCCGGCCCGTTGCGGCCATGCCTGCCACGGGCTGGCCCGTCGCGGGCTGGCCCAGGGCGGACGCCCCGCCGAGCGAGGCGGGGACGCAGAACGTGCGCCGGGCGCCGCCGCTCGCGGCCTGAACGGCCACGACCGCCAGGGCGGCGACCATGCCGCCGAGTGTGACGAGACCGAGCACCCGCGCCCCGCCGGGGCGGGCCGGCAGGAACGCGTCGAGCAGCAGCACGAGCCCGGCCACCAGCGCGAGGATCAGCGGCGCCGCAACGGCGGCGTAGTCGATGGACTGGATCACGCCGCCGTCCATCACACCACCGCCGAACACGCCGCCCAACACGCCACCGCCCGTCATGGAGCCGCCCGTCATGGAGCCGCCCCCGATCCGAGGAGCGACTGCACGGCGGGCGTGGTGACGGCGAGCAGCGCCTTCGGCCACAGGCCGAACAGCATGATCAGCGCAACCAGCGGAAGCCATGCGGCCAGTTCGTGGGTCGTGGCGTCCCGGAAGCGCCGCCGCCCCTGGCCCGGCTCGGCCCCGTCGCGAGTGTCCACCCCGACCGCCGCCCCTGCGGCACCCGTCGCACCCGGCCGCGCCGATTCGAGTGGCCCGGCAGGTTCGAGAGGCGCGGGTTCGAGAGGCGCGGGTTCGAGAGGCGCGGGTTGGAGAGGCGCGGCGGGCGAGACGGTTTCGACCGCCCGGCCGTGCGTCACCCGCGAGAGCATGACCAGGAAGTAGGCCGCGGTGAGCACCGTGCCGAGCCCTCCGACGGCCATGAACACGAGGAACGGTGGCCGGGAGAGCCCTGCGGCCGGGCGGAACGCGCCGAGCAGCGCGAGCATCTCCCCCCAGAACCCGGCGAGGCCGGGCAGGCCCAGCGAGGCGACGCAGGCGAAGGTCAGCAGCGACCCGACGTACGGCAGGCGGCGCAGCATCCCGCCGCCGAGCCGGACCATGTCGGCCGTGCCGTACCGCTCCTTGACCGCTCCTGCGAGGAAGAACAGCAGGCCGGTGATCAGCCCGTGGGCGACGTTGGCGAACAGTGCGCCGTTCATGCCCACCGGCGTGAGCGAGGCGAATCCGAGCAGCACGAAGCCCATGTGGCCGACGGACGAGTAGGCGATCATTCGTTTGAGATCGCGCTGGGCGAGGCAGGCGAGCGATCCGTACGCGATGCCGGCCACGGCGAACGCGCCTAGCCAGGGTGCCAGGGCCGCCGCGCCCTCGGGAAGCACCGGGATCGCGATCCTGGCGAAGCCGTACGAACCCATCTTGAGCAGCACGCCCGCGAGCAGCACCGAGCCGACGGTCGGCGCCTCGGTGTGCGCGTCGGGCAGCCAGGTGTGCAGCGGCCACATGGGCGTCTTCACCGCCAGGCCGAGACCGATGGCGAGGAACGCGAGAATCTGGGCCGACCGGGCGATGCCCGAGCCGTGGCGGTCGGCCAGCGCGACCATGTCGAGCGTGCCGGCCTGGGTCCAGACGACGAGCAGGCCGATGAGAAGGACCGCGCTGCCGAGCAGCGTGTAGAGGATGAACTTCACGGCCGCCACCCGCCTGCCCGCGCCGCCCCACAGGGCGATCACGAAATACATCGGGACCAGCACGACCTCGAAGAACACGAAGAACAGCAGCAGGTCGAGGGCGAGGAACGTGCCGAGCATGCCGACTTCGAGCACGAGCAGCGTGACGACCAGCCCACCCGTCCGGCCGCCCTCCGGCGGATGCCCCGTGAGGTGGACGAAGCACAGGAACGTGAGCAGCGCGGTCAGCACGACGAGCGGCAGCGAGACGCCGTCCACGCCCAGGTGGAACCGCAGGCCGAGGCCGGGGATCCAGGGCTGATCGGTCTGCAGTTGCATCTCGGCGGGGCGGGCGTAGTCGAAGACCGCGGCGAGCGCTGCGGCGAGGACCAGCACCGCCGCCGAGACGGCGATCCCCCAGGCCACCGCACTGTCCCGTACGGCCCGCACGAAGGCGGCGAGGGCGCCCAGCAGGGGGACGGCCACGAGTGCGATCGGCAACCAGCTCACGTCGTCACCGCCAACGCCACCACGGTGTCACCACCACGGGGAAGCCACGCGCCACCGCCAGGAAGCCCTGCGTCGCCGTTCCCAAGCCGCGCGCCACCCTGGAGAAGCCACGCACCGCCGTGGGGAAGCCACGCACCGCCCTGGAGAAGCCACGCACCGCCGTGGAGAAGCCACGCGCCGCGTGTCCGAGCCGGCGCGTGACCGCGAAGAAGCTGCGCGCCACCGTTTCGAATCCGCCGCGTCATGTCAGCACCACCGCCGCGACCGCGATCAGTACGAGCCCGGCGAACAGGCCGGTGACGTAGAGCTGTGCGTTGCCGTTCTGGGCGAGCCGCACCAGGCCGGACAGGCCGAGCGTCGCCCGGCCGGAGCCGCGGACCGCGCCGTCCACCACCCGTGTGTCCGTACGGACCACCACCCTGGCCAGGCGCAGGACGGGCCGGGCGACCAGTGCCGCGTACGCGGCGTCCACGTAGAAGGCCCGCTCGCACGGCACCCGGAACGGCCCGAGCAGCCGGGCCGGATCCTGTTCGGGCGCGGCCCGCCACAGGGCGTACACGATCCCGGCGCCGAGCAGCGCGACGGCGAGGCTGACGGCCGCCGGCCCCCACTCGACCTCCACTCCGGTCGCCGACCCGGTCGCCGACCCGGCCACCGATCCGGCGAGGCCGAGCAGCAGGGCGGGCACGGCCAGCACACCGGCCGGCCACAGCATCGACCGGGGCGCCTCCCGGCCGTCGAAGACGTGGGCGACACCGGGCGACGGCTCCGCGAGCGGCTCGACCCGGGCGGGCCCGAAGAACGTGCGCAGCCAGGCCCGGGCGGCGTACGCCCCGGTCACCCCCACGGTCAGCAGCGCCGACGCGTACGCGAACGGCTGGGCCGGTCCCGTCCCGTGCTCGACGGCCGAGAGCACCGCGTCCTTGCTGAAGAACCCGCTCGCGGGCGGCAGCCCGGCGAGCGCGGCGAAACCGATGGTCATCGTCCAGAACGTCACGGGAAGAGCGCGGCGCAGCCCGCCCATGTGGCTGATCAGGTTCGACCCGACGTGGTGGATCACCAGGCCCGCGCAGAGGAACAGCAGGGCTTTGAACGCGCCGTGCGACACCAGGTGGAACATCGCCGCCCGGTCGGACCCGGCGGCCAGCGCCGCGGCCATGTAGGCGAGCTGGCTGATCGTCGAGTAGGCCAGCACGCGCTTGAGGTCGTCCTGCGCGAGCGCGGCGAGGGCGGCGCCCAGCATGCCGACGGCGGCGACCACGCCCAGCACGTCGAGCGTGGGCGGCGCCGCGAGGAAGGCGGGATAGAGCCGGGCGACGACGAAGATCCCGGCCGCCACCATCGTGGCCGCGTGGATGAGCGCGCTGATCGGGGTGGGACCGGCCATCGCGTCGGGCAGCCAGGTATGCAGCGGCGCCTGCGCGCTCTTGCCCGCGACCCCGGCGAGCAGCAGCAGCGTCGCGGCGATGAGCGTGCCCTGGGGAATGTCGGCGCGCAGCACGTCGTCGATCCGGAAGCCGCCCGCCGCCGTGCCGAGGACGAAGATCCCGAACAGGAAGCCGACGTCGCCGAGCCGGGTGACCAGGAACGCCTTCACCGCCGCCCGGGAGTTGGCCCGGTCTTCCCACCAGTGCCCGATGAGCAGGTAGGAGCACAGGCCCATGACCTCCCAGCCGACGTAGAGGACGATCAGGTCCCCCGCGTAGACGACCAGCAGCATGGCGCTGGTGAACAGGCTGACGAACGCGCTGTAGGACGGGTAGCGGGGTTCGTCCCGCATGTACCCGACCGAGTAGACCTGCACCGCCAGCGCGACCACGACGACCAGGATGCCCGCGAGCACTGACAATCCGTCGGCCCGCAGAGTCAGGGAGATCGGCACCGACCCCGTCTCGACCACCGTCAGCGTGCCCTCGACCCGGCCGGGCAGCAGTTCCGACCAGAAGCGCCCTTCCGACGCGCCCGTTCTCCCCGCGAGGGCGGCGGCGAGCCACACCGTCAGCGCCGCCGACACCGCGCCCGGGGCGATCGCGAACCAGGCCGCCCGCCGGTATGCCACCCGTTCCGCGCGGGCGCCCAGGTTCCGGGTGCCGAGGCGGGTCGCCAGCAGCCCCGCCGCGGCGGCGGCGAACGGCAGCAGGACGATGAGAGCCACGACGACGATCACGAGGCGTCCTCCTCATCCGGACGCCCCGGGCCGGGCGCGCGTACGACTTCGGCGAGCGCCCGCAACCGGTCGACGTCGACGGTCCGGCGGGTACGGAAGACGGCCAGCACGATCGCCAGCCCCAGGCCCACCTCGGCCGCGGCGATCACGATGACGAACAGCGTCAGCACCTGTCCGCCGTGCAGGCGGTCCCTGAGCCAGACATCGAAGGCCACCAGGTTGAGGTTGACCGCGTTGAGCATCAGCTCGACCGACATCAGCACGAGGATCGCGTTGCGCCGGGCCAGCACGCCGTACACACCGATGGAGAACAACAGGGCGGAGATCACCACCGGGTAGACGACGTGCATCCTCGCTCACCGCCTCCGGGCCGTCAGGCTGCTCGATAAGGCCGATAACCGGGTCATTCCCGCCCCCTGATGTCCGTACGGGACAGGACGATCGCGCCGATCAGCGCGGCGAGCAGGAGCACCGACAGCGCCTCGAACGGCAGCACCCAGGTGCGGAAGACGCTCGCTCCCAGGGGTTCGGCCGCCCCCTGCCCGGGCTGGAGCGGTGCGTACGCCGAGCGGAAGCCGGTGATCACCACGGTGACGAGCACGGCGGCGGTCGCGACGGCGACCAGCGCGGCGGCCCACCGGTTGCCGGAGTCGAGGCCGGCCGAGGGCCCGATGGGCGCGCGGGTCAGCATGATCCCGAACAGCAGCAGCACCACGACCGCGCCCACGTAGATCAGCACCTGCACCCAGGCGACGAACTCGGCGGTCAGCACCAGATAGCCGCCCGCGAGCGCGCCGAAGCAGACGACCAGCCACAGCGCCGCGTGAACGAGCTGCCTGGTCGTGACGACCAGCAGGGCGGAGCCGACGGCGACGGCGCCGAGCAGCAGGAAGACGATCTCAGGCCCCGAGGGCGGCCACAACCCCGGCGCCTGGGAGGTCATCGCTCCCCCTCGGGCCCGTCCTTCTTCTCCTGTGACGACGGGCCGTTCTTCTTGGGCAGCGAGCCCGGCGGCCGGATGGAGCGGATGTCGCGCATGGCTCTGGGCGGCTCACGACGCGGGCGATTCTCCGCACTCTTCGCGGGCTCCGCCGCCGGTTCCCGCACGGTCTCCTGGGCGGTCTCCTGGGCCGCTGACGTGCCCTCGGCGGGCCCCCTCGCCGGCGCGGGCGGTGCCGTACGGCGGGCCGGTGCCGGGCGGGACGCGGCCGACAGTTCCTTCGGCGGCTCGGCGCCGACCTCGTGAGCCGGTGGCGGCGGCACGGTGGCCGCCCACTCGCCCAGCCTGTCCTTCTCGTGGAGAAGATCGCGGATGTCGTACTCGGCGTACTCGAACTCGGGCGACCAGAACAGTGCGTCGAAGGGGCACACCTCGATGCAGATGCCGCAGTACATGCACAGCGAGAAGTCGATCGCGAAGCGGTCGAGCACGTTGCGGGCGCGCGGGCGGCCACCCTCGGGCGCCGGCAGGGTCTCCTTGTGGGAGTCGATGTAGATGCACCAGTCGGGGCACTCGCGGGCGCAGAGCATGCAGACGGTGCAGTTCTCCTCGACCAGGGCGATCACGCCCCGGCTGCGGGCGGGCAGGTCGGGGTGGACCTCCGGGTACTGCTGCGTGTCGGACTTCCGCAGCATGTGCCGCATGGTCACGGCCAAACCCTTGGCCAGCCCTTCTCCTGGAATGTGCGCCACCTGCTCATCATCGCGCACTATCGGCGGCGCGTGAACGCGTGACTCCGTCCGGGCTGTTTTCCACATCGTCCACACCGTCATCCCCAGGGTTGTCCACAGGATGTGGGGAGAAGGGGGCAGCGCGGACCCCGACAAATACGTATCGTCTGGACCATGAACGGCTATGGGGGGCCGGGAGGTTACCCACCCGGACCGCAAGGACCACACGGGCCGCAACACGGACCACGGGGGCCACAAGAACCGCCGTACCGACCACAGGGGCCGCAGGGGCAGGGCCCACAGGGGCAAGGACCGCACGGGCAGGGTCCTCACGGGCAGGGTCCTCACGGGCCACACGGGCAGGGGCCGCAGGGACCGCACGGGCAGGGGCCGCAGAACCCGTACCGGCATCGGGGGCCGGGACCGTACGGGCAGCAGTGGCCGGGCCCGCACGGCGCCCATCCGGCGCCGCCCGCACAGCCGCACATGCCACCGCCCGCACATCCCCACGTGCCGCCACCCGCACAGCCGCACGCGCATCCCCACGTGCCGCCACCCGCACAGCCGCACGCGCATCCCCACGTGCCGCCACCCGCACAGCCGCACGCGCACTCGCCCGTGCCGCCGCCTCCTCCACCACCGATGCCGCCGCCGACGCCGCCGCCCCCGCCGACGCCGCCGCCCCCGCCGACACCGCCGCCCGTGCAGCGGCCGTCCAGCGTCCCCAGCTACCTGTGGGCGCTCACCCCGCTCTACACCTGCGGCTTCGGCACGCCCTTCAGCATGCTGTACGCCGCCATCCGCAAGCGCAGCATGTGGTACGGGGCCGCCGCCGCCGGATACGCCACTGCCAGCGGTGCCTGGATCTACCTGGTCGAGCTGTACGCGGACACGCAGGAGCCGGCTCTGGTGTCCCTCTTCATGGTCGTCTGCATGCTCTGTCCCTGGCTGGTCGGCACCGTGCACTCGCTCGCGGTCAGGCGGCAGGTCTTCGACGACGTCCGGCCGTACGGGACCGCGAACGAGCAGGCGATCGCGGTCGCGCAGCACCGCCGCTCCCTACGACAGCAGGCCAGGGAGCTGGCGGAACGCGATCCGGTCATGGCGCGCGAGCTGCGGATCGGGCGGCCCGACCTGCCCCGCCAATACGACGACGGCGGCCTGATCGACGTCAACCACGCCCCCGCTGTGGTGATCGCGAACCTGCCCGGCCTGACGCCCGCGCTCGCCGAGCAGATCGTGCGCGTACGCGACGAGGTCGGCGGCTTCGTCTCGGCCGAGGACGTCTCGGCCGCCGCCTCCCTGCCCCCGCACCTCACCTCCGATGTGGCCGAATATGGCATTTTCCTCCCATAGTTATTCGGCAATCCCGATTGTCGTCGCGCATATCCCTGGCTGAGCGATCGGTGTTTCCTTAGGCTTACGGTGCGTCAGCGTGAGAAACGGGAGGGCCGGTGACGTCATCCGAGATCGTCGAATGCAGGGCGGACATGGCCGCGACCGCGACCGCCGTACGGGAGATCCTCCAGGCGCTCACCGCCGTCCCGGCCATGTTCGGCGACCACACCTGGCAGGGCCCTGCGGCCGACCGCTGGGCCGCCGGCTGGAACGCCCGGAAGACCCAGCTCACCAGGCTCTTCGACGCCGTGCTCGCCGAGCAGCCGCGCCTGATCGCCCGTGTGGAGGAGGCGGAGCGCCGCAAAGCCGCCTCGTAGGCCGCCGCACCGGGAAGGATCGCCGTGGGGGACTTCGTCGGAGTCGATCCCGATAATCTCAAGGAACTCACGAAAAGGCTCGAACGGCTACACGAACTGCTGGCCCGGCATAGCCCCCTCATACAGCAGAAAATGCAGAAATAGGGAAGCGAAGTCGCGGTCACCTCATTGCCCGGCCTCATCGCCGCCGCGCTCGACGACGTACGCGACATGGACGCCCGCACGACCAGGGCGTACGAGCTGGCGAGGGAGCAGGGCTGGAGCGCGCTGAGCCGCGCGCCCGGCGTCCCCGGCCTCACCTTGGACCGGCCGCCCAGCGTACGGCTCGACTGGGAGGCCACGGGACAGAGCGGAAACCAGGGCAAACGCGACGCGGAGACGCTGGCCGCCGCCCTCGCGGCCAAGAACCCCGAGGAGGCCCGCACCGCCCTCCTGGGACTGCCGGAGAGCCTGCAGCGGCACCTCGCCGACGAGGACTACCAGGCGGCCTTCTGGGCCGGGGCCGGGCCGCTCGCACTGCGCGCCGCCCGCGCGCTGTACGAACGAACGGGAAGTGCGCTGTTCAGCGCGGAGAGCGTGAGCGTGCTGCGGGCCCTCGGGGCGTCCCTGGCCGCCGCCGGCCAGATGCGCGTCGGCACGGGCAAGGACCGCCGCCCGTTGCTGCCCGACGCGACCCGCGCCGCCCTCACCGCGAACTCCGACCCCTGGTCGGTCGGCATGCTGGTGAAGTACGGCCCCGAGGGCAGGTCATGGGACTCCCGCTTCCTGGCCGACCTGACCCGCGCCATGCTCGACGCCCGCGCCGCCGGCAAGACGATCTGGCCGCCCGCCCGAGGCCCGCTGGAGACCGACGCCGACGCGTCACGCCACCAGCGGCTCATGGCGGAGTACGACGCCGTGGGGGCCGTCCTCCAGCGGGCCGCGGAGAACGGCATGGCCGCCCGCCACGTGCTGGGCGATCAGACCACCGGCCTGAAGTACGCCCGCATGCTCGTCAGCGATTCCTGGCACACCCCCGGCTACGACCCGGGGCCCTTCCTGAGCTCATACGTGCACCCGGGCGGCGTGCTTCCGCCCATCGGCCAGGTGGACCTCTCCGCGCCCACTGCGGCCTTCCTCAAGGCGGCCGTCTCCGCGGAACGCGGCACCTCCGCCGACGCCAAGGAATCCGCCTGGTCCGTCGTCCACATCGTCCAAGCCACCGCCGAATTCTCCAAACTCCACCCGGGAACCCATCTGCCCGAGGAGATCCGCGGTTCCCTGCTATACGTTGCAGGCCGCTATCTTCCCGACTTCGCGCAGTCGGTGAATCACAATTTCGCCTCCGGCGCGCTGCAGCAGGGCAACAAGAGCACCAACCCCTGGGTGCCCATCAACAAGCTCGACGAGCTTGAGGGGTTCTTCACGCAGGCGCTGCAGAAGCCCGAGGAGTTCGGCGCGTTCAAGGGTTTGATGGCCTCTCGCGTGAGCGTCGCCGTCGCGGCTACCATCCACGACCCTTCCGACCGGAACTACCTCAGGGAAATGGGCGGCCTCTTCGGGTTGATCCAGCGGGTGGAGAACACTCATCACTTCGAGGGCGAGCTACGCGTGGATGAGGAGGCCGCCAAGAACCAGATGCTACTCGCGACCGCAAGCGGAGGATTCGGTGCCCTCAGCTTCTCCAACCCTTTCGGCCCAGGAACGATGGCGCAGATCTTCACCGCTCTTGGTACGCCTGCACTCAACGAAGCATTCGACACAGGACATGCGCTGAAAGCCCTCAAAGCCAATATGGATGCATCCCGCCATCAGGTCTTCCAGGTGGAGGTACCCGTAGTGCAGGGACTTGTCGACGCAGGGGCAGTGCATCCGCGGCCGAATGCGAGCTGGGTCAGCAACGGGCGAGTCATCCCCAATGCAGCCCTGGTCGACTGGATCAGTCTGCACGCCGACACTCGGTACGCGGGAAGGTCGCTCACAGACTGGATAACGGAGGCGCAGACCGCCATGAGGATGCAGCAGTGAAAGCGAAGAATCTTGCGGTGATCACGATGTGCCTCCTCGTCCTGCTCGCCGGATGCACCGAAGAAAGACGGTCTCCTCCCGCTGATGACGAAGTGACGAGACGCGACGCGGCGCTCGTGGCGGTGGTGCAATGTCTTGTCGATCACGGCGAAGTCCCGCCCGCACACCTCTCACACCAGCCGTGGCTGAGGGACAAGAAGGTGCGGCCCGGCGCCGAACTCGTGACATGGCGGAGCGATCACGGAGACACCATTTATGCGGGCAAGACGTTGCAGGCGTGGGAGGACGAGGCGACGGCGGGGTGGCCGGGGTGGAGGTGTCCGTTGTGAGCACGCAGCTCAGGCGGTGAGGACCCGTACGACTCCGGTGAGGGCGAGCTGGAGGAGAGCGAGGGGCACCAGGACGGTCCAGGCGAACTTCTGCAGCTGGTCCTCGCGCATCCGGGGATAGCTGACACGCACCCAGATGACGACGAAGGCCAGGGCGAAGACCTTCACCAACGTCCACACCGGGCCGGGCAGGAGAGGGCCCTGCCAGCCGCCGAGGAACAGCACGGTCGTCAGCGCGGAGAGCACCACGATCCCGGCGTACTCGGCCAGCATGAACAGGGCGAAGCGGAACCCGGCATATTCGGTCATCGGGCCCATGATGATCTCGGATTCCGCGATCGGCATGTCGAACGGCGGCCGGCGCAGCTCGGCCAGGCCGGCGACGAAGAACACGAAGGCCCCGATCGCCTGCCAGGGCAGCCACCACCAGCGCCACTGCTCGGCGATGCCCTGGAGAGACAGGGTGCCCGCGGCCATCGCCACGCTGGAGGCGGCGAGCACCAGCGGCAGCTCGTACGACATGAGCTGGGCGGCGGCCCGGATGCCGCCGAGCACGCTGTATTTGTTGGCCGAGGCCCACCCGGCCATGATCGCACCGAGCACGCCGACGCCCATGACCGCCAGCACGAAGAACAGCCCGGCGTCGAGGTCCACGGCCGCGAGCCCGGGGCCGACCGGGATCACGACCATCACGACGAGGTACGGCACGAGCGCCACCGCGGGGGCGATCGCGAAGACCCGCCGGTCGGCGGCGGCCGGGATGACGTCCTCCTTCTGGGCGAACTTCACGCCGTCCGCGAGGAGCTGCGCCCACCCGTGGAAACCACCGGCGTACATCGGCCCGAGGCGGGACTGCATGTGGGCCATGGCCTTGTGCTCCATCTGCCCGACGATCAGCGGCAGCAGCAGGAACGCCGCAACCACGACGACCAGCCGGACCGCTATGTCGAGCACCTCGGCCATGACGCCCCTCTCACCCGGAGGCCCAGTCGGGTGGCACCCCCGGCGGCAGCATCCTGCGGCGGCTCGGCGAGCCGTGGTCGGACTCCCCCGGCTCCTTGGCCCCGGGCCAGGCCTTGGCGACCCGGGCGGCCAGCACGAAGTCCTTGCGCAGCGGGTGGCCCTCGAAGCCGTCCGGCAGCAGCAGCGGACGCAGGTCCGGGTGGCCGTCGAAGACGACGCCGAACATCTCGTACGTCTCGCGTTCGTGCCAGTTCGCCCCGCGGAAGACGCCGGTGGCGGTCGGCAGGCGGGGGTCCGCGCGCGGCACCCGGGTGCGTACGAGCAGGTGGGCGAACGCGACCGGGTCGAACACGTGGGCCACGACGGCGAACGCCTCGGGCGGCTCGTCCACGGCGGTCAGCCAGTCGAAGAACTCGAACCCGGCCGAGCGCGCGAACGCCAGCGCGTCGGTCCACTCGCCGGGGTCCACGTCGAGCACGTCCTGGCCGAAGGAGTCGGTGACGCGCGAGCCGTACCGCTCGCGAACGGCGCCGGCGCTCATGCGTCCGCCTCCGGCGGGTAGCGGTCTTCGAGCGTCTCGCCCGCGATCTTCTCCTGGAGCTTCATGATCCCGTGGAGCAGCGCCTCGGGGCGGGGCGGGCACCCGGGGACGTACACGTCCACGGGGATGATCTGGTCCACGCCCTTGGTGACGCAGTACGAGTCCCAGTAGGGCCCGCCCGAGTTGGAGCAGGCACCGAACGAGATGACGTACTTGGGGTCGGGCATCTGCTCGTACAGCCGGCGTACGGCAGGGGCCATCTTGTCCGTCACCGTGCCCGACACGATCATGAGGTCGGCCTGCCGGGGGCCGTTGGCGAACGGGATCACCCCGAAGCGGATGAAGTCGTGCCTGCTCATCGACGTGGCGATGAACTCGATGGCGCAGCAGGCCAGCCCGAAGTTGAAGACCCACAACGAGTAGCGCCGGCCCCAGTTCAGCACGAACTTCATCGGTTTGGGCGCCAGCCTGGACGCCGGCCCCACCGTGGGCATCGGGAGATCGTTCACGGGCATGCGGTCACCGCCATGCCGTCCATTGTCCTCCCCCGGGCCGGTCGGGTCACGTCCAGCCCAGCACCCTCTTGCGCCAGGCGTACAGGATGCCGAGCGCGATGAACGCGAGGAAGACGAACATCTCCACCAGGGTCGTCATGCCGTATCCGGGGGCGGCGAAGACGGTCGCCCAGGGGAAGAGGAACACGGCGTCGACGGCGAAGACCACGTAGAGGTACGTGAAGACGTAGTAGCGGATCTGCGACTGCGCCCAGCCCTCGCCCACGGGATCGACCCCGCACTCGTACGTCGTGAGCTTCTCGGGGGTCGGCCGGCTGGGACGTAACATGCGGTTCACGAACAAACCGCCCGCGAAGATCGCTACGCCGACGAGGAAGAGGACGACGACCACGACATAGGAGCCGAAGTATCCACTCATACCGCCTCCCGGTCTCGAGGATAACCCCGGCACGGTCTCAAGGGCTGAACACCTGACGGTCACATCCGAGTGCCCCGCATATAGTTGAGGATCGTGACCCGAATCAAGCTCGTCGCCCGTCTGCACCTGGACCTGTGCCGGCTCGCGTCGGGCCTGTGTCGTCCGGATGGTTCGCGAAGCTGACGGTGCGCCGCCCCCGGCGGCCGAGGCACCACGGGAACGCGCCACAGGTGCGGAAAGTCCCGGCAGACGCACCAAGAGTGCGCATCTGCGAAAAACCAGCGTGACCCCGATGGATCTAGCATGGACATGACAACGTGCCACCAGCAGGCAGCCCTGGGCGCGTCAAGGAGGACTGAGGAGCTGTGACCAAGCAGGTTCAGCAACTCGACCGCGTGATCATCCGGTTCGCGGGTGACTCCGGCGACGGAATGCAGCTCACCGGTGATCGGTTCACGGCGGAGACGGCCCAGTTCGGCAACGACCTGTCGACGCTCCCCAACTTCCCGGCGGAGATCCGCGCTCCCGCCGGCACCCTCCCCGGGGTGTCGAGCTTCCAGTTGCACTTCGCCGACCACGACATCCTGACCCCCGGCGACGCGCCCAACGTGCTCGTCGCCATGAACCCCGCCGCGTTGAAGGCGAACCTCGGGGATCTCCCCAAGGGCGCCGACATCATCGCGAACACCGACGAGTTCACCAAGCGCAACCTGTCCAAGGTGGGCTACGACGGCAACCCGCTCGAAGACGACTCGCTGGCCGAGTGGCGCCTGCACGCGGTGCCGCTGACCTCGCTGACGGTCAAGGCGCTCGAAGGCTTCGACATCTCCAAGAAGGACGCCGAGCGGGCCAAGAACATGTTCGCGCTCGGGCTGCTGTCGTGGCTGTACCACCGGCCGACCGAGGGGACGATCCAGTTCCTGGAGGCCAAGTTCGCCAAGAAGCCGGAGATCGCCAAGGCGAACATCGCGGCCTTCCAGGCGGGCTGGAACTACGGCGAGACCACCGAGTCCTTCTCGGTGTCGTACGAGATCAAGCCGGCCACGCTCCGCCCGGGCACCTACCGGAACATCTCCGGCAACCAGGCCCTGGCGTACGGGCTGATCGCGGCGTCGGTGCAGTCGAAGCTGCCGCTGTTCCTCGGGTCCTACCCGATCACTCCGGCCTCCGACATCCTGCACGAGCTGTCCAAGCACAAGCGGTTCGGGATCCGGACGTTCCAGGCCGAGGACGAGATCGCCGGCGTGGGCGCCGCCCTCGGCGCGGCCTTCGGCGGGTCGCTCGGCGTGACCACGACCTCCGGTCCGGGCATCGCGCTCAAGGCCGAGACCGTAGGCCTCGCGGTGACCACGGAGCTGCCGCTGATCATCGTGGACGTGCAGCGGGCCGGGCCCTCGACGGGCATGCCGACCAAGACCGAGCAGACCGACCTGCTGATGGCGATGTACGGCCGCAACGGCGAGTCGCCGGTGCCGGTGCTGGCGGCGGCCACGCCGTCGGACTGCTTCACGATGGCGATCGAGGCGGCGCGGATCGCGCTGAAGTACCGCACGCCGGTCATGCTGCTGTCGGACGGCTACCTGGCCAACGGCTCGGAACCGTGGCGCATCCCGGACATCGACGAGCTGCCGGACATCTCGGTGCTGTTCACCACCGAGCCCAACGGCGAGGACGGCACGTACCTGCCGTTCAAGCGTGACCCGGAGACGCTGGCCCGGCCGTGGGCGGTGCCGGGCACGGCGGGCCTGGAGCACCGGATCGGCGGCATCGAGAAGGCCGACGGCACCGGCAACATCTCCTACGATCCGGACAACCACGACAAGATGGTGCGGCTGCGTCAGGCCAAGATCGACGGCATCGACGTGCCCGACCTGACGGTCGACGACCCCGACGGCGACGCCCGGGTGCTCGTGCTCGGCTGGGGCTCGACGTACGGGCCGATCGCGGCGGCGGCCCGCCGGGTGCGCGCGGCGGGGCACAAGGTGGCCCAGGCGCACCTGCGGCACCTCAACCCGCTGCCCGCCAACACCGGCGAGGTGCTGCGCTCCTACGACAAGGTGCTGCTGCCGGAGATCAACCTCGGTCAGCTCGCCATGCTGCTGCGGGCCCGTTATCTGGTCGACGTGATCAGCTACAACCGGGTGCGCGGGCTTCCGTTCAAGGCCGCCGAACTCGCCGCCGTCATCCAGGACGTGATCGAAAGTGACTGAGACACTCAACGGCAAGGGCCTGGCCCTGATCCCGCGTACGGACGCCAAGCAGACGCTGAAGGACTTCAAGTCCGACCAGGAGGTGCGCTGGTGCCCGGGCTGCGGTGACTACGCGATCCTGGCGGCGGTGCAGAGCTTCCTGCCCGAGCTGGGGCTCAAGCGCGAGAACATCGTGTTCGTCTCCGGCATCGGCTGCTCCTCGCGGTTCCCGTACTACCTCAACACCTACGGCTTCCACTCGATCCACGGGCGGGCGCCGGCCATCGCGACCGGCCTCGCCGCCTCCCGGCCGGACCTGTCGGTGTGGGTCATCACCGGTGACGGCGACGCGCTGTCGATCGGCGGCAACCACCTGATCCACGCGCTGCGCCGCAACGTCAACCTGAACATCCTGCTGTTCAACAACAGGATCTACGGCCTGACCAAGGGGCAGTACTCCCCCACGAGCGAGATCGGCAAGATCACCAAGTCGACGCCGATGGGCTCGCTGGACAAGCCGTTCAACCCGATCTCGCTGGCGCTCGGCGCGGAGGCCGGGTTCGTCGCCCGGACCATCGACAGCGACCGCAAGCACCTGCAGGGCGTGCTGCGCCAGGCCGCCGAGCACCGCGGCGCCTCGCTGGTGGAGATCTACCAGAACTGCAACATCTTCAATGACGGCGCCTTCGACACGCTGAAGGACCCGGGCACCCGCGACGAGATCACCATCCGGCTCGAACACGGGCAGCCCATCGTCTTCGGCACCGGCGACAACGAGCGCGCCGTACGGCTGTCGCCCACGGGCGGCGTCGAGGTCGTGCGCCGCGCCGAGGTCTCCGACGGCGAGATCCTCGTGCACGACGCGCACAACCCCGACCCGTCGCTGGCGTTCGCGCTGTCGCGGCTGGACGAGCCGGCGTTCGAGCACGTGCCGATCGGCGTCTTCCGCTCCATCGACCGGCCGTCGTACGACCAGCTCCTCAACGAGCAGGTCCAGACGGCCACGGCCGCCAAGGGCGCGGGCAGCCTCGCCGACCTGCTCCACGGCGGGGACACCTGGACCATCGGCTGAACCCGGCCGCGACCGTCGCCCCACGCTCCACCGGGAGCGTGGGGCGACGGCGTATAGGCGGGACTACGCCGTGCGGAGCTTCTCGTAGTAGGCGAGGCAGTCGGCGTAACCGGGAAGCAGGCCCCGCGACCGCGCCTCTGCGAGCGTGGGCGCGGCCTCGTCCTTCGGCGACAGGACAGGCTCAAGCCCCTCCGGCCACGCGATGCCGAGCTCGGGGTCGAGCGGGTGCACCCCGTGCTCCCGCCCGGGAGCGTACGGCTGGGAGCACATGTAGGCGACCGTGGCCTGCTCGCTGACCGCCATGAAGGCGTGCCCCAGCCCTTCGGAGAGGTAGACCCCCCGGCGGCTCACGTCGTCGAGCAGCACGTTCTCCCATCGCCCGAAGGCGGGCGAGCCGACCCTCAGATCGACGACGACGTCGAGGACGGCCCCGGCCATGCAGGTGACGTACTTGGCCTGACCCACCGGGACCTCCGCGAAGTGGACGCCGCGCAGCACCCCCCGGTGGGAGACCGAGAGGTTGGCCTGCGCGAGGTGGAACCGATGGCCGAGCACCCCGGCCAGGTCCTCCGCCCGGAACCACTCCAGGAACACCCCGCGGTCGTCCTGGTGGACGGTGGGAGTGAAGACGTAGGCGTCCGGGATCTGCATCGGTTCCATCGTGCGGCACCTCGCTGGATGTCGATCGGGCGGAAGGGAAGCGGAGGGAGGCGGAAGGCCCCGCCGTCGCCGGCGGGGCCTTCCCTTGGTTCATCTCAGGAGACGGTCACCGTCTGGGTGGTGACGTTCGTGCGGTTGTCGGCTCCGGTCACGGTCAGCGTGATCCGGTAGGTGCCCGGCTGGGCGTAGGTGTGCGAGGCGGTCTGGCCGGTCTCCACCACACCGTCGCCGTAGCTCCAGGTGTAGGTGGCGATGGGCGCCGAGCCTGCGGTGGACGCCGAGGCGTCCACCGCGCAGGTCAGCCCGGTGCAGCTGGGCGTGAACGCGGCGGTCGGCGCGGCGGCCGTGCTGGTCGCGACCAGGTCGTCCACCGTGACCAGGACCGGTGCGTTCGTCGCGGTCCCCGAGAGGAACGAGCCGAACCCGACCCCGCCGGCCGCCTGAAGGCCCGCCGTCGAGTCCGTCGCGCTCATCTGCCACTCCGCCGGCTCGTCGCCGGAGGCGGCCCAGACCTTCGCCCGGAGGGTCGTGGGCGACGTACCGACCACCTGCATCCGGATCTTGAGCACGGTTCCTGCGCTGTAACTGAGACCGGAGACGGTCTGCTCGGACGTCAGCAGGGTGGAGGTGTTGGCCGCGTCGGTGCGGCCGAGCGCCAGCGCGACCGTGCTCGGCGGGAGCAGCCGCACCCGGGTCAGGTACTCACCCTGGCCGCTGACGCTCCGGCCGATGCTCCAGAGGTAGATGCCGTTGCCCGTCCCGGGCTTGTCGGTGGTGACGGAGAACGTGGTGTCCGAGGTCGTGCTGGACACGCCGTTCAGGTACGCCCGCCGGTTCGCGCTGGTCGAGGGCAGCGTGATCTTCGCCGCGCTGCCGTCCACCGCGAAGGAGGAGGCCGCCCCGGAGAGCGAGTACGCCCCGCCGGAGTCGGCCGAGCCCAGCCCGCCGGAGACCGTACGGCCGAAGGCGTCCGCGGCCAGCCCCGCGGGCGGGTTCGCCGGCGGCTGCGCCGTGACCACGTCGGTGTGCGTCCCCGTCGCGTTCGCGTCGTCGGTGACGGTCAGCTTGACCGGGTAGTCGCCTGCCGCCGGGTAGGTGTGGGTCGCCGTCTTCCCGCTGCCCGTGGCGCCGTCGCCGAAGACCCAGGCGTACGAGGCGACGGAACCGTCGGCGTCGCTGGACGCACCGGCGTCGAAGGAGCACTCCAACTCGGTGCAGGTCGCGGTGAACGACGCGGTCGGGGGCTGGTTCGCCGGCCCGTTGCCCGAGCCCTTCTGCCAGTGCGTGGCGACCTGCGCGTCGGTGAGCACGCCGTCGTAGACGGCCACCTCGTCGATCCGGCCGTTGAAGTTGTTGCTGGTCGGCCGGGTCGGCCAGGAGTTGAGGCTGTCGCCGCCGACCCTCCAGTAGCCGGTGAAGCTCTCGGCGCCCGTCTGCGGGTTGGTGCCGACGAGGGCGCCGTCGACGTACAGCTTCATGCCGCCCGAGCCCTGGGTCGCCACCATGTGGTGCCACTGGCCGTCGTTGTAGGAGGAGGTCGTGGTGATCACATTGAGGGTGCCGGTGTAGGTGCCGAAGACGAGCTTGCCGTCGTTCGTCATGTAGACGTGGCGGTCGTAGTTGGAGCTGGTCCCGGTGGCGGAGCTGCCCAGTCCGATCAGCTTGCCGCCGCTGGTCGTGGTCGTCTTGAACCACAGTTCCTCGGAGTAGTTCGTCGGGTTGGCGAAGGTCGTCGCCGAGGCGACCCCGCCGTTGGCGAACGCCACCGCCTTGTCCGACGTGTCGATGATCGCGCCGGCCTGGCCGTAGGTGACGCCGCTCGCGGTGTAGTTGCCCGCGATGCCGCCCTTGCCCGAGTCGGCGGCCACCGTGCCGCTCGCCTCGTTCAGCCGCCAGTAGAGCGTGGGCCCGTCACCGTAGACGGCCTTGCCGTACGCGTCCGAGGGGGCGGGCGGGATGGGGCTGGTCCTGCCGCTGGCCACGTAGTGGTCGATGACCTCGTCCTGCGACAGGGCCGACGGGTAGATCGCGACCTCGTCGATGTCGCCGTTGAGGTAGGAGCTCGTCGGCTGGTTCGGCCATCCGCTGAGGTTGTCCCCGCCGATGCGCCAGTATCCGTTGTACTGCTGCGCGCTGGTGGTGGCGGCGGACTGGGCGACCCTGCGGCCGTCGACGTACAGGGTCATGCCGGCGGTCTCGCTGAGGCTGGCCGCGATGTGGTGCCACTTGCCGTCGTTGAAGCCCGGGGCCGAGTTCACGGTGCGGACGGCGCCGGGGTAGACGCCGAAAAAGATCCGGCCCGCGTTGTCCATGTAGACGTGCCGGTCGTAGCTGCCGCTGTTGCCGGTGGCCGCGCTGCCATAACCGACGATCTTGCCGCCCCTGTTCGTGGTCGTCTTCACCCACGCCTCGGCGGTGAAGCTCGCAGTCGCGGGGATCTGCGACTGGGTGACGGCGAACCCGCTCGAGGTGCCGTCGAAGTGGGAGGCCGCGTCGGAGTCGCCGACGCCACCGGTCGCGCCGTGCGTCACACCGCTGTTCTCGGTGACGTCGTTGAACGCCGCGTAGTCGTACGCGGTGGTGCCGCTGGTCTCACCGAGCCGCCAGAAGCTCGCCGGGCTGTCCGCGAGCACGGCCTCGGAGTAGTCGCTGGACGATCCCGTGCTCGCGATGGTGACGGGGTCGGAGGTGGCGCTGCCGACCGAGTTGCCCTGCGGGTCCTTCACCCGCACGCGGTAGGTGTGCGTGGAGCCCGGGGCGAGGCCGGTGTCCTTGAAGCCGAGCGCGGGCAGCGTCCAGAAGTTCGACTTGGCGGTGACGGTGCCGACCGGCGTGCTGTTCCCGTCCCGCAGGACTTCGTAGGTCAGCTTCTCGTTGTCCTGGTCCCAGGTCGCCTTCCAGCTCACCCTGGCCGTGCCCGACTGGAAGGAGATCGCGGTCGGGGTGAGGTCGGGGCCGGGGATCGGCGCGGCCTTCTTCGGCGCGATCGACTTGACCGCGAACCGGGTGAGGCCCTGCTGGGGGTTGCCGTTGACGTTGGTGAACTCGCCGCCGATGGCCACGTACTGGGAGTTGCCGGTGACCGACCAGCCGCCCTGGTACATGCCCGTGTAGCTGCCGGCGTTGAGCGAGGGGAACCAGTGGAGCAGGCCCGGCACGGGCTGGCCGCTGTAGTTGCTGTTCGAGCCCGGTGGGGCGTGGTCGGTGCCGACGGGGTAGGTCGTCTCGGCCAGCGCCCGGTGCCACGTCGTCGGGCTGGTCTCGGGGAACGCGCCGAGGGAGCTGCAGTCGTGCGCGTGGCCGACGCTGTAGAGCACCTGGCCGGTCACGAAGACCCCGTAGGTGGCCCCGTAGCAGTTGTCGAGCCAGACGAGGTCACCAGTGTAGGGGTCGGCCGCCCAGCGTCCGTCGAACCAATGGCCGCCCTCGCCGTCGTTGGCGCCGTACACCAGCGTGCCGTCCGTCACGAGGTCGTCGACGTAGGAGAACCTGTTGCTGTCGAGGCGTGTGGGGGTGGGCCGGCTGCTCCACGGCAGCGAGGCGCCGGTGACCGGGTCGACGGCGGTGATGCCGACCCGCGCCTCCCCGTTGAAGTTCTGGAACTTGCCGCCCACGATCACCCGGCTCTGGTCCGGGGCCATCAGCAGGGCGCGGATCTCGTCGTCCGGATCGATCTCCCACGACTGCAGGGCGCCGTTGCTCCGCGCCAGCGCCGCGGCGCGGTTGCGCGAGTAGCCGTTGACGTTGAAGAAGTTGCCGCCGGCGTAGACGGTGCTGTTCGAGACCGTGATCGCCCACACGGTGTTGGAGACCGACGCGTTGAAGGCCGTGTCGACCGCTCCCGTGGCGGTGTTGAAGGCGACGATGTGGTTGCGGGTCGCCCCGTCCACCGTGGTGAAGTCGCCGCCGACGTAGATGCGCGAGCCGTCCGGGGAGGCCGCGATCGAGCGGGCCTGCGCGTTCAGGGTGTGGGTGAACGGCAGCAGGTTCCCGGTCGTGATGTCGTAGGCGAGGATGTTGGCGCGGTTGACCTCTTGCGGGTCGCCGGGACTCGTGCCGGGCGGCCGGGCCTTCGAGAAGCTGCCTACGGCGTAGACCGTGTTGCCGACCGTGGCCTGCTTCCACACGACGCCGTTGATCTGCCACGTGGGCAGCGCGTCGGCCGTCACGGTCTCGGGTACGCCGGGTTCGGGGTCGATATCGGCCGCGGCGACCCCGCTCTGGGCGAGGCCGAATCCGGCGACGATGAGGAGTGCGAGCGCAGAGCGCTTTAACAGGGGTAATTTGGTGCGCACTTATACCTACTTCGTCCCGTGCGCCCTTATGGGCTGCGTTACGAAATAGATCGTAATGGAACGGTCTAATTACACCCGCCAGATCATTACCTTATTGGTTCCAATGCGATCACGATTGGGTCTAGTACCGCGCGAGGAGCCCTAGGACGGGGCTCCGGGAACGTCGCGCGCGCCCGACTGGGCGCCCAGCCAGCCTGCGACATCAGACGGGAGCGGGGCGCCGGCAGGAAGACCGGATTGGGCGTTTTCCGCCGGAACCTCACGACCGTGACGTTCTATTTGCGCCTGTTCCTGAATTCCGTTCAGCTTCATGTAAGTCCCGCCGCCCCGTGAGCGATCCGCCCACTTGACGAGCGCCCCGTGGTCGTCGCTTCTGCGGATATAGGCGTTGTAGTCCAGCGTGGCCATCTGCTCGGCCGTACGCCTGCCGGTGAGGTCCTGCACCGAGATCTGCGGCCCGCTGCCGCCTCCCTGGAGCAGGTTGTTGCGCACCTCGACCCCGGAGACGTTCCACGGCATCTTCGGGTCGGCCTGCTCCCGCGCGCCGTCGACGATGTTGATCTGCGACTCGCCGTTGCGCAGCGCCGTGTTGTTCCACAGCCGGACGTCGCTCGACTCGTTGACGTACAGCCCGTTCTTGCCGTTGTCGGCCACGAGGTTTCCCACGATGAGCGCACGCGCCGAGATCTCGAAGTCGATGCCGTGCCCGGCGTTCAACCAGGCGAGGTTGCGGGCGATCACGGCATCGGACACGGACTCGTCGAGCCACAGGCCCGGCCCGTGGTTGCGCTGGGCGCGGTTGCCCGTGAGCTGGAGCCCCGTCGACTTGGTCATCTTCATGCCGCCGGAGACGGGAGCCTGCTCGAAGCGCTCCCAGTTGTTGCCCTCCATCAGGTTGCCGGTCACGACGGCCCCGTTCGTGCGGTGCGCGTGCAGCCCGAGCTGCCCGTTGCGCAGCATCGCGTTGTGCCGCACGACGATCCGGTCGCCCAGGATGCTGAGCCCGGCGACCGCGGTGTCGGCGAAGACGTCGTTCTCGAACGTCATGTCGTTCCCGTATCCCTTCACCGCGCCCATCCGCTTCAGCGGCGTGGCGTAGCGGCGGAACCCGATGCCGAGAACGGAGGAGCCGTGGGCCAGGTTGAGGTAGAGCGCCTCCGCGAGAGTGCTGGCGCGCACCTCGTGCCCGGTCGGATCGGACCCGAGATAGAGCCTGCCGGTGTCGTAGTCGACGGCGAAGGTGCCGGGGGTGACCTTGTCCCGGTCGGCCACCTGCCTCTGCTGCTGACCGTCGACGAACACCTGGTCGGGCCAGTTGGCCACCGGGTTCTCCGGACCGACCATGTGCCAGGCCGGGCCGCCCCCCGCCGTCGGATCGGTGTTGTCGAAACGGACGGTCCAGCCGTCCCTGCGCCAGACGGACCCGTCGCGCACCCAGCCGTACACCGGCTCGGAGCCGTCGAACCACACCGCCTCGTGCGGGTACGCCTGCAGCGTCAGCCGCTTGCCGTACACCTCGACGGACTCGTGGTACACGCCGCCGCGGAGCACGATGACCGCTCCGGCGGGGGCCATCCGCACCGCCCTGCCCACCGTGCGCCACGGTGTGGCCTCGGACCCCGCGGCGGCGTCGTCGCCCCACGGCGCCACGAAGTACGCCCCCGGGGGCACGGTGTAGTTCGTGGTTCCGATGGTGAGCGGCCCGGCCGTACGCCAGTCGGTGACCGCCGCGTCGGCCGTCTTGTGGTTCCAGACCACGACGGCGGTGCCGACGAACGCCAGCATCGCCAGACCGGCGGCACCGGCCTTCCTCTTGAGGTACGGAGTTCTCATCTGACCACCTCGGGCGACGCCGCGTCTGGCGGCGGTTCGGGAGCGTTCGTCGCGCCGCCGGCCACGGAACGCGTCTCGTCCGCCGCCGGTTGACGCGCCAGAATGATCGTCCATGCGATGACGACGAAGAGCCACACCGAGTCGACGTTGGCCGGGGCCGCCACGGTCTCCGTGGTGATGCCGTCCACGGCGAAGAACACCATCAGCCCGAGCAGCATGGCGGCCTCCGTACGGATGTGCCGCAGCCGGGTCAGCGTCACGAGGCGAACCATCAGCGCCAGGGCCAGCATGCAGAAGAGGACCAGGCCGACCACCCCGCCCTCGACCAGGACGTTGACGAACGCGTTGTGGCCGCCCCCCAGTCCCATCTCGTCGAGGAAGAGCCCCCGGGTCGACGACAGGCCGTTCCCGAAGAAGGGCTCCGTCTCGAAGGCCCGCAGGGCGAACGTCCACAGGTCGGTGCGAGCGTTGAGGGTCTCCAGCTGCTCGACGGTCTCCCCACGGGTGGCGAACCCGACCAGCCGATCGGTGAAGGCCAGTCCGGCCACGATGGCCGCGGGGACCGCGATCATCAGGAACATCACCCGGCCGCGGGTGCCGCGGGCCAGCCAGCACATCACCGCCAGCCCGGCCAGGCAGCCGCCGGCCGCTCCTCTGGTGCCGGTGCCGATGAGAGCGGCGACCAGGATCGCGGCCGCGACCAGGTAGGCGGACAGGGGCCAGCTTCGCGGCGGCCCCCCGGGCAGCACGAACCCGGCGATGAGCAGGATGGCGATGCCGAGGAAGATGCCCGCGGTGACGGGATGGACGTAGAGCCAGTTGAAACGGTCCGCGGTCAGCGGCGTACGCGGAAAGGGCATGGCGACGCCGATACCGACGGAGACCACGACGAGCACGATGAACGCGTGGGCCAACCGCCACAGATCCTCTCGGTCCGCCCAGCTGATCATGACCTGGCAGACCGCGGCGATGATGAGCAACTGGACGGCGCGTACCGCGGCGAAGGCGGGAAACGGGGTCCAGAGCACGCTCAGCGCCGAGTAGGCGGTCCATCCCCAGGTGAGCAGCCGGATGGAGGAGGGCCGCCGTCGCGGGGCGCCGATGCCGAACCGGCGGTAGAGGTAGAGGGCGACCACCCCGTAGACGCCGACCTCCAGCAGGATCGTCGCGTCGACACCCCCGCCGATCGACTCACTGGCCGCGCGAGAGCGCAGTTTGTACTCGCTTGCGAGGATGAGTGCGATAGGTATGAGGACGGGCCACCAATGATGGTATTTATGGCGATGACGAGCCCTAATCATGCAGACTCTCCTCGCCCTGAGCCGACCTCCAGGTATGCACCCGAATAGGTCGACATTCTAGGCAGGCGGCCGCCACACATCAAGGAGAACCGAAAGTATGAGCGTGCGGGACCTGTTACCGGAGTCCGTCCTCGGAATCGGACGCAGTGCGTTCAGAGCGTATGGAATGGCGACGGCGCGGGCGAGGAAAGACCCCGACTTCCTTCTCATCGGCGCCAAGCGAGGAGGGTCCACGTCACTCTACTACGCGCTCCTGGAGCACCCGGGGATCATCCCCCTTTTTCCCAGCGCCGACCTGCTCCCCAAGGCGAACCATACAAAAGGGGTGCACTTTTTCGACAGCAACTACGAACGCGGCATGCGGTGGTACCGGTCGCACCTGCCCAGCCAGGCGGCCCGCGGGCGCGCCGCGCGGCGGAGCGGGATGCCGGTGCTGACGGGCGAGGCTTCGCCGTACTACCTTTATCACCCGCTGGCGGCCCAGCGCGCGGGCCGGGACGTGCCGGATGCCCGCATCCTTCTGATCCTGCGTGACCCGGTCGAGCGCACGTTCTCGCACTATCGGGAGCGAGTGCGCAACGGCGCCGAGCATTTGTCGTTCGAAGAGGCGCTGGACGCGGAAGCGGAGCGGACCGCGGGCGAGGAGGAGCGCCTCCTCAAGGATCCGGGTTATCGGAGCTACGCCCACGAGCAGCAGTCCTACGTGGCTCAGAGCGAATACGAGAAGGCGCTGCGGCGATGGTTCGACCACTTCCCCGCGGACAGGTTCCACGTGACCAGCAGCGAAGAGTTCTACCGGGACCCCCAGCGCGTCTGTGACGAGGCGGCCGCGTTTCTCGGCCTGCCGCCCGCCCCGCTGGCGCGGGCCGGGAAAGTATGGAACTCCGCCCCCAAAGCGGAAATCTCCGCGTCGACCAAGCGCCGCCTGATCGAGCATTTCGCCCCGCACAACGCCGCGCTGGAGAAACTGGTCGGCCGCTCGTTCCCGGACTGGGCGGCTCCCTGAACCGTGAACCACGGGGAGCTCTAACCGGCCAGCTCCCGCAGGATCCGCAGGAGCCGCTGAGCGAGATCGGGGTCATCCGTCGTTCGGCGGCTCACCACGTCGTGCCAGTAGACAGCGGCCTCGCCGTAGGTTCGCCCGGGAGGCGGACCCCCGTAGACGGCCTGACGGGTGGCCAGGAAGTAGGCCTCGTCGGCCTCCGGCGGGCCGTATCCCGCGTCCTCCCAGTCGATCAGCCACGGCGTGGGAGTACGGGTGCGCCGCAGGTTCCAAGGAGTCAGGTCGCCGTGCATCGGCCGCCAGTGCCCCGGCGTGTGGGACGGCCGGGGCAGCTCGCCCTCGAGACCGGAACTGATCCGCTCGGTCAGTCGCGCGATGTCGACGTTTCGTGCCGGGCGCGCGGGCACCGGTTCCATGGGCGACAACAGCAGCCAGTGCAGCCCCTGCGCGGCACCGCTGCCGAGCACCCGGGGCACGCGGAACAGCACCTGATCCTCGGCCGCGAGCGCCGCCAGGGCGACGGCCTCCCGTTCGAGCTCCGCCGGTGACTGCCGGATCTTGAGAAACCCCAGCGGCCGTCCGGCGCGGAGCAGCAGCAACGCGGCGCCGTCCGCCCGGGACGCCTGCGGGCGCACGTAGCCGGCGAGGCTGTCCCAGGGCCCGACGACGTCCGCCGCCTGCTCGCCCACCGCCTTCCACGCCTCCTCGGCGACGGGTGGGGACCATGGCCTGCGGCGGCCAGGCAACAACAGCGGACCCGCCGCCCGGACCGCGGCGAAGAGCGCGAACTGCAGCGCGAGCGGCAACGGTTTCGAGAACGTCAGCAGCGAGAGACCGGCGGCGGCCGACCGGCTCCCGCGCGCCGGGATCCAGACGTTTCCCCGGCCCGGCGGGTAGGCCAGATAACGCTCAGACATCGGTCCACCGGGACACGGGCGGCGGCGTGGCGCCCGGCACAGGCTGTCGCGTGACGTCCATGTCACACCCTCCGATTCTCCGCACGCACCACGAAGATCAGCGCGGCCGTCAGGACGACCACCGCCATGCCGAGTCCCAGCGTCACCGGCATGGACGGCATGGACCTCGCGTCCGCTTCCGGTGCCGAGTCGGAGACGTCACGCAGCCGGGGCTGCTGCGGCACCAGGGCCGTGGGCAGGTTCATCCGCCACACCGGCGATTTGACTCCCTCGCTGGAGATCAGCAGGGACTTTCCGTCGGGCGTCAGCGCGACTCCCTCGCCCTGCTTCTGCTGAGGGAGGTTGAGCAGCATCGTCTCGTTGCCGTTCACCGCGTCCCAGACCCGCGCCTTGTTGTAGCTACGCAAGATCATGTGGCCGCTCGCCGCCATCACGCCGTCGCTGACCACGTAGGGCAGCGTCCGCACCAGCGTCATGGGGTTGGGGCCGGTCTCGGAGAGCTCGGCGGGAGCTCGATAGACGGCGCCGCCCTTCGGGCTCTTGGTCACCACGTAGAGCTCCGCCGTACGCGGGTCGACCAGCAGCGTCTCCGCGTCGTGCGCGCCGTCGGGATAGGTCAGGCGGTAGCCGGTGGCCTTAACCGACGCGTCCGCGAGCCTGGTCGGCTCCACCAGCCGGTAGACGACGACCTCGGAGCGAGGGGTGGCGTTGCCGCCGGTGTCTCCGACGTACAGGTAGGCCGTACCGTCCGGGGCGGACATGCCCCCCATCGCCTCGGGGTCGATCGCCGTGACGTTCCCCGCGGTCAGCACGGCTCTGGTGCGGCCGTCGGGCCCCACGGCGAACAGCCGGAGCGGGCCCTCCCTGTCGTTGAACGTCCACACCACTCCGGGGTTGACCCGGCTCGCGAAAAGCCCGCTGGACTGGTCGATCCGCTCGTCGGCCAGGTCGAAGGCACGCGTCCACAGCGACGTGGGCAGCGCGGACGGCTGAGGCAGCGGCTCGCGCGCGTTCGCGGCCACCGGCATCGCGATCCCGATCCCGGTCAGCAGAAGAGCGCTAAGAATCAGCTTGCGCCACACGGCTCATCCTCTCCGTGGGCAGAGCGGCCCCCTGATCCCGCACTACACGCAGTCGCATGACAAGGATCACAGATGTCACAACGCCCCCTATGCCAATACAAAACGGAGCAAGCTTCACCAGATCGGGCCGCGCGCCCAGCATCGCCAGGAGCAGGCCGACGCCGATCACGGACTCGCCCAGCCGGACCGCGAACACCAGCCGGGAGTGCCGGTACGCGGTGGCGAGCATGCTGACCGGCAGCGTCGCGGCGATGCTCACCGAGTAGGCCGCCCATGCCGCCACCGTGATCGGGTCGAGCGGGAAGTTGCCTCCGGTCACGAACGGCTCCAGCGGCTTCGTCAGCAGAGTCGCGATCGTACCGGCGACGGCGGTGACGGCGGTGAGCGCGATCGAGGCGGTCAGCGCAAGGCGAGGCCGCAGCGGCAGGCCGGCCTGCCGATGCCGCACCATCCGCGGCAGGAGAAACGCACCCACACCGTAGACCAACGTGAGTGCCGGCGACAGCAGCAGGCGAGCGCCTTCGTTGGCGGCGAGCGCCGCGCTGGAGACCATGGCGACGATGGCGACCCGGGTCACCATCAGGGTCAGCGGGCGCAAAGCCGCCTGCGCGACCCTCCAGGTGGCGAACGGAACGATCCGCTGCAGATCGGCTTCCCGCAGACGCGGCCAGCGGAGTTCGTCCCGAGGCAGCCCGATGACCGCGTGCACGACTCCTGCCAGGGATCCGGCGCACATCGCGACCAGCATCGTCTCCAAGCTCAGCGCGTGCGCGAGCCAGAAGCCGCTCAGCGTCGCGAAGGCGACGACGAAGTCCACCACCGTGTTCGTGGCCAACCGGCCGAACTCCAGGCGCGCGGAGAGCAGCCGGCGCACGGTGTCCTCCAGCAGCCAGAGGAGGACGAGCCCGCCGAACAGCAGGGCGCCCGGCCCGGCCGCCGCGCGCAGCACGATCGCCAGGATCACGCTCGCGACGGCGCCCAGTGCCAGTGACGTCACCAGCGAGGCGGCGATGGCGGCCCGGACAGGCGACTCGAAGCGATCCAGAACGGTCAGCGAGTCGCCCACCCAGGAGGTGTGCAATGTGGTGATCAGTACGAGCGTGGTGCTCAGGAACGTGAAGGCGGCGAACCCCGTGGCGCCGAGTTCCCTGGCCGCGACGAGCTGGAGCAGCAGGCTGCTCAGCGCGGTCACGAACTGAGCGACGACCGATCCACCCGCGGAGGCGACGACCTTGCGTACCCGTCCGGCGAGACCCGGCACCCGTCAGTCCTCGGCCATGACTCGCCCCGCCACCAGGTCCAGGCACAGCCGTTCGTAACGGGCCGCGACATCGTCCCAGGTGTACAAGGTGCGAGCCCGTTCCCGGGCGGCCGCGCCGCGGGCGACCTCCTGGTCGCGCCGTTTCTCCGCCGACTCCAGCGTCTTGGCCAGCGCTTCGGCGTCGGCGAAGAACGCTCCGGTGTCGTCCAGCACCTCACGATTGAAGACCACGTCATAGGCGATGACCGGGGCGCCCGCGCCCATGGCACGCAGCAGGGAGGGATTGGTGCCTCCCACCGAGTGGCCGTGCAGGTAGGAGGAGCAGCCGGCGTAGAGCGCGTCGAGCAGCCTCTGGTCCCAGACCCCGCCCACGAGGCGGACGCGCGGATCCTTCTCCGCCAAGCTCTCGATCTTCCGCGTGTACTCGGCGGCGTAGGGGGCCGAACCGACGACGATCAGCGGGTGCTCCGCCGCGCTGCGGGTGTAGCCCTCGACGATGAGGTCCACGTGGTTCTCCGGTTCGAACCGGGCCACCACGAGGTGGTATCGCCCGGGTTCGTAACCCGCCTCCCTGAGGATCTCCTCGTCGCTCCGCTCCTGGATCGGAGCGCCGTACGGGATCATCACGCTCGGCGCTTTGTAACGTTCCCAGTAGTAGTCCTGGATCGCCCTGGCGTCCGCGATGATCGCCTGGGACCAGCGCACCGAGAGCCGTTCCGCGAGGAGGTAGTACTTGCGACCGGCGCCGTTCCACTTGGCGCGCTTCCACTCCAGGCCGTCGACGTGCGTGGCCACCGGGATGCGGGCCGCGCGCACGAGGGGCAGCAGCGGCGCGTTCGCGGCGTTGAAGACCAGCGCCACGTCGGTGCGCCTGCCGAGCAGGTGCCCGACCGAAAGGGCGGTGTGGCTCAGCGTCTCCAGCACCTTGTGACGGACCGCGGGCAGGTGCACGAGTCGCATTCCCTGGTACTCCCGCATCCGGGTTTCTCCGGAGCGGCAGTAGACGCGCACCTCGTGCCCTGCCTGCACCAGGCGCCGGCCGATCTCCTCGACGGCGGTCTCGAATCCGCCGTAACGTGCGGGAACCCCTCTCGTGCCGATCATCGCGATCTGCAACCGGCCCTCCAAGGAGATCTGGCGTCGAAGTGATGACAGAATGAAAAATCAGGAGAACGATACCTTAGGCTGCGGAAACTTCGACATGAAACGCGTGGTAATCGCCCATCCATCGCCTGATTTATACGGGTCTGACCGGATGGTCCTAGAGTCTGTGCGAGCGGTAGCGAATACGCATCGTGTCCTATTTATCCTTCCAGCGGACGGCCCGCTCGCGGATCGCCTGAAGGAGGTGGGCGCCGAGATCATGATCATGCCGACGCCCGTGCTCCGCAAGTCCCTGCTCTCCCCCTCCGGCCTGCTCGCGCTCGCGTGGCGGACGCTCACGGTCCTGCCGCGGATGGTCGCGCTGCTCAGGCGGCAACGCCCGACCGCTCTCTATGTCAACACGATCACGATTCCGCTGTGGATCGTCGCCGGGCGCCTGGCTCGCGTTCGCGTCGTCTGCCATGCCCACGAGGCCGAGCAGTACCTGCCGTCGTTGATGCGGCGTCTCCTCACGGCCCCCGTACGGCTCGCGCATCACGTGGTCGCCAACAGCGACGTCTGCCTCCGGACCCTGGTCGGCGCGGGGGTGTCCCGTGACCGCGTGAGCGTCGTCTACAACGGCGTGCCCGACCACGACGAGGTGAAGCCTCCTCGCGAGGCGCCTCAGGGAAGACTGGTGGTGGTCGGCAGGCTGTCGCCGCGCAAGGGCTGCGACGTGGCCGTCCGGGCCGTCGCACTGCTGCGTGCGCGCGGGCGCGACGTGACGCTCACGCTCGTCGGCTCGGTCTTCCCCGGCTACGAATGGTTCGAGGAACAACTGCGCGACCTGGCCGACGACGGGGTGGTCTTCGCCGGATTCCAGGACCCCGTCACCCCCTTCGTGGACGACGCCGACATCGTGCTGGTGCCGTCGTACGGGGAGTCGTTCGGCAACGTCGCGGTCGAGGCGATGCTGGCCGAACGTCCCGTGGTCGCCAGCGACGTGCAGGGCCTCGACGAGATCATTCAGACCGGCCGCACCGGCCTCCTCATCCCGCCGGGCGATCCCCAGGCGCTCGCCGCGGCGGTCGAATCCCTGCTCGATGATTGGCCGCACGCGCTGGACCTGGCGAGAAGCGGCAGGAATGCCGCATGTGAACGTTTCGCCATTGCGCGTTATCACAGCGACATCGTCCGCGTCCTTTCAGCGCCGATAGCGTCAGCATAAACTGCATGAGGATCAGAAACGGGGAGGAAAAGGGACGGTGGCAACCGACGACGTGGAGGAAACCCTGGCCGATGTCGGACTCCTCGAGGCGGTATGGCGCTACCGCTGGTCCTCTTTCCTCATCATCCTTCTGTCCGGGGTGATCGCGGCGGGGGCCACCCTGCTGGTTCTGACGAACGTCACGGCCACCGCCCGCTTCGCAGTCACCGACCCGCGGAGCACCTCGTTCCTGCGGCAGGGCGTCTCCTCCGACAGCAGCTACATCGCCTACACCGCTCAGCGGGCGGCGTTCGCCCAGTCGGAGAAGGTCTTCAAGAAGGCGCAGGAGATCCTCACGGCCCAGTACGCGCTCAAGGTCGATCTCGAGACCCTGCGCGAATCCGTCCAGGCGTCTCCCGGCACGAGCGGCGGCATCATCGAGGTGCAGGCGTCGGCGCGCACGGACCGGGTCGCCGCGAACATCGCCAACTCGGTGGTCGCGGCCTACCAGACCCTCACCGCCGAGTCCGCCAAGGCGGATCAGGCCAAGCTGCTCAAGAGCATCAAGGCGACCGAGACCCAGATCCGGGACAGTCTCAAGTCCGCGCCCGCGGGAAGCGCCCTCGCGACCTCCCTCACGGAGGTCCTCGTCCAGCTCCGGCTGAAGGAGAGCGACGCCCAGATCGACCTGGCCACCTACAACGACGGAACGCGCTTCATCGACCAGGCCAACCCGTTGCGCATCTCGCCGAGCAAGCTGCCGAAGAACGTGGCGATCGGGCTGGCGCTCGGCGTGCTCATCGCCGTGGTGGTGTCGTTCCTCCGGGCCACCAACCCCATCGCGGGCGTCCGCCGCGTGACCACGGGCCTCGGCCAGCGCAAGCGCCGGCGGGTCGTGCTGGCCAAGGCCCAGCCGGTACGGCGCCTCAGGCCCGAGGAGGATGAGCCCGCGCTTCAGGCGCCCGCCACTGTGCCGGCCGCCCAGAGCCTCCCGGCCGAGGACGAGGACAGCACGGCGGTCTACGACCGGAACGCCCTGCTGAACTACAACGTGGACGACGAGGAGCTGCGGGTCGTCGACATCGGCAGAGAGGCGCCGCGTTCGGCCCGGTGAGCTCGTGATGGGCTACGGCCGCGCCACGAGCTCGGGCCAGGCGTCGTGCAGCGCCTCCCGCCAGTCCCGCATGGCGGGCAGCCCCACCTCGGCCCACCTGTCGTGCGACAGCACGCTGAACGAGGGACGGCGCGCGGGCCTCGGGAAGGCGGCGCTGGAGACCGGACGCACCCGCCCGGGATCCGCGCCGAGCAGCGTGAAGACCTCGCGGGCCAGGCCGTACCAGGTCGTGCGGCCGGCGTTGGTGCCGTGGTAGACCCCCGGCGGAGCGGCCGCGCGGACCAGCCGGATCACCTGGTCGGCCAGGTCGGCGGTCCAGGTGGGCTGCCCGTGCTGGTCGTCCACCACGTCGACCGTCTCCCGCTCCGCGGCCAGCCGGATCATGGTGCGGACGAAGTTCGGCCCGGCGGAGCCGTACAGCCAGGCGGTGCGCACCACGTGGCCGCCGTGCTCGAGCGCCGCGCGCTCGCCCGCCAGCTTGGTCCGCCCGTACGCGTTGAGCGGCTCCGTCTTCGCGTCCTCGGAGGCGGGTTCAGGATCCGTCCCCGCCAGCACGTAGTCGGTGGAGACCTGCACGAAGCGCGCGCCGGCCTCGGCCGCGCGGGCGGCGAGTTCACGGACCGCGTGGCCGTTCACCGCCAGCGCCTCGTCCTCGTGGTTCTCCGCGTCGTCCACGGCCGTCCAGGCCGCGCAGTTCACCACCACGTCCGGGCGGTGGCCGAGCACCCACGCGCGCACCGCCGCGGGGTCGCGGATGTCGAGATCCGCCCGCTTCGGCGCGACGACCTCCCCGATCCCGGCCTCCCTGCCGGCCCGCCGGGCCAGGTCGGCGGCCAGCATGCCGCCGCCGCCCGTGATCAGCCAGCGCATCACCGCTCCCCGAGCAGCGGCTTCCACCACCCGGGGTTGGCGGCGTACCAGGCGACGGTGTCCCTGATGCCGTCGTCGAAGGCGACGGACGGGCGGTAGCCGAGCGCCCGCAGCTTGGCGTCGCTCAGCGAGTAACGCCGGTCGTGGCCCTTCCGGTCGGGCACGTGCTCGACCATGTCCCAGCCGCAGCCGAACGCCTCCAGCAGCCGGGCGGTCAGCTCCTTGTTGGCCAGCTCCGCCGTCCCGGCGATGTGGTAGATCTCGCCGGGCGCCCCGCGCTCGGCCACGAGCTGGATGCCCCTGCAGTGGTCGGCGACGTGGACCCAGTCCCTGACGTTGCCGCCGTCGCCGTACAACGGGACCTTCCTGCCCTGGATCAGCCGCGTGACGAAGAACGGCACGAGCTTCTCCGGGTACTGGTAGGGGCCGTAGTTGTTCCCGCAGCGCGTGGTCATGACCGGCAGGCCGTGGGTGACCGCGTACGCGCGGGCGATCAGGTCGCCGCCGGCCTTCGAGGCGGAGTACGGCGAGCGGGGGCGCAGCGGCGCATCCTCGTCCCACGAGCCGGACTCGATCGTGCCGTAGACCTCGTCGGTGGACACGTGCACGACCCTGGAGACGCCGGCGTCAAGGCACGCCTGCATGAGCGTCTGCGTGCCCAGCACGTTGGTCCGCACGAACTCCGCGGCGCTGTCGATGGAACGGTCGACGTGCGACTCGGCGGCGAAGTGCACGACGACGTCGTGCCCGGGGACGACCTCGGCGAGCAGCGCGGCGTCGCAGACGTCCCCGCGGACGAAGTCGTACCCGCCGGAGACGGGCTCCAGGTTGGCGAGGTTGCCCGCGTAGGTGAGCTTGTCGAGGACGGTGACCCGTGCCCCCGCGAACGCGGGATAGCCGCCGGAGACCAGGGTGCGGACGTAGTGCGAGCCGATGAACCCGGCCCCGCCCGTGACGAGGACCCTCACGATGAAATCTGTACCTTACTGTGGTCGCCGAGCACGAGCCGATGTGCCCGGGGAGTGTTGGGGGCCGGCGTGACCTCGACATCGTGGCCGATGAGAGAGGCCTCGACCCTGCGTACGCCGGTGATGGAGGACCGGGACAGCACGATCGAGTACTCGATCTCGCTGTCCGCGACGACGCAGTCGGCGCCGATGGACGTGAACGGGCCCACGTAGGAGTCGCTGATCCGGGAGCCCGCGCCGATGACGACGGGACCGACGATGCGCGACCCGGTCACCAGTGCGCCGTCCTCGATCACGACCCGGCCGATCAGCTCGCTGGCCTCGTCGGCCCGCCCGCGGACGGCCGGTTCGAGGCCCTCCAGGACGAGTCTGTTGACCTCCAGCATGTCGGCGACGTTCCCCGTGTCCTTCCAGTATCCGGAGATGACCGTGGACTCCACCCGGTGTCCCTCGTCGATCAGCCACTGGATGGCGTCGGTGATCTCCAGCTCGCCCCGCCGCGACGGCTTGAGCTCGGCCACGGCCCGGTGCACCGCCGGGGTGAACAGGTAGACGCCGACCAGGGCGAGGTCGCTCTTCGGCGACTCCGGTTTCTCCTCCAGGCCCACCACGCGCCCGCCCGGGCCGATCTCGGCGACGCCGAACTGCCGCGGGTCGGGAACGCGGGTCAGCATGATCTGGGCCGCGGGCCTGTCGGCCGCGAAGCGGCGGACGATCTCGGTGATCCCCCCGACGATGAAGTTGTCGCCGAGATACATGACGAAGTCGTCGTCGCCCAGGTAGTCGGCGGCGATGAGCACGGCGTGGGCGAGCCCGAGCGGGGCCTCCTGCCGCAGGTAGGTCACGTCGAGGCCGAGCCCGTGCCCGTCTCCGACGGCGGCCTCGATCTCGGCGTGGGTGGCGCCCACGACGATGCCGACCTCCCGGATGCCGGCCGCCGCGATCGCCTCCAGGCCGTAGAAGAGCACCGGCTTGTTGGCGACCGGCACGAGCTGCTTGGCCGAGGTGTTCGTGATGGGCCGCAGCCGCGTTCCCGATCCGCCCGCCAGCACGAGCGCCTTCACCTAGTACGCACCTTCCCCGCCGACGACCGCCGACCACGTCTTCCAGAGGATCTGCAGGTCCATGATGAGCGACCAGTTCTCCACGTAGCGCAGGTCGAGCCGCACCGACTCCTCCCAGGTCAGGTCGGATCGGCCGCTCACCTGCCACAGGCCCGTCATGCCCGGCTTGACCAGCAGACGCCGCCGCACGTCGTCGCCGTACTGGGCCACCTCCTCGGGGAGCGGCGGGCGGGGGCCCACGAGGGACATCTCGCCGCGCAGCACGTTGACGAGCTGGGTGAGCTCGTCGAGCGAGTAGCGGCGCAGCACCGCCCCGACCGGCGTCACCCTCGGGTCCTTGCGCATCTTGAACAGCACGCCGTTCCCGTCGTCCCGCTGCGCCAGCTCGTGCTTGACGGCCTCGGCGTTCTGCACCATCGTCCGGAACTTGTAGAGCACGAACAGCTTGCCGTCCTTGCCCACGCGGGGCTGCCGGAACAGGGCCGGCCCTTCGCTGGTCACCCTGATCACCAGGCCGATCATCAGCAGGACCGGCAGGATCACGATCAGGATGATCGCCGCGACCACCCGGTCGAAGACGCTCTTGACGAACTGCCTGGCCCCCCTCAGGTCGGGGTGCGCGACGTGGAGCAGCGGCAGGCCGGCGACCGGGCGGATGCTGATCCTCGGCCCGGCCACCTCCATCAGCGCGGAGGCGACGTAGAGCTCGGTGCCCGTCTCCTCCAGCTGCCACGTCAGGCGGCGCAGCATCGACCCGTCCAGCTCCGGGCAGGACAGGACGGCGACGGTGTCCGCGCCCACCCGCTCGACCACCTTGGCGACGTCCGAGAAGTCGCCGAGGATCGGGAAACCGTCGAACTGGGCGGGCAGGTCCATCTGCTGTTCCGGCGGGACGCACGCCGCCACGATGCGCATGCCGTGGTGGCGCTGGCGGCTCAGCTGGGCGTGCAGCTCCAGCACAGAAGCCCAGTGCCCCACCACGACGACCCGTCGCAGGCACTCGCCGGCGCGGCGCCTGCGGTGCAGCCGCTTGCGCAGGGTGTAGCGCAGGAGAAGGCAGGACAGGCCGGCGAGCGGGATGGCGACCATCACGTAGCTGCGGGCCAGGAGGGTCTGGGTGAGGTAGGCGGAGATCGCCACGATCGAGGCGAGGGCGGCCGTCGCGTGGAGGACCTTGCGGTACTCCTCGGCGCCGTCCCCGAGATGACGGGTGTCGTATCCGCCGATGAGGGCGACGACCAGCGGCCAGGCGACGACCAGCGTCGCCGCGAGCACGCTCTCCCACGTCCCCGCCTCGCCCAGCAGGAGCCTGACTCCCAGCACGCCGAGGACGGACACCGCGCCGCACACCACGTCGCCCGCCATCGTCACGCGAATGTGGCGACGCGCCCAACCGGCCCGGTCCGTCGCCTCCCTCACGGCGTATAACGCGTCGTCAACGGCAATGTCCATACGCCCTCGCCTCTGCCCATCCTCCTTCTCGGAGGAAGACCGCCCGGTTCAACTCCGCGCCAGAAGGTGATGATTGGAACGATCCTAGGGGATCACAGAAGTTACAGGGAAGTTCAACCATACGTCCACATGCGGCCATAGTCGCATGCTGGACAAGACGCCCCACACGTGGTTCCGATTTCACTACGTATTGGTACGTCTCGTGTGACTGGTATGGGCCAGTTACGGTAGATCTCTGCTTTGGAATACATCCGTGCAGGACAAGGAACCGAGCATTGGACGCCTCGTGACGACATCCGGGCAGTTACCTCTCACCGCGACCCCACCGGCGCGGGTGTCACGCCGGCGCAAGGTGCTGATCGTCGTGACCCTCGTGCTCCTCCTCCCGCCGGCCGCGCTCTTCGCGGTGCTGATGCAGCGCCAGCACGTGTACGACACCAACCTCCGGCGGGTGCAGCAGGTGTTCCCCGAGGAGTGGGACCGACCTGCCAAGGTGGTGGGAGCCGCACAGAACTGGCTGGTCATCGGCGCTGACAGACGCCCGGGAGAGAGCGGCTTCCAGCGGTCGGACAGCATCATGATCGCGCACATCCCCGCGGACAGGAAGCGGATCTTCCTCATCGGCATACCTCGTGACTCCTATGTGACCATCCCGGGTCACGGGCACGACAAAATCAACGCCGCCTACGCGTACGGCGGCCCGCGCCTGCTCATCAAGACGGTGGAGAAGCTGGTCAAGGTGCGGATCGACCACTTCGCCGCCCTGGATTTCCGGGGTTTCGTCGACATGAGCAAGGCGTTGGGCGGCGTCGACCTCTACGTGGCCCGCCAGGTCTACGACCCCGCCAACAAAGTCACGTGGCCGCAGGGAAACGTTCATCTCGAGGGCGAGCGGGCATTGCTATTCGTACGTCAGCGTTACGGACTGCCCGGCGGAGATTTCGACCGTATTAAACGACAGCAGGCGTTCCTTCGGGCGATGGCCCAAAAAGTGGTCAGCAAGGGCATGCTGACCAATCCGTTCGCACTCGACGAGTTCCTTCAGGCGCTGACCCGTTCCGTGACGGTGGACTCCGGGGTCGACATGAAGACCCTCAGGAGCCTGGCGCTCGAACTCCGCGACATTCGAGGCGACGACCTGCGCTCGACGACCTACCCCGTCGCCGGCACGGACACGGTCAAGGGGGCGAGCATCGTCCGCCTCGAGGCGAAGGAGGGCGCCGAGCTCGCCGACGCGCTGCGGAACGACACGCTGGAGCGCTACTTCGCCGACCAGGGCGGGCTGAACGAGTCCTCCTTCGTCAGGTGACCCCCGGCCGTCCCCGGGCCCGCCTCCTGTCAGTCGTATTCGAGGTCGGGCAACGGGGACGGCGGCTCGGGGCTGCGCCATACGACGACGTAGTCCGAACGCGCGCTCTCGACCGCCGTGCTCAGCCGGTCGAGGTCGAAGTCCGGCAGGTAGCGCAACCGGGCCAGGAAGCTCGCGTCGGTCGCCGAGTGCGGCACCACGCAGCCCTCGCCCTCACGGTCCAGCAGGACGATGAAGACGTCCTCCGGCTGGCCGGGCGGATGCTGGTCGCCGTGGCCGCCGACGCGGACCTCGACCACGTCCTCCCAAGCGAGGGCCTCGACGCTGCCGTCGGCGTAGTGACGTGTCACGCCTTCTTCGGTGACGTACACATAGGTGTCCGGCACTGGGTTGCCGTGCATGGGCGCGATTGTGACGACTTGAAGCGGCATGGTGCAAGGGAAACCGCGCCCAAGAAGGCGGTGCGAGGGAAACCGCGCCTGAGGAAGCGGTGCGGGGCGATCCGCCCGGGGGAAACGGCGCGAGGCGAATCGCCCGGAGCTCCTCCGGGCTCAGGCGTGCCGCCACCGCAGGTGCTCGCGCACCGCCCGGACGGCCACGTCCGCCGGTCCCTCGGCGATGACGCGCAGCAGCGCGGCGTGCTCCGCGGCGAGCTCGTGGGGATCCTCGTACGCGTGCCTGAGCCCGACGAGTCCGAGCCGCGTCTCGGCCGCGAGCGTGACGTACAGCCGCTCCAGGCGGGGGCTGCCGGCGGCGGCGACGAGCGCCTCGTGCAGCGCCATGTGCTCGGCCACCACGGCGGCCCAGGGCGCGCCCGGCGGGAGGCCGGACAGGCGGTCCAGCGCCTCCTCCGCCGCCGTCACCCGGCGCCCCGCGACGGCCTGCGCCATCAGTTCCTCCAGCGGCGCGCGCACGTACATGAGGTCGGCCAGGTCGGCGGAGGTGATCACCGGGACGTACGCGCTGCGGTTGCGCTCACGCCGCAGCAGTCCCTCGTGGACGAGCAGCGCCAGCGCCTCCCGCACGGTGGGGCGGGCCACGCCGTATCGGGCGGACAGTTCCTGCTCGGGCAGCGCGGCCCCCGGCTCGATGTCCCCGGACAGCACCCGCTCGCGCAGCGCGGCGGCGAGCGCCTCGACGGTGGAGACGGGCCTCAGGGTGGTCACGTGCCGAGCCTAGTGGCGGCTCCCGGCCGGTGCCTTCGGCGTCTCGGGTGCGGAGGTGCCCGGCGCGCGCGTCCCGGCGGGCAGCGCCACCACGACCAGCCCCAGGGCGAGCAGCACCAGACCGGCCCACGAGACGAGGGACAGGTGCTCGCGCAGCGCGACGACGCCCAGCAGGGCCGCGACGGCCGGCTCGGCCAGCGCGAGCGTGGCCGCCGTGGCGACGGGGGTCGTGCGCAGACCCCGGCCGTACAGGAGATAGGCCAGCCCCGTCGTGGCGCAGCCGAGGTAGAGCGCGGTCAGCAGGCCGCCCGGACGCGCGAGCCAGGCCGGTCCCGTCAGTGCGAGGACCGGCAGCATGAGCACGGCCGCGCCGCCGAAGAGAACGCCCATGACGACTCCCGACTGCATGCCCCTGCCGATGGCCCGGGCCGCCACGACCGCGTAGAAGGCGTACAGGAGCCCGCCGAGGAGGGCGAGCGCGACACCTCCCGCGTCCGCGCCGCCCGGTCCTTCTCCCCCTCCCCCGCCGGTGACGAGCACGGCGCATCCGGCGACCGCGGCGGCCGTGGCGAGCGCCCAGCGCCCGCTCGGCCGCTCGCGCCCGGCGATCCAGGACAGGAGCCCGGTGAAGACCGGGCCGCTGCCGATCGCCACCACCGTGCCGATCGCCACGCCTGTCCTGCTGACAGCGGCGAAGAAGCACAGCTGGTAGGCCGCGACCGCGGCGGCTCCGAGGACCAGCGGCCAGCGCATCGGAACGTTCCGGCCAGGGGTGCGGCGGTGCGCGGCCAGCGCCAGCGCGCCCAGCAGGGCCCCGCCGAGCACGAGGCGGGCCGCGGCCAGCGAGACGGAGCCGGCGGTGGCGAGGGTGCCCACGGTGCCCGCGGTCCCCCACAGGACGGCCGCCGCGACCACGGCGAGCGGGCCCGATCGTGAGTTCATGCGAGGATTGTCTGACAACTAGACAGCGCTGAGCAAGCAATTTCCCCCCGCAACGTCGAGACTGTCCCGATATGGGGCTGTGGCCCAAGTCGTTAGGAACGATCCCTGGTGACAGGACTCACGGATTGCTATGGTTTCGCCACTGTTAACACATATGTAACCGACGGGCAGGTCTAATGGCTGGTCGGAAACGGTCCATCCGCTTCAAGATATTCGCGATTCTGCTGGTGCCTGTGACCGCCCTGGTGGTGATCTGGGGATTCGCCGCCAAGCTGACCATCGAGCAGGGGCAGCAGCTCCTGCGCATTCAGAAGGTCTATGACAACGTCGTCTCCCCCGTCGGTCAGGCCATCAACGAGCTGCAGACCGAGCGGTTCGTGTCGGTGAGCTACCTCGCCTGGCGCACCTCCTCGCTGCGCACCGATCTCCAGGTGCAGCGCCGCAAGACCGACGCCTCCGCCGTCCTGCTGACCCGCCTGTCGGAGGAGGCCAGGGACGAGACGCCGCCCGCCATGTGGGACCGGCTCCAGGACCTGATCCGGCAGATGGAGCGGCTCGACATCCTGCGCGGCCAGATCGACGACCATCGGCTCACCCGCCTCGACGCGATCGAGGAGTACAGCTCGGTCGTCGAGACCGCCCACCAGGTCTACGACCGGCTGATGATCTCCCCGGACATCGACATCATCGAGCAGGCCAAGGCGCTCATCCTGGTCACCCGCAGCCGCGAGCTGGTCAGCCAGCAGTCCGCGCTCGTGCTGGGCGCGCAGGCGGCCGGGCGGATGACGCAGGACGAGCGCGACGCCTTCTCGGGCATGGTCGGCAAGCGCCGCCTGCTCTACCAGCTCGGCACGAGCCAGCTCAACGCCGACCTGCTCAGGCAATACGGCGCGCTGAACTCCGCCCCGGTCTACACGGCGTTCGTCGCCCTGGAGGACGACGTGATCTCCCGGGTGCGGCCCGGCCAGCCGCTCCCGCCGGAGGCCATCGCCTGGCCGACGACGGCCCAGGCCCTGACCCGCCAGCTCACCGAGACGACCGACACCGCCGCCGCCGCGACCGCCGCCAGTGCCGCGCCGCTGGCGCGGAGCGTGCTCTGGGACATCGGCATCGTCGGCGGGCTCGGCCTGGCGGCCGTGCTCGCGACCGCGTTCATCTCCTTCCGGTTCGCCCGTACGGTGACCGGCGAGCTGATCACCCTGCATCAGGCCGCGGCCGACCTGGCCGGGCGGCGGCTGCCCGACCTCGTACGGCGGCTGCGGCGCGGCGAGGACGTCGACGTGACGGCCGAGACGCCGCCGGTGGTCCGCACGAGCAGCACCGTCGAGGTCGAGAACCTCGGCCGCGCGTTCACCTCGGTGCAGCACACCGCGATCGAGGCGGCCGTCGGCCAGGCCGAGCTGCGCAAGGGCGTCAACAAGGTCTTCCTGAACCTGGCCAGGCGCAGCCAGTCGCTGCTGCAGCGCCAGCTCGGCATGCTGGACGGCCTGGAGAAGGAGATCAACGACCCCGACCTGCTGGAACGGCTGTTCGGCGTCGACCACCTCACCACCCGCATGCGCCGCCACGCGGAGGGCCTGATCATCCTGTCCGGCGCCGTCCCCGGCCGCGGCTGGCGCAGACCGGTCCGGCTGTACGACGTGGCCCGCGCCGCCACCGAGGAGGTGGAGGACTACCTGCGGGTGGACGTGAACATGCCGCACGGCTACTCCCTCGCCGGCAGCAGCGTCACCGACGTCGTCCACCTGCTCGCCGAGCTGATCGAGAACGCCACGGTCTTCTCCCCGCCGCAGACCCGCGTGCAGGTCAGGGGAGAGCCGGTCGCCCGGGGCTTCGCCATCGAGATCGAGGACCGTGGGCTCGGCATCCCCCAGGAGGAGCTGGCGCACCTCAACGCGCGGCTCGCCGACCCGCCGGAGTTCGACCTGGCCGACAGCGACAGGCTCGGGCTGTTCGTCGTCGGGCTGCTGGCCCGGCGGCACAACATCCGCGTCTCCCTCCGCACCTCGCCGTACGGCGGGACGAGCGCCGTGCTCCTGCTCCCGCAGGAGATCGTGGTGGAGAACGACACCAGGGAGCCGGTGGTCGAGCGGCTCGCCCAGCCGGACACCCCGCCTCCCGCCCTGGCCCTCACGCCGCCGATCGGCGGCGGCGCCCAGGACTCCCTCCCCCGCCGGGTGCGGCAGGCCAGCCTGGCGCCGCAGCTCAAGGAGGAGCGTGGCGACCTGTACTCCTCCTTCCGCGCGGGCTGGCAACGCGGTCAGGAGGACTCGTGACCGCGCACGAGGACGGACCGCTGCTGCGCCCCTACACGCTCACCCGTGGCCGCACCCGGCCGAGCGGGCCCGACTTCGACCTGATGACCGTCATCAGGACGGCTCCCGCGGCCTACAGCGGGGTCTCCGGGCTGGCCCCCGAGCACTGGCGGATCCTGCAGCTGTGCCGGGTTCCGCTGTCCGTGGCCGACCTGGCCTCGGAGCTCGGCCTGTCGCTGAACGTCGTACGCATCCTGCTGGGCGACCTGCGCGACCAGGGGCTGATCACCGCGCGGCCGCAGGCGACGGTCGCCCAGTTGCCCGAGGAGCGCATCCTCCGCGAGGTGATCCAGGGACTCCAGGCGCTGTGAGGCGTCAGGAGTCCTCCCCGCAGGACTCGATCAGCCGCTGCACGTGCCAGCGGGCCGGTGTCGTCAGCTCGTCGGCGTAGCGGTCCAGCAGGGCCGCGCACGCCACCGCGTCGGCGGTCTCGACCGGCGGCAGGACGAGGATCTCCTCCTCGCCGTCCAGAACGAGGCCGCCCCGCACGCCGAACGTCCCCTCACCGACCGCGACGGCGGTCTCGAACACGAGGTCGTGCCCCGGGAGCGCCAGCGCGGCGCCGAGCCGTACGGCGGGCCCGGCCAGGTCGGAGACGGGCTCGGCGCGGACGTGGGGGAAGAAGTCGCGGGAGACGGACCGCCCCATCTCGCTGAACCGCGCCGCCGTTCGCATCAACGCGTTCAGAAGTTCGGCGGCGGCCTGACTGTTGGCGTCCACTCCCGCAGGGTAGATCACGGAAAGTTGCGGTTTGGCCAAATTATTAGGTTGGACCGGAGATCTGGCCGGAAAGGGCGGCCTCAGCGGAAGGCGTAGCACTCCACCTCGGCCCGGCGGCGGGTCAGCCCTCCGCTCACCGACTCCTCGACGCAGGCGCGCTGCGGGGCGCTGAGTTCGAGCACGCCGCAGACGCTGACCCCGGAGTAGGTGCGGCAGTCGAGGGCCGGGTTGAACTCGCCCACCGTGTATTGCTCACGCGCCTGCGTGCGGCAGCGCTGCCGGTCCTCCTTCGTCTTCGCGTAGCGACACTGGCCGATGAGGATGTCGTACTGCTCCTGGCTCACCTCCTGGCGCTGCACACCCCCTTTGGGCGGTGCGGGCGCCTTCGGTGCACTCCCGGCCCACTGGCCGGTCTCCGGGTGGCCGCCGGTTTCGGTGGCCACCGACGCGACTGCGGCGACCGTGCCGAGCATGGTCATCGCAGCGAGCACGGCGACAGCGACGATCTTTCTCATGGCGATCCTCCCGGTCAGGAACGTACCCACGGGCGAACGGCCGCTCCCCGCGCCGCGCCGTGCCTCACATGCACGGTCGTGACCGGGCGTCTCGCCGTAGCGACGCCCGCACTACGCACGGTAAATAAATCATTGCCAAGTGTGACAGAAGACGATCAAGGGTAGGTGTGGCCACGGAACCGACGGGGACGGCGATCACGCCATTCACACCCGATTCCTGGTTCGAAATCCGGTCATTTCCGATAAGACGGAGCTTTTACGTGCGATTTGTTCACGCAATCACGACAGGTGCGCTGGTTCTCACCGGGCTCACGGTCACCGGCGCGGGCGCGCTGGCCGACGACGGCCCGCAGACCACGTCACCGACGGTCGTCGACGGCTATCAGATCGTGACGTTGCCCAACGCGAACGTGCCGAACTTCACCCGGCGCACCGTCTACTGCCCTCCGGGCAAGCGCGCCGTGGGCGGCGGCGGCGAGGCGCAGGGCGGCGACGCGATTCTCGTGGGCAGCTTCCCCACCCCGGACGGCACCGGATGGACCGCACTCGGCCGGCAGAACCACTACGACACCGTCGGCATCAGCGTCTACGCCATCTGCGCCGACGCCTGATCCATCAAGAAGCACTCAGGCGCGACGGCGCCGGGCTCGCGGCCGGCCCGGTCGAACAGCTCACACCACGCAGGCCGGGCAGAGCCCCCGCCCACGTCGCCGAGCGCCGGGGAAAACGGAGATGACCGTGGAAGCCCGCACCGCCCCCGGCCGGCCCCTCTGATCACGGCCGTCACACCGATGCCGTACGGCTCCTCAGCCGTCTGCGAGGGCGCGCAGGGCCGGGCGGAGCGTCTCGGCGATCCGTTCCGGGGACGCGTCACGCAGGGCCGTGAGGCCGAGCAGCTGGTGAGCGATCGTCACGCCCAGCATCATGCTGACCATCAGCGCCGCCCGCAGCTCGGCGTCGCCGGCGTCGAGCGCGCCCGCCAGTTGCGCCACCTGCGCGTCGAGCCTGCCGCGCACATCCTCGGCGGCGTCGGGATGGGTGAGCATGGAGCGCATCATCGCCACCGTCGCCTGCGGCAGCGGCCCCGTCTTCATGCCGATCCTGCCCAGCAGCTCCTCGACCGGCTCCAGCTCGCCGTCGAGCGGCGGGATCGACGGGATCCGCACGGCCTGCTCGAACAGCTCCTGCTTCGATCCGAAGTACTGCATGACCAGGGCCGGATCGACCTCGGCGGCGGCCGCCACGGCCCGGATCGTCGTGCGTTGGAAGCCGCGCTCGGCGAAGATCGCGCGCGCGGCGGACATGATGCGCTCCTCGGTGCGGCGCCGGCGCTCTGCCCGGCTCGTCGGCGTCCCCTCCACGCGTCGACTCTACCGGTGTTGACCCGATCGGCCCGTTCGCTCTACAGTCGTTGAGTCAACAACTGTTGAGCGAAACGCTCGAATGATCGGAGTGAACCGATGCCACTCACCGCACGCGAGGTCCTGGCCCGCTATCACCGGGCGATGGCCGACAGGTCGGCCGACGACCTCGCCGACCTCTACGCCGCCGACGCCCTGCACACGTTCCCGTTCCGGACGCCGCTGTTCCCCGCCCGCCTGGAGGGGCGGGAGGCGGTCCGCGCCCTCTATCGGGCGGCGTGGGGCGCGACCCCCGTACGGATCGCCGAGATCCACGACGTCGTCGTCCACGAGGCGGCCGACCCCGAGGTCGTCATCGGGGAGTGGGAGGGCACCGGCACGATCGAGCCGGACGGCCGGCCGTTCCGGGCCACGGGCCTGCTGACCCTGCGCGTACGGAACGGCGAGATCGTGGATGCACGCGACTACATGGACGTGTTCGGCACCTATCACGCGATGGGCCGGCTGAAGGACGTCGTGGCCGCCGCGGAGAGCGCCACAGCCACGGCCTGATCGGGGTCACCCGCCCGCGAGCGCGACCACAATGGTGCCCATGACGATCTCGGGGACCGTGGTCCGCCGGGCGGAAGCGGCGGACGCCGCGGCCCTCGTCCGCCTGCGCGCCGTGATGCTGGAGGACATGGGGGCGGACGTCGGAGACGAGAGCGCGCCCTGGCGGGCGGCGGCCGAGGCGTGGTTCGTCCGGCGGCTGGGCGATCCGGGGGACTTCGCCGCGTTCGTGGTGGACGACCCGGAGCTCGGCGTGGTGAGCTGCGCGGCGGGCACCTGTGACTCCCACGCGCCGGGGCCGACGAACCCGAGCGGCCTGCAGGGCCACGTCTTCAACATCTGCACCGACCGGCGCCGCCGCCGGCTCGGCCTCGCCCGCGCCTGCCTCGACGCGCTGCTCGCCTGGTATCGCACCGAGACCGAGGTCCGGACGATCGACCTCAACGCCACGCCGTACGGGATCGAGCTGTACCAGTCGCTCGGGTTCGACGCGCCCCGCTATCCGGCCCTCCAACTGCGGCTGGGCCCGCCGCTCGGCCGCGGTTTCGCCGCTCGCTAGAGGTCGGGGCGGTAGCGCACGGTGCGGTGCGCCGGCACGTAGCCGAACGCGTCCTTGATGGCCCGCATGTGCGCGTCGCCGTCGGCGGTGCCGGCGAGCAGCCCGCCGAGGTCCGGGTGGCGTCCTCGCCCACCTCGGCCGGACCCCCGCCCCTGCTCACGATCAAGGGAGCGGCAGGCCCCGGTAGAGGGCCTACGGCAGGAGCAGGGCGCCGCCGCCCGGCGCGCGGCCCCTGTAGATCCGGATGTTCGCCCTCCCCGCCGACGAGTCCTGAGAAGCTCACACGGCTCCTGAGCCCCTGAGCTCACACGGCCCAGCGCGTGAGCTGGGTTATCGTGAAAATGCCACCAATAGACATCAATGTCCGCATTCGTAGTGCCGATCGCGGCGCACGCATCAACGGCCGCTCTCGACAGGGGGAAGGGAACGTCCGATGTCCGAAGTGCTCCTGGCCGTGGACAGGCTGAGGCAGGCCACCAACCGTCATGACCTCGACGCCTTGGCGCAGTGCTTCGACGAACGGGCCGTTCTGGTGTCCCCCGACGGCATCGCCGAGAGCCGGGAGGAGATCACCTCCTATTACCGCCAGTGGCTGGAGGCGTACCCCAACATGGTGATCACTCCGCAGTCGGTGACCATGTTCGGCGACACCGTGGCGGCGGAGTTCACGATCACCGGCACCCACAAGGGACCGCTTCTCTTCCCCGGCGGGGAGGTTCTCGAACCGACCGGGCGGTCCGTCCTCCTGCGCTCGTGCAGCTTCTCCACTGTGGAGGACGGGCTGATCGTCAGCCACCGGCTCTTCTACGACCAGTTGGAGGTGGCGGCCCAGCTCGGCGGCCATCTCTGTCTCGACGGCAACTCCCCGTAGTGCTCCGTCACGACGCGGCGGCGTGTGCCCGCCCGGCGCCGGCCACCCGCGTACGGACCCGCCGGGCACGGGCCGGGGGCGCGAGCGCGAGCAGCAGCAGGAGCGCGCAGGCCCAGGCGAACCAGTCGCCGAACCTCGTGTAGAGCGTGCCGGCCGAGCGGGCGGGCAGCGTCGCGATGACGGACACGACCGGCGCGTCGGCGCTGTGCGCCTCGGCCAGGATCCGGCCGTTGGGGTCGCTCACGACCAGGTCGCCGTCGCGCGCCGCGCGGGCCACCGTGAGCCCGTTCTCGACGCCCCGGGTGACCGCCATCCTCCCGTGCAGCCACCGGTCGCGGTCGAAGTCCCAGGCGGGCACGAACATCGTCGTGGCGCCGCTCCTGCGGTAGTCGCGCACCAGGCCGGGCAGGTCCAGATCGAAGCAGATCGCGATCCCCCAGCGGGAGCCCGAACCGGGCACGAAGGCATCTCGGTCCCCGGGCCGGAAGTCGCTTTCCAGCCCCGGGATGAGGTGGCGCTTGAAATACTCCACCGGCCGGCTCCCGTCGGCGGGCACGTCGACGGCCACGTTGCGCAGGCCGCCCGCCCCCGTGAGGACCAGCCCGGCGATGATGTCGACATGGTGGTCGGCGGCGAGCCGCGCCAGCGGCTCCACCAGCTCGGGCAGCGTCGCGTCGGTGGCGGCGAAGACCTTCTCCGGCATGACCACGACCCGTGCGCCGCGTTCGGCGAGTTCCGGGATCCGCGCCGTGTACGTCCCGAGCAGGGCGCGTCCCTCCGCCGAGTCGACCGCGACCCAGCCGCCCCGGTCGGCGGCGAGCAGCGCCACCTTCTCCGCGCCCGGCCCGTCCCCGCCCGGGCCGTCCTCGTACGGCGTGCGCAGCCGCCAGGCGCCGTACCCCGCCGCAAGGGCCAGGACGACCACGGCGGTCGCCCCGATCCGCAGCCGCCCGGCCGCCCCCGGGGCGAGCAACACGGCGACGGCCGCGGGAGCCCCGAGGACCAGGAAGGTGATCCCCCATGGTCCGGTGACCGAGACGGTCTGCAACACCGGCAGGACGTCGGCCTGGGTGTAGGCCAGGCTCCACCACGCCCCGTTCGGCGACAGCACCGAGACCGCCCACTCGACGACGACCCAGGCCGCCGGCACGACGGCGGCGGCCGACAGCGGACGGCCCCGCAGCATCAGCGCCCGTGACAGCAGGACGACCAGCCCGAACAGCAGCGCCGACCCGACGAGCATCGACACGACCATCGGCGGTGGAATCCGCACCGTGCCGAGGAAGTAGCCCCACATCGCCGTCTCACCGCCGAGCCACGCGGCCGACGCCGCGACGAACGCGGTGCGGGCGCCGGCGCGATGAGCGAGGACGAGCACCGGCAGCGGTGCGAGCCAGGTGACCCAGGGCACCGGCGTGAGCCCGGTGCCGAAATGGAACAGCGTCGCGGACAGCGCCGTGGCGGCGAGCGCCACCACCGGACGCCGAATCGGTGGATTCATCGAGCGGCCTCCTTCTCCAGCCGCCCCGACCCTCCGGCATCCGGCCTCGGCGCACATCACCGGCGAGAGCGAACCGGGTGCCGGTCGCGAGGACCGGAACCGCTCGGAGCCTGGTGGCATCGCGTCTCACTCGAAGGAGTGAGACGGTCATCGCCCGGGCGGTGGAGGCGGCCGCGGGCGTGGCCCGAATACCCTTGCCGGGTTCCCTCCGACAACCTCCGGAGCCGGTCAATGCGGGCGAGCATCCTCAGCCATTCGAGGGCCGACGTCGCGATCGCCGTCGTCGTCACCGTGATGACGGTGACGCCCGTGCTCGTCCCCCATCGGCAGCCGTGGTGGGCCGTGGCGCTCGCCGTGCTGATGTCGGTGCCCGTGCTGTGGCGGCGCCGCGCCGTCCTGTCCGCCGGGGCGGTGGTCGGCTGCGCCACGACGGCCTTGTCGATCGCGATGAAGTCGCTGCCGCACTCCGGGGCTCTGATGCTGCTGCTGCCGTACGGCGTGCTGGTGTGCACCTACACGTTCGCGGCGGCGGATCTGTCCCGGGTGCGGCGCGCCGTGGGCATCGCGGGTCTCGCCGCCGGGGTCGCCGTGTCGCTCGTCGTCCCGCACGAGAACCTGGAGACCTACCGGTATCTCCTCACCGCCATCGTCGCCGCGTACGCCCTCGGCGTGGGCGCACGCGCCCGGCGGGCCGGCCGGGACGCCGAACGGGAGCGCGAGGCCCGCATCCGCGAGGAACGCGCCGCCGCCGTCGCACGCGAACGCACCCGGATCGCCCGCGACATGCACGACATCGTGACCCATTCGGTCGGTCTCATGGTGATCCAGGCGGAGACCGGCCCGCTGGTCGTGCGCGATCACCCGGAGAAGGCCGAGGCGGTCTTCGAGGCGATCGCGGCGGCCGGGCGCGACGCGATCGGCCAGCTCCGCCTGATCCTCGGCGCGCTGCGCGCGGGCGAGACACCCGGCGGCCCGGCTCTTGCCCGGGGGCCGCAGCCGGGGCTCGACGCTCTGCCCGGCCTGCTGGACAACGCCCGCCGGGCGGGCCTGGAGGTCTCCGCCGACGTACGCGGCGAGCCGCGCCGCCTGCCCTCCGACGTGGACATCGCCGCATATCGGATCATCCAGGAGGCGCTGACCAACACGATCCGGCACGCCGGAGCGAGCGCCGTCCGGGTGGGGCTCCGCTGGTCCGGTGACACCCTGGACGTCGAGGTCGCCGACAACGGGCGGGGCACGCGGGAGCCGCGGGAGGGACACGGCATGATCGGGATGCGGGAGCGGGTCGCGGCGTGCGGCGGCCGCCTGGCCGTACGGGCCGGAAACCCGGGTCTCACCGTCACCGCGACCCTGCCGATCGGCTGACGGCATGCTGCGCGTGCTCGTCGCCGACGACCAGGACCTGTTCCGCGGCGGCTTCGCGATGATCCTCGACGCCCACGACGACATCACAGTGGTCGGCGAGGCGGCCGACGGCGCGGAGGCCGTCGCGAAGGCGGTCGAGCTGGAGCCCGACGTGGTGCTCATGGACATCCGCATGCCCGGCATGGACGGCGTCGAGGCCACCGGCGAGGTGTGCCGCAGGACCGGCGCGAAGGTGCTGGTCCTGACGATGTACGACGTCGACGAGTACGTCTGCGACGCCCTGCGCGCCGGGGCCAGCGGCTTCCTGCTCAAGGACGTGCGCCGCGACGACCTCGCGCGCGCCGTCCGCCTGGTCGCGGGCGGGGAGTCGCTGCTGGCCCCGGCGATCACCCGGCGCCTGATCGCCGAGTTCGTCGGCCGTGGCCGCGCCCGCCCCCGGCTGCGGCAGCGACTCGGCGAGCTGACCGACCGGGAGATGGACACGCTGCGCCTGCTCGCCCGCGGCCGGTCGAACGCCGAGATCGCCGCGGAGCTGGTGGTCACCGAGCACACGGTCAAAAGTCACGTGAGCAACCTGCTGACGAAACTCGACCTGCGCGACCGCGCCCAGGCCGTCGTCTTCGCGTACGAATCCGGCCTGGTGGTCGCCGGTGATCAGGAAATGCCGTGAACCGCGCGCGTGTGATCACGCCGTGAATATTTCACCGGATCCGGCGACGAGCGGCGGGCCTCGGGCCGAGTTTTCCGAGGTGCCGCGCGATCCCGGCTGATTCGTCCGGAACGGGATATTTCCGCTTCGGCGAATCGTGTACACGAGCCGGGCCATTGCCGAGTCTGGGGAGCGTCGGCCCCCATGCGCGAACCCACGCTCGCGAACCCGGGCGCGAAACCCGTGTTCGCGGACCCGTGCTCACGAACCCGGGCGCGAAACCCGTGCTCACGAACCCCGGGCGCGAAACCCGTGCTCACGAACCCCGGGCTCACGAACCCGGGCTCACGAACCCGGGCGCGCGCCGGAACGGGCGCCGGCACGCCAGAGCCGGTCACCGCACCCCTGGAGACGATCCCATGCCCTTCGGCCACCAACGGTTCGCCCGCAGGATCCTGACGGCCGCCGCGGCGGCCCTCCCCATCGCGGCGGCGGCCGTGGCGACACCGGTGCTGGGCGCCGCGTCCGCCGACGCCGCCGTCACCTGCCAGGTGACCTACACGAGCACCCAGTGGGGCACGAACTCGGGCGGCTTCACGGCCGGGGTCGAGGTCAGGAACACCGGCGAAGCCCTGACCGGCTGGAAGCTGACGTTCACCTTCCCCGGCTCGCAGAAGCTCACGCAGGGCTGGTCGGCCCGGTGGACCCAGTCCGGCAACCGCGTCGTCGCCGACAACGAGCCGTGGAACGGCGCGGTGACGTCCGGCGGGACGTTGTACCTCGGGTTCAACGGCTCCTGGACAGGGAGCAACCCGCCGCCGACGGACTTCGCCTTCAACGGCGTGCCCTGCGAGGTCGTCGTGCCGGGCACGTCGCCCAGCCCGAGCCCGTCCCCCAGCCCGAGCCCCAGTCCGAGTCCGAGCGGGGACGTGCCGGTGGACAACCCGTTCCTCGGCGTCCAGGGGTACGTCGACCCCGATTGGGCGGCCGATGTGGAATCCTCCGCCACGCGGGTGGACGACGCGACCGCGCGGAAGATGCGCGGCCTGGAGCAGACGCCCACGGCGATCTGGCTGAACCGCATCGCGGACGTCATCGGTGGCTCCGGAGTCACCCGTACGCTGAAGGACCATCTCGACACCGCCGTCGAGCAGGGGGCCGGCTACATCACGCTCGTCCTCCACGACCTGCCCGACCGCGACTGCCGGTCGCTGGTCTCCAACGCCGAGCTGCACACTCAGGAGGACGGCCTCAACCGCTACAAGGCGGAGTTCGTGGACCCCATCGCCGCCCTCCTGGCCAGGCCCGAATATCGCGACCTGCGCGTCGCCGCCGTCATCGAGCCGCGCGCCCTGATCGATCTCATCGTTGGGCAATACAGCATCTATCCGTGCGACCAGGCGGCGGCGTCGGGCGTCTACGTGACGGGCATCCGCTACGCCCTCGACAAGCTCGCGCCCCTGCCCAACGTCTACACCTACCTCGACGCGGGCAGCGCGGGATGGGGCGGCTGGGACGAGAACTTCAACGCGCTCACGAACCTGATCACCGACACCGTGCGCGGCACAGCGGCCGGCCTGAACAGCCTGGACGGCATCGCCACGAACGTCGCCGACTACGTCCCCCTCGTGGAGCCCTTCCTGACCGACGCGAACCAGACCGTGGCCGGTCAGCCGATCAAGCTGAGCAGGTTCATCGACTGGAACCCCTACCTGAACGAACGGGACTACGCCCTCGCGATGCGGACCGCCCTGATCGCCAAGGGCTTCTCCGCCGCGCTCGGCGTGGTCGTCGACACCTCCCGCAACGGCTGGGGCGGGCCCGACCGGCCCACCGCGGTGAGCACCTCGCTCGACGTCAACACCTTCGTCGATCAGAGCCGCATCGACAGGCGTCCGTCGCGGGCCGCGATGTGCAACCAGAAGGGCGCGGGACTGGGAACGCGGCCGGTCGCCGCTCCCGCCCCCGGCGTCGACGCCTACCTGTGGATCAAGCGGCCCGGCGAGTCGGACGGCGCGGGCGGGCCGATCCTGCCCGAGGGTTCCGACCGGCTGCTCGACAGCACGTGCGACCCCAACGGCTCCCTCGGGCCCGTGTCGGACTCGATCCGGCCGACCGGCGCCCTCCCCAACGCGCCGCTGCCGGGCGACTGGCACCACGAGCAGTTCGTGATGCTGGTCGACAACGCCTACCCGGCGCTGTGAGCACGCGGCGCGTTCTCACCTGTCCACCCGGCCCAGGAGCACCTGCGCGTCGGCGCTGAGCGGCGCCTGGGCCGAGGTGTCCACCTGCGAGGTGATGTCGATGCCGTTCCCGAACTGACTCCACAGGCCGAGAATGGCCGCCGCCCGCGCGACGATGAGCGCGATCCCGCTGCCCGCCGCACCGAGCCGGTAGACGACGGCCGCCGGAGTCAGCCGCGACGCGAGACCGCCCGGGCGGGTCTGGGGGTCCGCGCGTCCATGGGGACGGCCATGACGGTCAGCACCAGGAACAGCAGCAGCACCCGCACGACCGACCACCCGTACGCGATCGCTCCCGAAGGGTGAGTCGCGCGGAAGGCCGCATCGGTTACGGATCTCCGCCTGCCGGCCTCGTCAGGGACCGGTCAGGCGGCGCTCGCCCTTGGGTGTGATCACGTAGACCTGCCAGGTGTAGTAGGCGTAGTAGTTCCTGATGTCCCGCTTCATCTGGCGCGCGTGCAGCAGGACCGCGTCCACGTACGCGTTGGAGTGGTTGTAGGCGTACAGCGCGCGCCGGTAGTCGCCGGGCGCGCCCGACGCGTGGAGGTAGTTGGCCGCCGCGAGGAGAGCATCGCCGGTGTCGTTGATGTCGCCGCCCATGCCGTACGCCTTCCAGGTGCCCGGCATGAACTGCATCGGGCCCTTCGCGCCCACGTAGCTCGGCGAGCGCACCCGCCCGAACTTGGTCTCCACGAGCATCACCGCCGCCAGCACCTCCCAGTCGACGCCGAACCGCCGTTCGGCGCGCCGGAAGGCGGCGAGCAGAGCGTCGGCGGGCTCCGCCGGTCTGACCTTGATCTTGATGGGCCCGCTGACGGGGTGGGCGAGGGAGAGCAGGTCGCGGATGGCCGTCACGTTGTCGCGCGCCCGCGCGGCCGTGTCCTTCGGCAGCTTCGCGTACGTGCGGGACGCGACCCCGGGATTGCGGGCCAGATAGCGGTAGACGCGCTGCTCGTACAGGGACAGCAGGACCACCGGCTCGGGCGCCTCGCCCTTCGCGGGGTCGCCCGTGCGTCGCCAGTCGTCGATCGCGTCACGCAGCCGCTCCACCGTACGGGTAAGGGCGTCGGCCAGCCGCTTGGGGTCCTTGGGAATCGCCGCGTCCGGCGCGGGCAGGCTCGGTGTCTTCCCGGGGCCGGCTGAGGACCGTTCCGGCGCGGCCGGGGTCGCGCGCTCGCGGGGAGCGACCGAGGCGGCCTCGCCCGCCGCGCCCGCGCATCCCGAGAGCGGGACGACGACGGCGGCGAGCGCGGCGGCCAGCACCGCACGGCGCGGCGGCAGCGGGTTCACGGCAGGCTGATCGTTCATCGTCACCAACGTATTCCCAGCGGTGACGATCCATGCCCTCTTCACCAGGCTGCGAGGGAACGTTTTACGGCCGACCCGATTTTCCCCGCTGCGGAAATCGGTGTTGACTCGCGCACTTATCGCCCACTAATCGTCGTCACGTGCGACTCCCTCGCGTGAAATTCGAACACCGTCCGCACCGTTACGAGGACGGCACCATTCGCATCGGCGGCGAGATTTACGGGATCGCCGCCGAAATCGCGGACCCGGACGGCTGGGTGTGGACGGCCCTCACGCTGATGGACGGCACCCGTTCCCGCGAGGAGATCGCCGAACGGCTGCGCCTGGCCCATCCGGAGCTGCCGGACGCGACGTCGATCGTCGAGGAACTGACGGCCACCCGATATGTGGAGGACGCCGCGGCGGTGCCGCCCGCCGGGCTGAGCGAGCGCGAACTCGACCGTTACAGCAGGAACCACGCGTTCTTCCGCGCCGTCGACGCCGTCCCGCGCGCCCACGGCTGGGAGGCCCAGGTCCGGCTGAAGGCCGCGCGGGTCGTGGTGCTCGGCCTGGGCGGCACCGGCTGCCACGCGGCCTGGGCGCTCGCCGCCGTCGGAGTCGGCACGATCCACTGCGTCGATCCCGACCTGGTGGAGCTGTCCAACCTCAACCGCCAGGTGCTCTACGGCGAGGCCGACGTGGGGCGGCCGAAGGCGGAGGCGGCCGTCGACCGGCTCCGGAGCGTCAACTCCGACATCACGGTCACCGGCGAACGCCGGAGCATCGGCAGCAGGCGCGAGCTGGACGAGCTGATCACGGGCTACGACGCGCTCGCCCTCTGCGCGGACCGGCCCACGGGGCACAGCCTCAGGGTGTGGGCCAACCGTGCCTGCGCCGCCGCGAACATCCCCTGGGCCGGCGGCGGATACAGCGGACCACTGGTCACCGTCGGGTGCTTCGCCCCCAGGGAAGGCACCTGCTACGAGTGCCTGAGCAGCGGCGAGGAGGCGCGGCGCCGTCCCGGCACGCCGGTGAACCTCGGCGGCCCCGGCGTGATCGCCACCTCGGCGGGCGTGTCCGGCCAGCTCGTCGCCCACGCGCTGCTCGGGCTGCTGACCGGGGTGCCCGTGCCGCCGGTCGGCACCATCCAGGGCCTCAACCTGATCGCCGCGGACCACCACGTGTGGGTCCGGCACCCGCCGCGCCCCGGCTGCCCCGTGTGCGGCACCCGAGCGCCGGCGCGCAATTCGCCGCGAGGAATGACCGAAAAAGACGCCGGCCGAATAAACAGACAGCGGTCTTGACCGTTCCCGTCAACAAGACGAATCGTGAACGGGTTTTCGCGAGAGCATCCATCTCTCCTGCCCGGATTCTTCCGCCGCACCGGGACCTTCCGCCTCCGACACCGGCCGTACGCCGTGGCACCGGTCAGGACCCGGCGTACGAGCCGGTGGTCAGCTCCTCGATCAGCCCGGGGCCCGCGGGGGACCAGCCGTACAGGCGGCGGGCGCGGGAGGCGTCCAGCGGCGACGAACGGGTGAGCGTGGCGGCGAGCGGCCCCATCGCGGCGGTCCCCTGCTCCAGCGTGAGCGACACGGCCTGGGCGCCGGTCAGGGCGGCGGCTGCCTCGGCGATCCGTCGCATCGGGGTGCGCTCGGCCGAGGCGGCGTTGACGACGGCGCCCGGCCCGCCGTGCTCAAGCACGGCGACGTACAACGCCGCGAGGTCGTCGACGTGCACCGACGACCACTCGTTGGCGCCGTCGCCGATGTAGGGCACCATCCCGTTCTGCCTGCCCGCGCCGATGAGCCCCTGGAGCAGGCCCGACCCGCCGCGCCCGTAGACCAGCGCGGCCCGGATAACCGTACCCGCCACGTGGCCGGCGTCGAGGACCTGCCGCTCGCCGAGGACCTTGTAGGGCTGGGGTGACGTCTCGGGGGCGACGGGGTGGTCCTCGTCCACGGTCGCGCCCTGCCGGTCGGGGTAGACCAGGCCCGTGCTGGTGTAGACGAACCGGCCGCCCTCGTTCAGGCCGTCCAGCAGCGCCGCGAGGGCGGCGCGCTCGATGTCGCCCATCTCGGGATCGGTGTAGTCGACGGCGGTGTGCACGACGGCTTCGGCCGCCGCGGCGGCGCCGCGCAGGACGTCGAGGTCTCGCAGGCTTCCGGACACCGCCTTGGCGCCCAGCGCTTCGACCCGCTCGCGGGCCCGGTCGGACCGGGCCAGGGCGACCACCTCGTGCCCGGCCCTGACGAGGTGCTCGGCCACGACGCCGCCGACGTAGCCGCTCGCGCCCGTGATGAGAACTCGCATGATCACATGCCTTCCGTGAGGTCGGTGACCGGCGGCGCGTCACACCGCCACCGGTCGATGCCATCCCCACGGTCGCCCGGGCCGTCGCGCACAACCAGGGACCACGAGTCCGTGGCTGCGGGGTACGCATGGCCGATTTCCGACGTACCGTCGCAGGTATGGACAAGCACGGCCTGGCGAAGTTCCTGCGCGGCAAGCGTGAGCAGGTCAGCCCTGCCGACGTCGGCCTGCCCGAGGGACGCCGCCGCCGTACGCCCGGCCTGCGGCGCGAGGAGGTCGCCCAGCTCGCGTACATCTCGGTGGACCACTACACGCGGCTGGAGCAGGCGCGAGGGCGGCACCCGTCGCGGCGCGTGCTCGACGGGATCGCCCGAGCCCTGCGCCTGTCGGACCAGGAGCGGGCCCACCTGTTCGACCTGGCCGGGGAGCGGGAGGAGAGCCGATCGCCCGAGCCCGCACGCGAGGTGCGGCCGAGCACGCGGCAACTGATCGACCGGCTGACCGACGCCGCCGCGATCGTCGTGGACGACACCTGCCGGGTGCTGGCCTGGAACCCGCTGGCGGCGGCCCTGTTCGAGGACTTCTCCGCGCTGGCGGGCGAGGAGCGCAACGTCATCCGGCGCTACTTCCTGCATCCCGACCCCGAGCGGCGGCACTACGGCATGGGCATCTCGGAGCGGTTCGTCGTCACGGCCGTCAGCTACCTGCGCGTCGCCCTCACCCGCTATCCCGGCAGCCGTGAGCTGAGGAGCCTGGTCGAGGAGCTGCTGGCCGGGAGCGCCGACTTCGCCCGCCTGTGGAACTCCCAGCGGTTCCACATCGAACGGCACCTGCACCACACCGTGCGGCACCCGCGCGCCGGGCGGATCGAGCTGGACTACGACGTGCTGACCGTGCCCGACCAGGAGCAGCAGGTGGTCATCTTCACCGCCGAGCCCGGGTCTCCGGCGTACGAGTCCCTGCAGTTCCTCAAGGTCATCGGCGCCGAACAGGTGGCCGCCGGCGCCTGACGCCTCCCGCGATGCCGCGGCGCGCGGTGCCGCGCGATGCGATGTAAAAAGTTCTATACATCACGTCAAAAACAGATTACCTTCGAGGTGTCAAAGATTTTGTACACCCGAAGGGAATCGATCATGACCCACGAGGAGAAGCGCGCCTGGATCCGGCTGATCGTCGCCGTGATCGCCTACACCGCGTACGTCGTCGTCATCCTCAGACGTGCGGAGGGAGGCCCGTTACCCGACGTGCCGTACGCCGCCGCCCTGCTGTGGACGATCGGCGGGGCGATCGCCGCGGCGATCCTGGCCGAGATCGGGATGGCGATCGTCAACCCGCGGGCATCGCGCGTCATCGACGTCCGCGACAAGGAGATCGGACGGTTCGGCGACTACACCGGCCAGGCGTTCGTCGCCATCGGCGCGGTCGCGGCGATGCTCATGGCAGTGGCCGAGTGGGACAGGTTCTGGATCGCCAACGTGATCTACCTCTTCTTCGTCCTGTCGGCGATCCTCGGCGACGTCACCAAGATCATTCTCTATCGCAGGAGCGTTCCGACGTGGTGAAGCCCACGCATGTGACGAACCGCATCCGCGCGCTGCGGTTCGCCCACGACGAGATGACCCAGGCCGAGCTCGCCGAGCGCATCGGCGTGACCAGGCAGACCGTCATCGCCATCGAACAAGGACGCTACTCGCCCTCCCTGGAGATGGCGTTCCGGATCGCCCGGGTGTTCGGTGTCCCGCTCGACGACGTGTTCCAGTATCCCGACCTCCCGGAAGGACCGCCATGAAAGCCATCGTCCAGGACACGTACGGCCCGGCCGACGTACTCGAACTGCGTGACGTCGACCACCCCCCGATCGGCGACGAGGACGTGCTCGTCGAGGTCCGCGCCGCCGCCGTCGACCCCGGTGTGTGGGTCCTCATGACCGGCCGGCCCTACCTCATGCGCCTCGCGGGCTTCGGCATGCGCCGGCCCAAGGTCGGGGTCCGGGGCCGCGACCTGGCCGGGGTGGTGACGGCCGTCGGCGCCCGCGTCACCCGCTTCGGGCCAGGCCAGGAGGTGTACGGCACCTGCGAAAGCGGCTCGTACGCCGAATACGCGTGCGCGGCAGAGCAGGCTCGCGCCGAAGCCGGCCGGTCTCACCTTCGAACAGGCCGCCGCGGTGCCGGTCTCCGGCATGACGGCGCTGCAGGCCGTCCGTAACGTCGCCCACGTCCGGCCGGGACAGCGGGTGCTGGTGATCGGCGCGTCGGGAGGCGTGGGGTCGTTCGCCGTACAGCTCGCCAAGGCGGCCGGCGCGAGCGTCACCGGCGTGTGCTCGGCGGCGAACGCCGGGCTCGTGCGATCGCTCGGAGCCGACGACGTCATCGACTACGCCCGCGAGGAGATCGACCGCGACGGCGCACGCTATGACGTCGTCATCGACACCGCGGGAAACCGGCCGCTGTCCCTGCTGCGCCGCGTCCTGACCCCGCGCGGGACGCTGGCGATCGTCGGGGGCGGCCACGTGGCGTACCGCTTCACCGGGGGCATGGGACGCACGTTCCGGGCGCCGCTGCTGTCGATGGTCACGGGGTCGATGTTCAGAGGGCAGCGGCTGCGCCCGGTGATGTCCAGGGATCGCGCCGAACACCTGGAGGAACTGACGCGGCTCATCGAGTCGGGCGCCGTCACCCCCGCGATCGACCGTGCCTATCCCCTCAACCAGGCGCCCGACGCGATCCGCCGCCTCATGGACGGCCACCCCGCCGGCAAGGTCGTCGTCACCGTCTGACCCCCCTCAAGGAGTCAGGGGGATCCGGCGAGCGCGGCCTCGCGCAACGCCGCACTGCTGCTCGCCGCCGCACGCGAGCTCGTCGCGGAGCCGGGGCCGGAGGTCGCGCTGGACGAGGTGGCGCGGCGAGCCGGCGTCGGCAACGCGATCCTGTATCGGCACTTCCCCACCCGCGCCGATCTGCTCGTCGCCGTGTACGCGGACGAGGTCGCGGAGTTGTCCCGTCCGTGCGCGGCCGGCGTGTCCCCCGCCGACGCGCTCTTCTCCTGGCTGGACGCGTTCGTCGTGCACGTCGCGACGAAGCGGCCGCTCGCCCTCGCGGCCACGGAAGGTCCCACCGGCCGTCGCAGCGCGTTGTTCGACCAGTGGCACGCCTCGATCCGCGCCACCGCGTCCGACCTGCTGCGGCGGGCGCAGGACGCAGGCGCCGTACGGCCCGGCGCCACCGTGACCGACCTGCTGGCCCTCGCGGGCGGCGCGGCACTCACCGGAACCGATGTGGCCCACGCCCGGCGGCTCACCGCGCTCCTGCGCAGCGGCCTGGAAGCCGGCGACTGAAGGTTCGGCTCCTCGGACCAGAGCGGGTCTGGCGAAAAGTGATATCACTTTGCTAGTGTCGTGCTAGACACCGAGGAGAAGACATGACAGACCTGCAGATCTCCGTCGACATGCCGGCCCCCCAGACCCACGAGCGGACGGCGCGGGCGACGGCCGGGTGGCCGCTGCTGGTCCTGGCCCTGCTCGCCCTGCTGAGCCCGTTCGCGCTGATCCCGATCGGAGCCGTCGTCGCGGCCGGCGGCAACGGCGGCACGGGAGCGGCGCTGATCATCGCCGGGGTGCTGCTCCTCCTGGCGGCCATCGTCGTCTTCAGCGGGCTCACCGCGGTCGCCCCCGGCGAGGCACGCGTGATCCAGCTGCTCGGCCGCTACGTGGGCACGGTCCGCACGCCCGGCCTCCGGTTCGTGGCTCCCTTCACGCAGAAGCGCCGGGTGTCGACCCGGATCCGCAACCACGAGACCGACATCACCAAGGTCAACGACGCCGACGGCAACCCGATCGAGATGGCCGCCGTGGTCGTGTGGCAGGTCGAGGACACGGCGAAGGCCGTCTTCGAGGTCGACGACTTCGTGGAGTTCGTCGCCTTCCAGACCGAGACCGCGGTGCGTCACATCGCCGGCAGCTACCCGTACGACGGGCACGACGACATGCTGTCCCTGCGGCAGAACGCCGAGGAGATCACCGGCCGCCTGTCGGCCGAGATCCAGGCTCGGGTGGCCTCCGCCGGGGTCAAGGTCATCGAGTCGCGCATCACCCGCCTGGCGTACGCCCCCGAGATCGCGCAGGCGATGCTGCGCCGCCAGCAGGCCGGAGCGGTCGTCGCGGCCCGCCAGCGGATCGTGGACGGCGCGGTCGGCATGGTCGAGGCCGCCCTGGCCCGCCTCGACGAGCACGACGTGATCGAGCTCGACGAGGAGCGCAAGGCCACCATGGTCAGCAACCTGCTCGTCGTCCTGTGCGGCGACCGCGACGTGCAGCCCGTGGTGAACACCGGCTCCCTGTACCACTAGACCGTGGCGACCGAAAGAAAGAGCATCCTGCTCAGGCTGGACCCGGCGGTGCACGACGCGCTGGCCCGCTGGGCCGGCGACGAACTACGCAGCACCAACGCCCAGATCGAGTTCCTGCTGCGCCGGGCGCTGTCGGAGGCGGGACGGCTGCCCGGCAACGCCGGTCGCATCCCCCGGCGCGGCAGGCCCGCCAAGAAGGAGGCCCCGCCTCCGGAGGCTCCCGTCACGAAGCCTCCCGTCACCGATCCGCCAGACGCCGATCCGCCCGTCACCGATCCGCCCGCCGCCGGTCCGCCCGCCGCCGATTCACACGACGACTGAGAGGAAGGCAGCTCCGTGGACGTCCCCCGCTCCCTGACGGCCCAGCTCTACCTGCTGGCCTACGACCCCCGCAAGGAGCGGGTGGTGACGAACTTCCGCTTCCCCTACCTGCTGCGCGCCGCCGCGCTCACCGACCTGCTGCTGACCGGCCGGATCGCCGACGACGGCGGCAAGGTGCGCGTGGTGTCGGAGGAGCGGCTCGCCGACCCGGTCCTCGACGGCCTGCTGCACCAGATCGCCCAGTCGGGGCCCCGGCCGTGGCGGCACTGGATCGGCAAGGACACCCGCGCGACGGCCCGGGCGGTCCGCGACGAGCTGGAGACGAAACGCTGGATCAGGGTCGAGCTGCGACAGCCGTTCCTCGTCTTCAACCGGAGCCACGTCCGCGTACGCGACACGCGAGTGGTGAAGCGACTCGCGACGCGGGTCTCCGCCGCTCTCACCGGCCCGGTCTCCCGCGTCGGGGACCACGAGGCCGCCCTTGTCGGCCTGGCCGCGGCGGCGGAGCTCGGGACGATCCTCCCGCGCGCCAGGCGACGGGCGTACAAGCAGCGCATCGCCCTGCTGTCCGAACGCGGCGGCCCGGCGACACCGGCCCTCCGCAAGGTCATCCAGCAGGCCCACGCCATGAGCGGCGGCTGAGGGCGGGCCGCATGAGATTTGCCGATCCGGCAACGGGATTCGGGCGAACGGCCAGGCCGGCGGGATGATCGGTGGCGGCTCTCGCGGAGCGGACAAGGCCCGGAGCACCGCCACTTGGAGGAGACGCATGTCGCACCACGTCGCAGAGATCACGCATCGTACGGTGTCCGTGCCGGGCGGCCGGATCCATGTCGCGGAGCGGGGGACCGGGCCGCTGGTGCTGCTCGTCCACGGCTTCCCCGAGTCGTGGTACTCCTGGCGCCATCAGCTTCCGGCGCTCGCGCAGGCCGGATATCGGGCCGTCGCGCTCGACGTCCGCGGTTACGGCCGATCCTCGAAGCCCGCCGCGGTGGACGGCTACCGGATGCTCGCCCTGGTGGAGGACAACGTCGCGCTGGTGCGCGCCCTGGGCGAGGAGTCCGCGGTGATCATCGGTCATGACTGGGGCTCCCCCATCGCGGCCACGTCCGCCCTGCTGCACCCCGAGGTGTTCCGCGCGGTGGGGCTGCTGAGCGTGCCCTACACTCCGCCCGGCGGCCCCCGGCCCACCGACGTCTTCGCCCGGATGGGCGGTGACCAGGAGTTCTACATCTCCTACTTCCAGGAGCCCGGCCGTGCAGAGGCCGAGATCGAACCCGACGTGCGGGGCTGGCTCGCGGGCATCTACGCGGCGCTGTCCGGCGACACCATGCCCGGCCCCGACGCTCCCGCCCCGCACTTCGTCAGCCCGGGGGCGACGCTGCGCGACCGGTTCCCCGGCGGGCCGCTGCCGTCCTGGCTCACGGAGGACGACCTGGAGGTGTACGCCGGGGAGTTCGAACGCACCGGCATGACCGGCGCGCTCAACCGCTATCGCAACATGGACCGCGACTGGGAGGACCTCGCCGGTTTCCGCGGGGCCCCCGTCAAGCAGCCCTCCCTGTTCATCGGCGGCAGTTCGGACGCCTCCGTGACCTGGATGGCCGGCGCGATCGACGCCTTCCCCGCGACCCTTCCCGGGCTGGTCTCCTCCCACCTGCTGGACGGCTGCGGCCACTGGGTGCAGCAGGAACGTCCCGCCGAGGTCAACCGGCTCCTGACCGAATGGCTCGCCGCCCTGCCCACCGCCTGAAGACACGCTCCGCCGTGCCGGTCCGGCCTCCCGGCACGGCTCGACGTGCTCGCCCGCATCCGGAAAGAGCTGGGCCGATCCCGGGCCGCCGATCACCTCGCGGCGTTCACCTGCCGCACGTACGGAGCATGTTGAGCAGGGCGGTCCTCTCCTTACGGGTCACGAAGAGCCGGTAGTGGTGCTTCACCGTGATCCACGAGGTCGCGTAGCGGCACCAGTAGGCGCGGCGCGGCGGACGCCAGCTCTGCGGTCCCTGGCCTCCCTTGGCGATGTTGACGGAGTGGCTCACCACGACCAGCTCGGGGCGGCTCAGGTCGTTGGCGAACGCGCGCCGCTTCGCCTGGCTCCATCTCTTCGCGCCGGAGCGCCAGGCGTACGCCAGGGGGACGACGTGGTCGACGTCGATCTCCTTCACACTCTTCAGCACCTTGCCGTCGTACGGGCTGTGCCAGACGCCCTTCACGGCCTGGCACGCCGCGTTCCTCCGTACGCCCCGGCCCTGGCGGGCGAGGACCACCTCCCGTGCGTCGCACTCCCCCTTGTGTTGCGCCCATCGCGGCTGGAACCGCCGGTGGCTGTAACCGCGTATTGACAACGGCTTGGCCACCCTCAGATCCGCCAGCATGCGGCGGGCCGACGCGCCCGCGTCCGCCCGGCCGCGGGCGTCGGCGGCGGCCTGCGGGGCGATCGCGACAGCGGTGATCGGAAGGACGGCAAGGGAGAGCGCGGCGGCCCGGAGGGTGCGAGGTACGGAGATCATGCGTTCAGCCATATCAGTCCCTCCCCGTGGGGCGTGACGATATGCGAAAGGCACCGGGCGATCTTCGGGGAATGCCGGACGATCGCCGATCGTTTCAAGCCGACGGAAGTTGAACATTCAATTAGGAGGCGGCCATGCCCGCTGTCACCGCCGACACCCTGACACTGCCGCACGTCGCCGCGCCGGACCCCGCCGTCGCGGCACCACGCCCCGTTCGCTCGGTGACGACCGCGCCCAGCGGTTTCGAGGGCGAAGGCTTCCCCGTACGGCGTGCGTTCGCCGGAGTGCCGCAGCAGATGCTCGACCCGTTCATCCACATGGACCAGATGGGCGAGGTCGAGTACGCCCCCGGCGAGCCGAAGGGCACGCCGTGGCACCCGCACCGCGGTTTCGAGACGGTCACCTACATCATCGACGGCATCTTCGAGCACCAGGACTCCAACGGCGGCGGCGGCACCATCACCAACGGCGACACTCAGTGGATGACCGCCGGGTCCGGCCTGCTGCACATCGAGAAGCCCCCGGAGCACCTGGTGGTCTCGGGCGGGCTCTTCCACGGCATCCAGCTGTGGGTGAACCTTCCTCGCGCGCACAAGTTCCACCTGCCGCGCTACCAGGACATCCGGGGGAAGGAGGCGGCGCTGCTCGCCTCTGCCGACGGCGGCGCGCTGCTGCGGGTGATCGCCGGTGATCTGGACGGGCACGCGGGCCCGGGCGTCACGTTCACCCCGATCACGATGGTGCACGCCACCGTCAGCCCCGGCGCCCGGCTCGACCTGCCGTGGAACCCGGAGTTCAACGCCCTCGCCTACGTTCTGGCCGGTCAGGGCACCGTGGGCGCCGAGCGGCGGCCGATCCGCAAGGGACAGCTCGCCGTCTTCGGCCCGGGCGGGTCGCTCACCCTCGCGGCGGACACCGCCCAGCCGCAGGCCGAGCCCAATCTTGAGGTGCTGCTGCTCGGCGGGCGGCCGATCCGTGAGCCGGTCGTGCACTACGGGCCGTTCGTGATGAACACCCGCGCCGAGATCATCCAGGCGATGGAGGACTACCAGGCGGGCCGCCTGGGCGTCATCCCCGCCGAGCGGGTTCCGCACGCCGACGGACCCCTGTCCACGACGGACTGACCCCAACCGGCGCCCGCCCACCCGGCGGGCGCCGGTAAGCAGGCCGGCCGAGGAGCGCGCCGGGCGCGCTGGGAGGGTGCCAGAGCACGCCGCGCGCGCTGGGAGGGTGCCAGAGCACGCCGCGCGCGCTGGGAGGGTGCCAGAGCACGCCGGGCGCGCCGGGCGCGTGCCGGAGCGCGTCAAAACGCGCTGGGGCGCGCCCACCCGCCGCTCGGCCGGCCTCACGCGGCGGAGCCGCGATTTCCGCCGTCACTCCGTTCCGAGCCGCCCGCTGATCGTACGCAGCGCTTCGAGGAGATCGCGGGCCGACGGAGCCTGCTCGGGATCCACGAGCCACTGGGACGCCATCCCGCCGAGCAGCGCCTGGTAGAACGCGCCGACGGCCATGGCCTTGCGTTCGTCCGCGGCCGGATCCAGATGTTCGAAGATCGCCGCCAGGCCCAGCTTCGCCTGCCGGTTGGCCGCGGCGAACGCCTCGCGCAGCTCCGGCTGCCGGTCCATCTGGGCGATGAGCTCGAACTGGATGGCCCACAGCGGCCGCATCGCGGCGAACGACTCGATGATCCGCGTCCAGGTCGCCTCGAACCGCTGCGCGGGCGAGCCGCCGAGTGACGCGTCCGCGGCGAGGGTCTGCTCGATCTCCTTTCCCCACTCCTCCATCGCCTCGATGAGGGCCGCGTCGAGCAGGGCCTTCGTCGATCTGAAGTGATAGCCGATGGCGGCGAGGCTCGTGCCGGCGGCCGCCGCGATGTCACGCGCGGTGGTGCCGGAGTATCCCTTCTCCATCAGGCACCGCTTGGCGCCCGCGAGCAGATCTTCCCGGTTTCCCATGCTCAGAGCCTAGCCTACGGTTAACACAAATGTCTTGGACAATCGTGCTAGACGGATGATTAAGACGCTTGTACAGTTCCTGGCATGACGAACATCCTGATCTCCGGTGGAAGCGTCGCCGGGCTGACGCTGGCGTACTGGCTCCGCGAGCACGGCTTCGCGGTGACCGTCGTCGAGCGCGCCCCCTCCCTGCGGGACGGCGGCTACAAGATCGACATCCGGGGAGCGGCGCTCGACGTCGTCTCCCGCATGGGCCTGCTCGACGAGGTGCGGCGGCACAGCACGGACATGCGGGTCGCGCGTTTCGTCGACGCCCGGGGCCGGCAGATCGGCACGATGAGCGCGCAGTTGTTCGGCGGCCGCGAGGGCGACGACGTCGAGATCATGCGCGGCGACCTCACCCGGCTCCTGCACGCGGCGGCCGGAGACGGCGTCGAGTACGTCTTCGACGACTCCATCACCGCCCTGCGGGAAACCCCCGAAGGAGTGCACGTCACCTTCGCGAACGGCGCTCCTCGCACGTTCGACGTGGTGGTGGGGGCCGACGGCCTGCACTCGAACGTGCGCGCCCTGGCCTTCGGCGAGGAGTCGCGGTTCGTCCACGACCTCGGGCACTACATCTCGATCTTCACGGTGCCGAACCACCTCGGCCTGGACCGCACGGAGATGATGCATCCGGCGCCGGGCAGGAGCACCGGGATGTACAGCACGGCGCGCGCCGACGACGCCAAGGCGATGTTCCTGTTCTCCTCGCCGCCGCTGGAGTACGACCGGCGCGACCCCGCCCAGCAGAAGAAGCTGCTCGCCGGCCTCTTCTCCGGCCAGGGCTGGGAGGTTCCGCGCCTCCTCGACGCCATGGAGGACGCGCCCGACTTCTATCTCGACTCGATCAGCCAGGTGCGCATGGACCACTGGTCGTCGGGCCGGGTGACACTCGTCGGCGACGCGGCCTACTCGGCCTCGCCCGCGTCCGGTCAGGGCACCAGCCTGGCCCTGGTCGGCGCCTACGTTCTCGCGGGCTGCCTCGCCGAGGCCGCGGGAGACCACGCCGCCGCCTTCACCGCGTACGAGCGCGAGCTGCGGCACTTCGTGGAGGAGAACCAGAAGCTCGCCGAGGGCAACCTCAGGGGCATGGTGCTGAAGTCCGCGGCGCAGATCCGGTTCCAGATGCTGATGCTGCGGCTGATGCCGCACCTGCCGGGCAGGAACCGCATGATCGAGCGGGTCACCGAGCCGATCCGCAAGGCCGCGACCGCGATCACGATCAGGGACTACCGGGCCCAGGCCGCGTAGCCACCCGCACGCACCGGCAACATTTCCGGGTTGTCCGGCATCTCACCCCACATGAGACTGCGCACGGTTCTCGCGACACTCGTCCTGGCCGCCGTTGCGCTGGGCGGGCAGCCCGCGACGGCCGCCACTCCGGTCACGATCGCGTACGCCAGGTGGACGCACACCTGGGAACTGGTGCTGACCGACGGACACGTGGTGAAGGTGCCGGAAGCGCTCGCCGTGGCGCCCCCCGACGCGGTCAACCCGGGGGCGCGGGCCGCGTTCCTGGTCAGCGGGGACGGCCGGCGCTTCTTCTACTTCCGCAAGTCGGACGGCCGGTTCGCCGAGCGGACCCTGCACGGCAGGGAACATGTGATCCGCGACCTAACCGTGGCCACGACCGGCGAAGAATGGCCGTCGGTGTCGTACGACGGCGGTTTCGTGGTCACCAAGACCTCGGCACCGGGCCTGGGAGCCCTGCTCGACCTGCGGAAGGGCAGGAGCCTGCCGCTGCCCGGAAAGACGGACACCTGGAACTTCGCGGGATTCAGCCCGGACGGCGCGCGGCTGCTGATGCAAGGGGAAGACGGCCGGATGACGGTGTTCGACCGGGGGCTGCGCACCCGCCTGCGGTCGAAGACGCGGCTGTGGGCGACGGCCCTGGCGAACGACCACGTCACGGCGGCGGAGCCGGTCGGCTCGTGGCCGAAGTCGCGCACGCTGCGCCTGGTCGACCTGCGCACCGGCAAGGCGAGCCGCACCGTGACCGTACGGCTCCCGCGCGGGCGGCGGATCGACGACCTCGACTTCGACAAGGCGGGACACCTGGTCGTCCGGTCGAAGACCGAAACCGGAGTGACGGTCTACCGGGTCTCGAAGACGACCGGCGCGGTGACGCGGGTGCGGAGCCTGGTCAGGCCCGACACGAAGATCTGGGTGCTCCCCGGGGACGACGCGTACGAGCCGTGGACGGAGAAGAAGTGACTCCGGCCCTTCCGCGACGTGTGAACGACTCTCCTCGGTCAAACGTCGTACTGGTGAGCGGAAGGGGAAGCATCGTGCGCACCGTACTCGTCTCGGGCATATCGGCGATCGGGCTGGCGTTCCTGCCGGCCGCGGCGGCCTCGGGAGCGGCCCACCAGGGCGGCCAGGCCGGGGAGACCGCGCCCACGTGGCGGCTGGCCAAGGTGAACACCCTGCCCGGGGACGACGTGCTCGACGACGTGACGGTCCTCGGCAACGGGTCGGTGTGGGCGGCCGGTCACCGGGTCGTGAACGGCACGCGGCGGGGCCTGGTCGAGCGGTTCGACGGCCGATCGTGGAAGGTGCTCCCCGGCAGCCCGTCGTACGAGCTGACGGCCGTGACCGCCGGCTCGGACAAGAACGTGTGGGTCTTCGGCCCGGGGAAGGCGAGCCGGTGGAACGGCCGGACATGGACCACCTTCTCGCTCGGCAGCGGCTTCTCCACGACGGACGCCGACGGCACGGGCGCGAAGGACGTCTGGGCGGTCGCCGACTCCTCGGCCTCGGCCAGGCACTGGAACGGGTCGTCGTGGCGGAGCGTCCCGCTGCCGGCCCACGCCGCCGCCGTCGACGCGTACAAGGCCGGTGACGTCTGGGCGGCGGGGGCCAAGGGCACCCGTCCCGCGATCATGCGGTGGAACGGGAAGTCCTGGGCGCTGGTGCCCACCCCCGCGATCAAACTGCCCGCTCGCGACGCCGCCGCGGTGCTCACCGACATCGCCGTCCTCGGCCCCCGCAACGTGTGGGCCGTCGGCGGCGTGAGCTGGGAGGGCGCCGACGACCAGGGCGACGACAAGATCTACGACCGCCCCCTGGTCATGCACTGGAACGGCCGCTCGTGGACCGCCTCGGTCGGCGCCGTCAACGCCCAGCCGTACACGGAGGTGGAGCCCGACGGCGCGGGCGGCGTGTGGATCGTGCAGAGCGACTGGAACTCCACCCTGTGGCATGTCACGGGTTCGACGTGGCGGAGCACCCCGATCCCCCGGAAGGCCGGCACCGACGCCGCCCTGTTCTCGATCGCGCGCAGGCCCGGGACGACGACGCTGTGGGGCGCCGGGTTCACCGCGCCGCAGGGCGACCCCGACGACCCCTCCGCCAACGGCGCCTTCTGGCGTACGAACTAGCCATCCGGCAGGTCACGCCCGCTCGTGCAGGGCGGCAGCCGGGCGGCGCAAGCGACGATCAACGCCCTCCGGACCACAGGCGGGCAGCCGAGGGGCCGAAGGCCGCCAGGGTCAGGATGTACGCCGCCGCCAGGGCTTACTCGCCTTCCTCCGCAGGTCAGGCCCGCGATGGGACGAGTGTGACCAGCGCCACATCTCTTCCGCAGATGCACTCTGACCTGCAACTTCGCGCATTTGATCCCTTTTATGCGCTCCTTATCCTTTTGACGCTCTTTGCGGAGATATGGGGCTCTTGGTAGTTTCCTTGCCCATCGGCGGGGTCCACGTGACCTCGTCGTTACGAACCCGGCCCCGCCGGGTTCGACCATCCACAGTCGCCGTCGCCCCGCCTCTCCGCCCCCCTGGGCGCCGGTGATGCCGAATCCGAGCAGCTAGGAGGCTCGGAGCCGGGGAACCAATCGACCTTCGACGAAGGTCTGGGGTGAATCGGCGCGCCGGCGCCGTAGGGCGATCTTCCCTGCCCGAATCCGTCAGCTAACCCGGTAGGCGCAAGCGGAAGACCAAAGGGAGAGATCCTCCTGTCCACCAACTCCACCACTCTGCTCCGCATCGCCTGCGTCACGATCGGTAGCGCGGCGCTCACCGCGTCGGCCGGAGCATTGAGCGCACTCCCCGCAGCCGCCGCGTCCGCGACGGTGACATCCCCACCCCCGGCCCCCGCCCCCGCCCCGGCCCTCACCTCGGCGGTCATCCCGCCCGTGCCCCCCACAACGACCACCCCCCTGCATCCCGCGCCCGTGGCCGAGAACTCCGCCACGAGGAAGCTCACCAAGGCGGCTCTCCAGCAGGAGAAGGCCGAGCGCGCCATCAAGGTGGCGAAGAAGCAGCTCGGCGACCCGTACGTGTGGGGCGCCACGGGCCCAGGAGCGTTCGACTGCTCCGGGCTGGTCCAGTTCGCCTGGCGCAAGGCCGGCGTCAAGCTCCCGCGTACGACGTGGGCGATGCTCAGGCACGCCAAGAAGAGGGTCTCGCTGTCGCACCTCAAGCCCGGCGACCTCATCTTCACCAGTGGCGGCGGCCACGTGGGCATGTATCTCGGGCACAGGAAGGTGATCAGCGCCCCCCACAGCGGCGCGGTGGTCAGTGTCGACAGGCTCAACGCCTATTGGAGGGGCAGCTTCCTCACCGCCGTACGCCCCGGCGTCTGACCCGGGACGCCCTCGGTGGAGACGCGCCGCCGCGCAGCGCATCTCCGCCGAGGGCGTGGCCGGAGGCTACGCGTCCTCCACGACGAGGCGCCGGAGCAGGGCCAGCAGGGTCGCGCGGTCCGCGTCCGGCAGGGCGGTGTAGCACCTGGCGAGCACCTCGTCGGCGACCTTGCGCCCGGCTTCCAGGACCCGCTCGCCGGAAGGGGTGAGATGGTGCTCGATGCGCCTGCCGTGCCCGGGCCTGCGTTCGATCCATCCCTGGGCCACGAGCCGCCCGGCGAGGGTGCCGAAGGCCTGCTCGGTCTGGAACGTCGCCGCGGCCAGCTCCCGGGCCGACGCCCCGGGGGTACGGCTGATCGCCCGGAGGGCGTCCCACTGGGCGAGCGTCGCGCCGATCGCCGACAGCCCGCTCTCCAGGGCCCGGTGCTGCCTATATTGGACGTGTTTGACCGCCCGCCCGAGTTGTTGCAGATCGCGACCTGTCCCTCACCATGTCGGAGGCCGGCACCGGCAGACCGGCCCTGATCCTGCACGGCGGCGGCGGCCCCGCCACGGTCGCCGGGCTCGCCGGGCACCTCTCCCGGACGGCACACACCCTGACGCCCGTGCATCCCGGCTGGAACGGCACCGACCGTCCCCCGTGGCTCACCGGCATCGACGACCTCGCCCTCGCCTACCTGCACTGCCTGCATCGCCTGGGGTTGCGCGACGTTCTCGTCGCCGGCTCCTCCCTCGGCGGCTGGACCGCCGCCGAGATGGCCGTACGCGACACGGCGGGGGATCATCACCGGGCTGGTGCTGGTCGACGCCGTGGGCGTGGACGTCCCCGGCGAGCCGATCCGCGACTTCTTCGCCCTGGACGCGCGCGGCGTGGCCGAATACGCCTGGCACGACTCGCAGCGCTTCTACGTCGACCCGGCCGGCGTCCCCGCCGACCAGCTCGCAGCCCGGGCGGCCGACATGGCCACCATGCGCACGCTGGCGGGCGACCCCTACATGCACGATCCCAAACTGCTCCGCCGGTTGCGGCACGTCGACGTGCCCACGCTCCTGGTGTGGGGGGAGAGCGACCGGATCGTCACCCCGGCTTACGGCGCCGCCTACGCCGGCGCCTTCGCCAACGGCCGGCTGGAGGTGATCCCGGAGGCCGGTCACCTGCCGCACATCGAACAGCCGGCGGCCACCTTCGCCGCGATCGACCGCCATCTGCACGCGGCCGGTTCGCCGGCGACCAGCGCTTAGCCCGCAGTCACCCGCCCGCAGTCACCCGCCCGCAGTCACCCGCCCGCAGTCACTCTGCGGTCCTGCGGGCGGAAGCCGCGAGCCGGTCCGCGAGCGCCGCGACACGGTCGCGCAGCTCGTCCGGCCGCTCGATGACGAACGGCCGGTCGAGTGAGGCGAGCACCGGAGGCAGCCAGTCGAGCCGCTCCGCGCGCACCTCGACCCGGAGCCAGCCCTCGTCCCCGGAATCCGCCAGGGTCGCGACGGCGGCGGGAAGCCGGGCGCGGATCTGCTCGACCGTCCCCTGGATCCGCAGCACCACGTCGTACCGATATCGAGCCGTGGCGAATCCGGCCAGGACGTGCTGCGCCGGATCGAACCCGGCGGGCGGCTCGAACGAGCCGGGCAGCGTCCTCGCGTCCGCGATGCGATCCAGCCGGAAGGTCCGGTCCTCGCCGATCTCCGGATCCGCGCCCGTGACGTACCACCGGCCCGAATGGGCGACGAGCCCGTACGGATGCAGCGTGCGCTCGCTGCGCCGACCATCGGCGGCGGTATACCTGATCGAGATCGGCCGGTGATGGCGCACCGCGTCGGCGACGCAGAGCAACACGGCGGTCTCGGGAACGGCGGACTCGCCGGGCGGGGCCGTGAAGGCGAGGGATTCGAGCACGGTGTCGAGCCGGCGGGCGAGCCGCTCGGGCAGAACGCGCCGGATCTTGGCCGCCGCCGTCTCGCTCGCCGTGCCCGCCGCCGTCGTCAGCCCCGCGCGGCGACCGGCGACCAGGCCGAGCAGCACGGCGAGCGCCTCGTCGTCGCTCAGCATGAGCGGGGGCATGCGATATCCGGGGGCGAGGCGATAGCCGCCGTATCGGCCGCGCACCGACTCGACGGGCACATCGAGGTCGATCAGGTGGTCCACATATCGCCGCACGGTGCGCTCGTCGACGCCGAGCCGGTCGGCGAGCTCGGCCATCGTCCGCGTGCCGCCCGACTGCAGGAGCTCCAGCAGCGTGAGAACGCGATGAGTCGGTCGGGCCACGTCACACAATCTAGTGACAATACTGGGCGGTTTCTGTCCGGTATCCGCCCTAGTGTTCCCGGGACGAACAACCCGGGAACCAGGGAGATCACCATGGACTTCGTGTCGATCCGCATCATCACCGACGACGTCGCGCGCCTCGCGGGCTTCTACGAGCGGGCCACGGGCGTGCGGGCACGCTGGGCGAGCGCGGAATTCGCCGAGATCAAGACCGCCTCCGCGACCCTCGCGATCGGCAGCACCCGCACCGTCCCGCTCTTCGCACCCGGCGCCGCCCGGCCGTCCGCCGACCACAGCGTGATCGTCGAGTTCCTCGTCGACGACGTGGACGGCGTGCACCGGAGCCTGACCGGCCACGTCGAGGAGTTCGTCCAGGAGCCCACCACGATGCCGTGGGGCAACCGGTCGCTCCTGCTCCGCGACCCCGACGGCAACCTGGTCAACTTCTTCACCCCCGTCACCCCGGAGGCAATCGCGAGGTTCACCCGCTGACGGCTCCCGCCGACGCGGGAACGACCACGGAGGTGGCGTCCTCGCGCAGGGTGAGTTCGAGCACCGGCGCGATCGTCCCGCCGAAGGCGGCCCGCGCCGCGCCGGGCCCGGCCGTCCACGGATCCGGCCCTCCGATGGAGCGGTAGTTGAGAAAGCTCACGACCTTCAGGTCGGGCAGGACCAGCCAGGCGTACGCCTGGTCGGGCTCTTCCGCCGGATTGGCCAGCACGAGCCCCGAGCCGTTCAGCGGCGTGTACGGCCCGGCGAGGGTGGGCGCGACGAAGCCGTAGAGCCCGGTGGGGGCGCTTCCCCTCGGGTGGAACGACTGCCGCTGCGTGCAGAAGAACAGGTAGTACGACGACCCGTGCACCACGATGTGGGGCCGTTCGATCTCGTGGTTGACTCCGTCGGCCACGAGGAGGGGCGGCCGCAGCGACCAGCCGCCCGGCGTCGCCGCGGCGAGGGCCACCGCGCCTATGAAGGCGTGGCCCGCGCCGGGTGACGCCGCGACGGACGCGGCGACGAGCAGATATTCGCGTCCGTCGGCGGGGTCGCGGAACCAGCCGGGATCGCGGAACGCCTTGATGCGCCCGGGTCCGCCCTCGATGTCGTCGGCCGGCAGGTAGGTCACGCCGTCCGAACGGAGGACCTCCCGGTGCTCGGCGGCCGGGTCGAGCAGGATCCGGCCGCCGTCGGTCACCAGCCGGGCGCGGGCCTCCACGACGGTCTGGGTGAACGTCGGGCGGGCCTCACCTCGGCGGCCGGCGGCCGTGTAGAACACCGACACCGTGCCGTCCGGTCTGCGGACCGTCGATCCCGACCATTCGCGGCTGCCCGGCGAGGCGCCGTCGGCGAAGACGTGGCCGAGGTCGGTCCAGCCGCCGGCGTCCCTGCCGAGCAGCCGGAGACGGGCGTGGTCGTGACGCTCCTCGGGGTGGCCGAGGGCGGGCGCGGCGAGCGCGATCCACAACTCGCGGCCCCCGACCACGGTCGTCGAGCCGTCCTCCTCCTGGATCGGCCACAGATCCCAGACGTCGTCGTGGGGCAGCACGCGCGGCGGCGCGGGAAGGCCGATGACCGGCGCCGTCGTCGCCGGGCCGCCGACCGGCGCGGCGAGGTGCCGCCGCGTCCAGCGCGCGGGCTCGCCCCGCACCGGTTCCGCGACGCCGTTCACGCGATTCCCCCGTCACGTCGCCGTCCCCGGTCACGTCGCCGTCCCCCGGCGAGCACCTCGTGTGCGCAGGACCGGGCCTCCGGTCCGGGCGTGCCGTCTCGCCGCCCCCGTGGAGCCATCAGAAGAACCTCCGAATCCATCGCGCGGGGCGTCTCCCCGCACGTCTCAGAAAGCGTCACCACGACGCGGGCGCCTCGGACCGCGCCGCGCGTGCGAGCTCCACGGCTCCGGCCACCCCCGAACGATCGCCGAGGGCGGGGCCGGTGACGTACTCGTCCATCGCCGCAGGACCGGCGGGCACCGGCGGCCCCGGATAACCGGCGGTGAGGGTGAGCAGCCGCGCCCGCACGGCGGGCAGCAGCGCGGGGTGCTTGGCGACGCCCCCGCCGACGACGATCCGCTCGGGCGACAGCGCGTAGGTCAGGTTCACGAGCGCGAGGGCGATGTATCCGGCCTCGAGCTCCCAGGCCGACGGGTCGTCCAGGTGCTCGGCACGACGCCCCCACCGGCGGCGCATCGCCTCGCCCGACGCAAGCCCTTCGAGGCAGTCGCCGTGGAAGGGGCAGCTCCCCGCGAACGGGTCCCTGCCCGTGTCGTGCGGGATGCGGATGTGCCCGAACTCCGGATGCAGGAGCCCGTGCACGAGCCCGCCGTTCACCACCGCCCCCACACCGATGCCGGTGCCCACGGTCATGTACGCGATCGTGCCGAGCCCCGCGCCCGCTCCACGGCGCCATTCCCCCAGCGCGGCGGCGTTGACGTCCGTGTCCAGACGGACGGGTACGCCCAGCTCGGCGCGGAAGGGGGAGACGACGTCGACGTCCGCCCAGCCCGGCTTGGGCGTGGCCAGGATGCGGCCGTACGTCGGCGAGCCCGGCCGCACGTCCACCGGGCCGAAGGTGCCGATGCCGAGCGCGGCGATGGGCGGATGGCCGCCGAAGAACCGCAGCGCGGCGCCGATGGTCGTCTCCGGCGTGGTCGTGGGGATCACCTCGGTCGCGAGGACCTCTCCCCCGGCGTCGGCGACCGCGCACACCCACTTCGTCCCGCCCGCCTCGATTCCCCCGGAGAACGGGGCAGTTCCGTCCACTCGCGTCATCCCTTCAGAGAGCCTTGCAGCAGAGCCGTGACGAACCGGCGCTGGAAGATCAGGAAGATCACGAGTGTAGGAGCCAGGATCAGCAGCGAACCCGCGCAGAGCAGCGGCATGTTGGTGCCCCACTGCCCCTGGAAGGCGCCCAGGGCCCCGGACATCGTCCGCTTCAACGGGTCGTCGACGAGGACGATCGCCAGGAGGAACTGGTTCCAGGTCCACAGGAACAACAGGATGGCCAGGGACGACAGCGCCGGCATGGCCAGCGGCACGTGGATGCGCCAGAAGAGCTGCCACACGTTCGCGCCGTCCATGCGGGCGCTCTCCGACAGCTCGTCGGGCATGTTGACGAAGTGCGCCCGCATCCAGAAGACCGCGAACGGCATGAACAGCCCGATGAGCGGCAGGATGATCGCCCATCTGGTGTTCAGCAGCCCCATGTCGCGCACCTGGTAGTACAGCGGCGTGATGATGCCCTCGAACGGCAGCGTCAGCCCGAGCACGAACAGCAGGAACACCAGGTTGCGTCCCGCCATCCGCAGGTGACCGATGGCGAACCCCGCCAGCGTCCCGAGCAGCAGCGAGAGGGGCACCACGCCGAGCACGATGAGCGTGCTCGACTTCACCAGCTCGATCATCCGGGCGGCCTTGAACGCCTCGACGAAGTTGCCCCACTGCGGATCGCTCGGCCACTCCAGGCCCGAGGGGTAGCTGCCGGACGGGTGCAGCGCGGTGACGAACAGGCTCACGAACGGCATGAGCGTGACCGCCATCAGCACGACGAGCAGCAGCCTTCCGGTCCACGTCTCCCGACGCCCGACGATCATGAGGACCTGTCCTTGGTGAGCCACTGGATGGGAAGGGCGACGAGGATGACGAGCACCATGAGCACGACGGCCAGCGCGGACGCCATGCCCACCTGCCGCTCGGTGAAGGCCAGATAGTAGATCTCCAGCCCCGGGACCATGGTCGCGTTCCCCGGGCCGCCCTGGGTGGAGACGTACACGATGTCGAAGCTCGCCAGCGCGGCGATCACGGTCACCGTGACGCAGACGCCGATCTCCTGCCGCAGGCTGGGCACGGTGATCGAGAAGAACTCCCGCAGCGGCCCCGCCCCGTCCATCCGGGCCGCCTCGTAGAGCGCCGGGTCGATCTTGCTCATCCCGGACAGCAGGAGGATCGTGCACAGGCCGAGCAGCACCCACGCCCCGATCACGCCGACCGCGGGCAGGGCGGTGGAGAAGTCGCCCAGCCACGCGCGTGCCACCCCGCCGAGCCCGACCAGCCTGAGCAGCTGGTTGACCAGTCCGGTCGACGACATCAGCCAGCTCCAGGCGATGCCGGCGGCGACGAGCGGGATGACCTGCGGCAGGAACAGGACCGTCCGCGCCACCAGCGCGAGCCGGCTCGTGGCGATCCGGCGGATCGTCGAGGCGATCGCGAGGCTCAGCACCACCGGGATCACGCTGAAGAACACGATCAGCTTGATCGCGTTGAGGATGGAGGCGAACAGGTCGGGGTCGGTGAAGACCTTGGCGTAGTTGCCCAGCCCGGCCCAGGCGGACGGGCCGATGCCGTCCCAGCGATACATCGAATACTGGACGGTGAGGGCGATCGGCCGTAGCACGAAGACCGCGTAGACGATGAGCGCCGGAGCCACGAACAGCCAGGCCACCCACCCCGGCGTGCGGAGCCCCGCCGCGCGGGCGGAGCTCCGCTTCCTCCGCTCGCCCGCGCCCTCGGCGGACTCGTTCGAGCGGAGAGTCGGCCGTGTCATCGGTGCTCAGCTCCCCCCGACCTGGCTCGTGTAGTCGCTCTGCACCGACTTCAGCAGCGCTTCGGGGGTCTGCTGCCCTGCGACCAGCTTCTGCAGCTGGGGCGTCCAGCTCTTGGCGTAGATCGCGCCGGTGGCGTTGGCGATGAAGTCCATCGCGCCGTTGTCCTCGGCGATCTTCGCGCCCGCCGCCAGCGTGCTCGCCGTGACCGTGTCGTCGGCCACCTCGGGCATGGGGGCGTCCGCCGGGCCCATGGGGTGCGACCCGCCGACCTTCACGCCGATCTCACGGGCCTTCGGGTCGGTCGCCACCCAGTTGAGGAAGAACGCCGCGCAGTCGGCGTTCTTCGCCCTGGAGCTGATCCCGTAGGTGAGGGGCGCCGACATCGCGGCCTGCTTGCCGCCCTGCTGCGCCGGCGGCATCAGGAAGAAGCCCACGTCGCCCGGCATCTGCTTGTCGAGGTTGCCCGACTCCCAGTCGCCGTTGAACATGAACAGGCCGTCGCCCTTGATGAAGCGGCTCATCATCGTCGCGTAGTCGACGGCGTTGACGTCCTTCCAGAAGTAGCCACCCTTGATCCACTTCTCCAGGTGCCGCGTCGCGTCCAGGTTCGACGGGGTGTCGATCGTGGCGCCCTGCTTCTGGTAGATCCAGTCGTTGATCGGCCCCGGGGGACCGTACGCGGCCATGAGGTCCTGAAGGGGGAAGGCGAGACCGCCGGTGGCCCCTCCGTTGAACTGGGCGATCGGGGTGATGCCCGCGCTCTTGGCCTTCGCCAGCGCGTCGTCCAGCTCGTCCAGGGTGGCCGGCGGGGACGACATGCCGATCTTGGCGGCGAGCTTCTTGTTGTAGAACACGCCGGTCATGCTGAAGTTCAGCCCCATGGCGTACAGCGACCCCTCGCCGCGCGTCTTCCCGCCGGGAGCCAGGCGCATCTGCTCCAGCTGGGAGGCGGGCCAGGAGTCCCAGCCGAACGCCTTGGCGTAGCCGTCGAGGTTCTTCAGCAGGTTGTTCTTGACCAGCTCCGACACCTGGGGAAGCCGCATCAGGTCCGGCGGGTCGTCGGCGAGGACGCGCGGCGCGTTCTGCGTGATCACCGCGAACTGGTCTTCGCGGATGTTCCACTTCACGTTCGGATACTGCTTGGAGAACTCGGTGCTGAGCTCCTTCGGCAGGGGGAAGCCGGTCTCGATATAGGCGTTGAGCGTTACCGGTGCCGTGCCACAGGTCGGCGCGGCCGACAGGGACGCGCTGGTGGCCTCCGGCTGAGGGGCGTCGCCGCCGGGCGCCCCGCAGCCCGCCGCCAGCGTCCCTCCCATCACGACCGCGAGCGCGGCCCCGTTCCAGCGAATTCGACGCGACATCTGCGTCTCCTTGATTGCTCGGGGACTCGCCGGCACACGCCGGACGCCCCAGGACTCAGGTTTGCTAAATCGGATTAGCAGTGCGATAGTCTCATCACACGTGTCGCGGGGTGTCAACCCCCACATTGCAGGAGGTCACCCGGTGAGCCCACGACGGGTCACGCTGGCGGACGTCGCAAAGACCGCCGGCGTCTCGCCGACCACCGCGTCGCTCGTGCTGTCCGGACGGGGCCGGGAGCTGCGCATCTCCCAGGACGTCGAGCAGCGTGTCCTCAAGGCCGCCGCCGAGTTGCAGTATCGGCCGAACATCGTATCCGTAGGCCTGCGAACTGGGACAACTCGGACTATTGGCTTCATTTCCGACACGGTTGCCACGACGCGGCTCGCCGGCGACATGATCAAGGGAGCCTTGGAAGCCGCCCGGGAGCGCGGCTTCATGCTGTTCATCGGCGAAACGGAGGGCGACGCCGAGCTCGAACGGCTCCTGCTGCAGGCCATGCACGACCGTCAGGTGGACGGGATCATCCTGGCCTCGATGTACACGAGGACCATCAAGGTGCCGAAGGCCATGGCGGCCGCCCCCGCCGTCCTGCTCAACGCGCTCCCCAAGCAGCCGTCGCCGTTGCCCTCGGTCATCCCCGACGAGATCGAGGCCGGACGCGTCGCCGCGCGGGCCCTGCTCGACGCCGGTCATCGCGAGGGCATCCACCTGATCGGCGCCGGTCCCGCACGGCGCAACGTCCCGGCGGGTGGCAGCGTCGCGGCGGTCGAACGGCTCATCGGCATCCGCGAGGTGCTCGCCGAGGCGGGGGTCAAGCCGGCGGGCGGCCACGTCTGCCCCGACTGGCAGCCGGAATACGGCCTCGCCCTGACCCGGGCACTGTTGGAGAAGGAGCGCCCGCAGGCGTTGATCTGCTTCAACGACCGGCTCGCCCTCGGCGCCTACCAGGCACTCGACGACTTCGGGCTCAAGGTGCCCGGCGACGTGTCCGTCGTGTCCTTCGACGACCACCCGATCGCCTCGTGGATGCGCCCCCAGCTGACGACGGTGGCCCTCCCCCACTACGAGCTCGGCCGCAAGGCCGTCGACGTGCTGTTCACGGAGATCGGCCGCGACCGTGAGGACGACGGCGGGCAGGGCGAGGTGCATCGCGTGCCGATGCCCATCCGCGTCCGGGAGTCGATCGCGTCGCGGGGCGCCTGAACGGCACTCGGGCGTCCGAGCGCTCCGGCCACATGAGCGGCGCTCAGGCCCCGAGCTGCCCGGCGACCGGCGGGGCCGGTTCGGCGGCCGACGTCGCGGTCGTCCCGGCCGAGAGCGGCCGGCCCGGCGACCGGCGGCGAAAAAGGGCGGGCTCTCCGCCGCAAACACAATGCCGCGGACGATGAAATTTTCATCGCGGCGTCACCGGCGGCCTTCGCTTTCTCCCTGGTGAAAACTCACGACACGGACGCCCGCCCGCGAGAGATTCCCGGCGGCCCGACAAGTGCCTTGACATGCCGTGCGACTTCATATTTGCTCCGCTTCACCACCACTTGCAGTCGCCCGGCAGGAAGGAGTACTCGCCCATCCGTCTCTGTTATCGCTAACACGAATTGTCCTGACGCCAGCCGATCGGATCGTCGAATCCCGGCATGATCCGCCTTTATCTGGCACCCGCCAGGCCATAAGCCGCATTCCTTCAGAAGGCGGCAGCAGGATATTCGCGATAACGGAAACCAGAGTTCGCCATGCCTTTCCGCAACGGAGAAGGGCGAACGCGCGCGCTGCCGACGACCGGTCGCCGCGCTCCTCCGGGGTCGACTGACGGTGGGCTCACGCAGCGTTCGAATCCGTTCCGCAAGACCGCTCGCCGGGGCTCACCGGCAAACCCGATTGCTTCCCCATCGACGTACGTCGGCTTTCGAACGATAAAGGGAGTTGCGTGAAGTTGAGACAGAGATCCATCTTCACCGCTGTCGCGGCCGCCGCGCTTCTCGTCCTGGCCTCGGGACGCATGGCGCTGAGCGACAGCCTCGGTGCGGCCACGCCGTCCTCGGCGAGCGCCGCCGTCGCTGCGGCGACCTCCGGCTGCGGGAAGACCCCGACGCTGAGAAGCGGTTCGCAGACGATCACGACCAGCGGCAAGAGCCGCAGTTGGATCCTGCGGATTCCCGACAACTACGACAACAACCACCCCTACCGGCTGATCTTCGCGTACCACTGGCTGAACGGCACGGCGCAGATCGTCGACTCGGGCGGATCGGACGGATCCGTCTGGGCCTACTACGGGCTCAAGCAGCTCTCGAACAACAGCACGATCTTCATCGCACCCCAGGGCATCAACAACGGCTGGGCCAACAGCAACAACGAAGACCTGACGTTCACCGACGACGTGCTGCGGCTCGTCGAGAACGACCTCTGCGTCGACACGACGCAGCGCTTCGCCATGGGGTGGAGCTACGGCGGCTCGATGAGCTTCGCGGTCGCGTGCGCCCGGCCGACGGTCTTCCGCGCGGTCGCGGTCTACTCCGGCGCGCAGCTCAGCGGGTGCAACGGCGGCACCCAGCCGGTCGCGTACATGGGCATCCACGGCACCCACGACTCGGTCCTCAACATCTCCCTGGGCCGGCAGCTGCGCGACAGGTTCGTCTCGAACAACGGCTGCACCCCCACGAACCCCCGGGAGCCCTCGCAGGGCAGCCTGACGCACATCATCACCAACTACTCGGGATGCCGGGCCGGCTATCCGGTCGTATGGGCGGCGTTCGACGGCGACCACACGCCCTCCCCCAACGACGGGTCCACCTCCACGAGCGGCGCCAGGACCTGGACGTCGGCTGAGGTGTGGAAGTTCTTCACCCAGTTCCAGTCCGGGACGACGTCTCCGTCGCCGTCCCCCTCGGCTTCGCCCTCCTCGTCCCCGTCCGCGTCTCCGTCGGCGTCTCCGTCGGCGTCCCCGTCGGCTTCTCCGTCCGCGTCGCCCAGCGGCGGTTCGGGCGCCTGCCGGGTCAGCGCGACCGTCAACGCCTGGAACGAGGGCCTGACCGAGCAGATCGCCATCACCAACACCGGCTCCTCCACCGTCAACGGCTGGTCGCTGACCTTCACCCTGCCCAGCGGGCAGACCATCACCAACGGATGGAACGCCACCTACTCGCCCAGCAGCGGACAGGTCACGGCGCGGAACATGAGCTACAACGGCACGATCGCGCCCGGCTCCACCACTGAGATCGGCTTCCAGGCCACCCACACCGGCAACGCCGGCAAGCCCACGGCGTTCGCCCTCAACGGAAACCCCTGCACCATCGTCTGATCGCGAGGATCACCGGGGGTGGCGCCCGATCGGGCCCACCCCCGGGCCTGCGGGGTCGCCTACCCCGCACGCCAGACGGCGGCGTGGGAGACGGCGAAGGGGCTCTCCTTCTTCGAGGTCACCGAGCCCGCCGCGTAGACCTGGCCCGTGCCGGGGCGCAGGGCCAGAGCGCTTACCCGGGCCACATAGCCCGCCGGCGCGGGGATGCGGTGGCGGGTCCAGCGCCCCTCGGACAGATGCCACAGCAGGTCGCCGCGGCCGACCACCCACAGGCCGCCCCTGCCGTCGGGCTCCGCCTGGCCGAACGTCGTTATCCTCCCGGCGGAACGCTCCCGGCTCGACCCCGGCGGGCCCCAGTGGCAGGTCCACGACCTCCCGTTCCAGTGCAGGGCCACCGGGCGTCCCCGTTCCAGCGGCTCGTTCTCGTCGTCGTACTCGTGCTCCATCAGCCACGTGACCCCGCCCACGGCCCACACGTCGTCGGGACCGATCACGCCGACGTCCCGGAGCGCGCTGCCCGCCACGTCGTGGTCCGGCGTCTCCAGGACGGGCACCCCGATCAGGCGCCAGGCTCCCTGCTCCCAGCGCATCGCCGCCGGCCGCCTGCCGTACGCGCCGGTCACGGCCCAGACCTGGTCGTCGTACGCGCTGAGCGCCCCTGCCTCGACGGGCAGGGGATAGCGCTGCCATTCCCGCCCCGTCCACAGCAGCCCCACCCGCCCGTTCACGGTCCACATGCGGTCCGCTCCGACCGGCTGGGTGGCGGTGTAACCCCACCCGATCGCGTCGGCCGCGGGCTTGGCCAGTGTCTCCGAGCGCCACCGGCCCCCCTCGTAGGTGCCGACGAACCCCGTCGTGTCCCCTCCCTTCCGGTCATTGGAGTTGCCGAACACCCAGGCCTGGCCGGCCGAGGTGGCGGCGAGCGCGACGACCGGCTGCGGGCCGCGATCGGGAAGGGGAGGGATCTCGAACGTCCGCCATGCCTCGCCGTCCCAGCGGCGCACCCCGTCGTCCCTGATTTCCAGGGCGCTTCCGCGCTGCTTCTCCGTACGGAAGGTGGCCCAGAGCGTGCCGTCGGCGGCGACGGCGAGCAGGTCGACGGCCCCGCGCGCACGGTCGATCCAGAGCGTGCGCCATGCCGTCGGGACGTCGGACGCCCGCAGGTCGTCGCGGTCCTCCGGCGGCAGCGCGCACCTCGCCGGCCGGGCCGGCAACGGCCGAAGCCCCGCACCACCGGCCGGGCGCGGCGAGATCATCGCCATCGGCTTCGCACCGGCGGCGCCGCCCGGTGAGGACGTACGCCCGCCGGGGGCGGATGCGTGGTCGGCGGGGGTCGAACCCGGATTCGTCGCGCAACCGGCGACGACCACCATCAGCACGGCCAATGCCCGGCTCGCCGTTCTCACCCCGGGAGTCTCGCACGCCGGAGCATCACCCCGGCACATCCGGTTCAGCCGGGTGGGATACGCGCCGCGATCTGCTCGCGGGCGTGCGCGCACTCCGCGAACCTGTGCGGGCAGTCGAGGGCGTGCTCGATCAGGTCTTTGGCCGCCCGTGCCTGCTCGATGCGCTGCTCCAGCGCGGCGGCGTGGCGGCGCAACAGGTCGCGGTGGTCCATCGGGTCGGGGGCGGACAGCACGGCGCTCAGGTCGCGCAACCCGAGCCCGGCCTCCTTGCCCATCAGGATCAGCGCCACGCGCACCAGCGCGTCCTGTCCGTAGCGGCGCCGACCACCCGCCCGCCGCGCGGGTTCGATCAGCCCCATGCTCTCCCAGTGGCGCAGCACGTGCGTGGCCAGACCGAACCGGTCCGCCAGCTCGCCGATGGTCAGCTCGTCGCTTGACTTCATGTGCACATTAACCGGCACCGTTGGCCGCATGCTCAAGCATGCAATCGCCGGCCCCGCCCAGGCCGTGGCCGGGGCCTCCACGCTCGGCGCGAAGGTGCTGGTGCCGGTGCACGACGCCCACGGGCACGATCCGCTCTCCGCGCTGTTCCGCACCACGGGCACCGCCTCGGACGCGATCGCCCTGGCCGGGCCCGCGCCGGCCGTAGTCGACCTGCCCATGGGCGAGCGCTGGGAGGCGGCGCCATGAGCGTGTTCCTGCACGGAACGGTCGCCGAGATCGAGCAGATCACCGCGCGCATGCGCCGCATCCGGATCACCGGCCCCGGCCTGCGCGACCTGCCCTGGACGCCGGGGACGCACATCCGTCTGCGGGTCGGCGACCTCCGCTCGCCCCGCTCGTGGCTGCGCGGGTTGCTCCGCACCTACTCGATCTGGGACTACTCCGCCGCCGGCCGCCTCGACCTGTGCATACTCGACCACCCGTCCGCCGGGCCCGGAGCGCAGTGGTCGCGGCGGGTACGCGTCGGCGACCCGGTGGCCCTCACCTCGCCGGACGGCCGGCTCGTCCTCCGCGAGGACGCGGGCTATCACCTGTTCGCCGGCGACGAGACCGCGACCGTGGCCTTCGGAGCCATGCTGCGGGCGCTGCCGCCGTCCGCGATCGTGCACGGCGCGATCTCGGTCGAGGGCCCCGGCGACCATCTCCCGCTGAACCATGCGGATCGCCTGACATGGAGCTGCCGCCCGGCCGATCGCGTCGACCCCGCTCATCTGGTCGACCCTGGCCATCTCGTCGACCCTACCCATCTGGTCGACCCTGCCCATCTGGTCGACATGGTCCGCTCCCTGGAGCTTCCCGACGCGCCGGGCGTCGCGTACCTCGCCGGAGAGGCCCGCAGTTGCCAGGCCGTACGGCTCCATCTCATCCGCGAACGCGGCTGGCCGCGCAGGGCCGTCGTCGTGAAACCGTTCTGGACCCCCGGACGGCGCGGCATGGACTGACCGCTGCTGCGCGTACGAGCCGGGGGCCGGAGGTCACCGCGGCCGGTGGCCCCTCCTCTTACGCCCGGCCGGCGCGCCCCGGCGGCCGGAGGAGCCGTTCTGCGCGGGCTTCTGGGCCTGCCGCCGTGCCGGTTTCTCCGCGGGAGCGGCGGCGGGGGCGCGGCCCCGCGAGCTGTTCACCGTACGGCCGCGGACGATGCCGATGAAGTCCTCCACCAGGTCGGTGGTCGCGTCCGCGGGCCAGGTCAGCGCGACCTGCGACTGCGGCGCGTCGAGCACGGGCCGATAGGTGAGATCCCTGCGGTGATGGAGGCGGGCCAGCGACTGCGGGACCACGAGCAGACCGGTGCCGGACGCGACCAGCTTGACCGCGTCGGCCGTCGTGTCCGGACGGGTGAACGCGGGCTGCCCGGGCCGGACCGCCCACTCGATGGTGTCGTCCAGCGGATGGAACACCTCGTCGTCGGCGAGGTCGGCGATGGTCACCTCGTCGGCGGCGGCCACCGCGTGGTCCTTGGGCACCACGACCACCGTGGTCTCCACATAGAGAGGAATGACACTGAGCCCGTCGCGGTCGATCGGCAGCCGGGCGAACGCGGCGTCGGCGCCGCCGTCACGCAGGAGCCCCACCACCTCGGCGGCGGGAACCGCGACCAGGGTGACCGGCACGTCGGGGATCCTCTCGGCCCAGATCTTGACCCATTTCGCGGGCGTCACCCCGGGCACGTACGCCAGCCGGAACACCCTGCCGGTCTCTCCATCAGTCACTTCCTCAGGCTACCGATGGCATGGGAACCCGCTCCGACTGACTACGCTTGACGTTTATGAGCTCGTCCAAGCCGAAGACCATCCAGACGATGAAGCCCGCCACGGCGGCCAAGAAGCTGGGTGTGCTCCTCTCGGCCACTCCCGCCGAGTTCCAGGAGGGTGTCGTCTCCCGCGACGAGCTGAACGAGCTGCAGGCCAAGCCGCCCGCCTGGCTCGTCGACCTGCGCCGCAACGGCCCGCACCCCAAGCAGGTCATCGCCTCGAAGCTGAGGATCTCCATCTCCGGCCTGATCCGCGGGGGCATCACCGGCCCGCTCACCACGGCCGAGATCGAGGCGCTGAAAGAGGAGAACCCGCCGTGGCTGGAGCGCGAGCGGGCCATCCAGGCCGAGGTCCGCAAGGAAGCGCTCCGCCTCAAGCAGCGCTAGACATTCACGCGTCCGCCGTCGTGACGGTGCCGGTGGTGCCGTCAACGGTGATCACGGTGTCGTCGCGGAGCCTGCTCGTCGCGTCCGGAACGCCGAGGACGGCGGGGATGCCGTGCTCGCGAGCGACGATCGCGGCGTGGGAGAGCACGCCTCCGGTCTCGGTGACCACGCCCCCGGCGATGCGGAGCAGCGGCGTCCACGCGGGGTCGGTGAAGGGGCAGACGAGGATGTCGCCCGGACGCACGCGCGCGAAGTCGCCGTAACCACGCACGATCCTCGCGGCGCCGGTCACGGTCCCGTGGCTGCCCGGCACTCCGGTGAGCGTGGCCTCGCCCGGGGCGCCGTACGGAAGGATCGGAGGAGGGGGCGCGGCGGTGATCGGCCGGGCCTGCAGGATCCACGTGCGGCCATCCTCGATCGCCCACTCGACGTCCTGAGGTCCGCCGAGTGCGTCGGAAACCCGTTTCCCCAGCTCGGCGAGCCGCCTGGCGGTCGTGTCGTCGATGACCGGACGGGTCCGGGCGGCGGCGGGCACGTCGCGGACGACGAGCCGCGTGCCGCGCCGATCGAGGCGCCGGTCGAGGCGCCGGTCGAGGCGCTGCCGCTTGTCCGCGACGGTGCGGGTGACCGACCCGTCCCCGGCGACGCGGTAGGCGTCAGGGGTGACCCTGCCCTCGACGATGCTGGGGCCGAGCCCCCACGACGCCTCGATCCGGGTCGCCTCGCCCGGGTGCGCCGGTGTGAACATGACCCCGGATATCTCGGCGTCCACGTGGCGTTGGACGATGACGGCCATCAGGAGATCACCGGAAGGCTCATGGCCCGAGGCGGCCCGATAGGCGATGGCCCGTGGGGAGAACAGCGAGGCCCAGCAGGCGCGTACGGCCCTGGCGACCTCGTCGGCACCGTGCACGGCCAGGAAGCTGTCGTGCTGACCCGCCGCCGACGCCTGAGCGGTGTCCTCCTTCGCCGCCGACGATCTCACCGCCACGGGCGGATCGCCGAGCCGGCCGAGTGCGCGTGCCAGTGCGTCGATCAAGGGCGCCGGCCCTGCCTCGATCACCCGCCGTGCCGCGTCGTCCGGTTCGCCGGTCAACCGTCCAAGGTCCAGATCGCGGACCGCGTCGAGATAGGCGGCGAACGGAACGACGAAGCCGTCGGGCACCGGCAGACCCGCGCGGAGCAACGCGCCGAGCGCGCCGGCCTTGCTCCCGCAGGTGCCGGTGACACTCCTCCGGAGAGGTACGAGCACGGCGCCACCCTTCAACGGATTGTTGACAACAATCTGTTGATTGTGCAGGATGTGCCGCATGCATCGCAAGGACGACATCGGCGCGCATGCCGACAACGTCCAGGCTCAGCGTGAGCGGGACGCGCGGGAACGCCTGCTAAGCCTGGGCGCGGACGAGCTCGACGCCCGCCCGTGGCGCCCCGCACCCGTCCCGCCGTCGGCGGTCGACCTGGTGCAGTTCGCCGTCTGGCGCAACGCCGACCTGGCACCGGACGACATCCTGAGCGCGCTCGCCCTCCTGCCGGCCGCACGCGCCGAGGTCGAAGCACTCGAGTCCGCCCTGCTGTTCATCGCCCGTGGTGCCGGTCTGACCTGGGCGCAGATGGCGCAGGTGATGGGGTTCAACTCCCCTCAGGCGTGCCAGCAGCACTACACCCGCCTCACCGCACGACAGGACTCCGGCTCGTGACGCGCGACTCCCCGCCCGAACTCCTGGTCCTGCACGCCGTACGCGTCACCGGGTTCGCGGACACCCCGGTGATCGCCCGCCGGTACGGACTCGACGCGGCCACGACGACGGAGGTGCTGCACGACGCCGAGGCACGTGGCTGGGTCGAGCACACCGCCTTCGCGGGCACCGGAGGCTGGTCGCTGACCGAAGCGGGCCGGGCCGAAAACGAGCGGCAACTCGCGGCCGAGCTCACCCGGGTCGGCGGCACCGAGGAGGTCCGAGACGTCTACCGCACGTTCCTGCCGCTCAACGCTCTGCTGCTGCAGGCCTGCACCGACTGGCAACTGCGGCCCACCGCCGGCGATCGGCTCGCCGTCAACGACCACTCCGATCCGGCCTGGGACGCCGGAGTGCTTCACGAGCTCGCCTGCGTCGACCGGGCGCTGACACCGCTCGTCGACCGGCTCGGGCGCGTCCTCACACGGTTCCGCGGATATGACACCCGGTTCACCGCGGCCCTGACGCTCGCCCGAGCCGGGGACGGGGCCTGGGTCGACCAGACCGACGTGGACTCCTGCCATCGTGTCTGGTTCGAGCTCCACGAAGACCTCATCGCCACGCTCGGCCTCAAGCGGCACGAACACCCCTGACCCCGTCTCGTCCTGGATCACTAGGGCACCCTCTTTCTTGCGGGCAGTGGCAAGCTGCTCGTGAAGGGGACTCGGCGGGAGCCGGGGTGACGGCCTGTGTTGATCGCCCGTGAAGGGCCACTGTGATGCCGCCGCCCCCGGCTTCCCCGAGGCTGTAGACCGGCAACAGGGAGTAGCGCCGCAGAGCGCCGGTTAGTGATCGCCCGGTAGCCAGCCTCCTCGCCGGGTCGTCGCTGCCAGGCAAAGGAGTTCAGGTGTCGCTTGCGCTGCCCCCGGCGCGGTGGTTCGTCGGGATCGACTGGGCCATGGAAAGTCACGCGGTGTGCGTGATGGACGACAGCGGGAAGATCACCGCTGAATTCGTCATCGCGCACAGCACCAATGGCATCGCCTCGCTGATCGGCCGGCTGGCCAAGCTCGGTGATCCGGCCGCTGTCCCGATCGCGATCGAACGTCCCAACGGCAGGCTGGTCGACCTGCTGCTGGAGGCCGGATACCCCGTCGTCCCGGTCAAACCGAACGCGATCAAGACCTGGCGCGACGGTGAGGTGCTGTCGGGCGCCAAGTCCGATGCCGGCGACGCCGCGGTGATCGCCGAATACCTGCGCCTGCGCCTTCACAAGCTCCAGGTCGCCGCCCCCTTCAGCGACCAGACAAAGGCGGTACGCACCCTGGTGCGCACGCGCGATGACCTGGTTGAGGCCCGGGTGGCGGCCACTAACCAGCTCGCCGCGCTGCTGGATGCCTCCTGGCCGGGCGCCAAGGCCGTCTTCGCCGACCTGGCCTCGCCGATCGCGCTGGACTTCCTCACCCGTTACCCGACCCCCGCCTCGGCCGCGCACCTGGGCGAAAAGCGCATGGCCGCGTTCTTGGTCAAGCACGGCTACAGCGGCCGCCGCTCTCCCGCCGAGCTGCTGGCCCGGCTGCGTCACGCCCCGGCCGGGATCGCGGCCGAGGCGCTCACCGAAGCGTTGCGGGACGCGGTCATCGCCCTGGTCGGCGTGCTCAAAGCCCTGATTGGGGCGATCAAGGATCTGGATCGCTCGATCGCCGCCCACCTCGGGGAGCATCCGGACGGAGCGATCTTCACGTCGCTGCCAAGGTCGGGTCAGATCAACGCCGCCCAGATGCTCGCCGAGTGGGGCGACTGCCGAGCAGCCTACGCCGGACCCGACTCCGTCGCGGCCCTGGCCGGCTGCACACCGGTCACCAAACAGTCCGGCAAGCACCGCGCCGTGCACTTCCGATGGGCCTGCAACAAGCGCTTGCGCCGCGCCATCACGACCTTCGCCGACAACAGCCGCCGCGCCAGCCCCTGGGCCGCCTCCATCTACGAACGCGCCCGCGCCGAAGGCAAAGACCACCCGCACGCCGTCCGCATCCTGGCCCGCGCCTGGATCCGGGTGATCTGGCGATGCTGGAACGACGGCATCGCCTACGACCCCGCCAAACACGGCGCTGCAGCAGCCCTCCTCACCCCGAACACGGCGGGAGGTTGACACAGGGAGGATCACAGGTGCCGGCCGAGCAGGTTCCAGTGCCCGCAGAACCAGACGAGGGCGAGCAGTCCCGACAGCACGACGCCCTGTGCCCCCCGGACCAGCAGGCCCGCGTGCCGCCAGCCCTGCACGGTGATCGCGGTCGCGACGACGGTGAGCGAGAGAGCCCCGGGGGGCGTGTTTGTGCGCGTTGGTCCCTCCTGGACGAGGCGATAGGCGCCCCTGGCCGTTTCCGGTGGTCACGCGTCAAGGTGCTCGCCGAGGTCGGACTCGGCCACTCCAATACCGAGATCGCCACCCGCCTGCACATGAGCGAGGTCAAAGCCACATCTCTCACCTGTTCGACAAGCTCGCCGTCACCAACCGCGTACAGGTGGCCATCGCCGCCTACCGCGCCGGCCTGGTCGACTGACGAAACGGGGAGCGCGGACTACATCGTGATGACGTGCTCGGGCTCGGCGACGGGAAATCTCACCCCGGTGAGGTCTTCGGAGACGGCCCACAGCCGCCGCTGCACGGCCATCTCGTACGACTCCGGGCTGGAGGTGACCAGCCGGGGGTGGCCCATGATCTCCATGCGCCCGCCGGGACCGTAATACTGGCCGCCGAGCACCGCCGGGTCGGTGGCGGCACGCAGGGTCGGCAGCGCGCCCATGGCCGGCGTCTGGGTGATCAGCGGCGCGAGCCAGGTGATCGGAAGCCGGAAGGCCGCGGGGGTGTTGCGGGCGAGCTCGGTGCTGGACACGCCGGGGTGCGCGGCCACCGCGATGGTGGTGCCGTGCGCGGCGAGCCGGCGCTGCAGCTCGTACGTGAACATCAGGTTGGCCAGCTTCGACTGGCCATAGGCGGCGACCCGGCCGTACGACCGCTCCCACTGCAGGTCGTCGAAGTGGATCGCGGCCCGCACGCGGTGGCCGATGCTGCTGACCGTGACCACGCGCGAACCGGGCACCGGCAGCATCAGGTCCAGCAGCAGCCCGGTGAGCGCGAAGTGGCCGAGGTGGTTGGTGCCGAACTGCATCTCGAAGCCGTCCCGGGTGGTCTGCTTCGGGGTGTACATCACGCCGGCGTTGTTGATCAGCAGGTCGAGCCGGTCGAACCGCGACCGCAGCGCCGCCGCCGCGGCGCGGACGGAGTCGAGCGAGGTCAGGTCGAGCGCCTGCACGCTCACGTCGCCGGTCATGCGGGCCGCGGCCCGCTCACCCTTCCCGACGTCGCGTACGGCGAGCACCACGGCCGCCCCGCGCTCGGCGAGCGCCTTGGCCGTCTCGAACCCCAGCCCGGTGTTGGCCCCGGTCACCACGGCCACCCGTCCGCGCTGGTCGGGGATGTTGGCTGTCGTCCACTTCTCGCCCATGCGAGGCTCCCTAGGTAACGTACCGAAGGTATCTTGTGCATGACGCTAAGGTACCCTCGGTACGTTGTCAACGTACCAGGGGTACTTAAATTAGACTGGCGGGCGTGGGATTCCAGCGGGCGCGAACCGAAGAGCAGCGGGAGATCCGCCGGCGGGCGATCCTCGACACCGCGTCGGCGATGCTCGACGAGATGCCCGTGGCCGCGGTCACCCTGAACGAGCTCAGCCGTCGGGTCGGCCTGGCCAAGCCGAACGTGCTGCGCTACTTCGAGTCGCGCGAGGCGGTGCTGCTGGAACTGCTCGACCGCTTTCTGCAGGAGTGGCTGGCCGACCTGGCGACCGAGCTGGCCGCCGACGTCGACGCGAACCAGCCCATGGCCGAGCGGGCGGAAGCTGTGGCCGAGATCCTCAGCCGCTCACTCTCCGGCCGGGCGGTGCTGTGCGACCTCTTCGGCGCGCAGGGCAGTGTGCTGGAACACAACGTCTCCGTCGAGGTCGTGGCCCGCTACAAGCGCGCCTCCCTGGAACGCCTGACGACCATGGCCGCCCTGCTCCGCAAGCACCTGCCGGAGCTGGGCGAGAACGCGACCCTGCTCAGCCTGCAGACCATGGTCTTGGCCGGCGCGCTGTCGGCGTACAGCACACCCCCGCCCAGCCTGCAGGCGGCCTATCAGGCCGAACCCGACCTGGCCCGCTTCCACTTCGATTTGAAGGACTCCTTGAAGCTCGCCCTGACCGCCACCCTCCTGGGCGTGCTCCCCCGCCCCTGACCCGCTGTGCCCCTGCCCAGCACTCGCCCGGGCGCTCGTCGTCGGCATAGACCGTGCGCCGCACCCCAGCCTCGTCGCGGTTAGCGCGGGTTGGATCGGAACTCGGCCCAAAGGTCGACCGCCTGCTGCGAGTCGAGAGCGGCGACGTCCTCGCGGGACATACCGACGGTGTAGATGAGGCGGTCCGCGAGCCAATCCGGCACGGGCTTCCTGGGAGGCGGTTGCTCGACGCGAATATGCTCGGCCGGCGCCCCCAGGCGATCGATGATCTGGCCTGGGAGCACTACCTCCGGACGCCCTGTGCCGGCGGCACGGACCCTGGCTGTGGCCTCGGCGTAGACCTCACCATCGGCTCTCTCGCCCACAGCCCATATTGCGCAGATCTCGATCGACTTGTCGTCCGTGATGCGATAGACGACCCGCCATGTGTTACGCCCGACCACGAGCTTGCGAAAGCCGGTCGACTCCCCGCCCAGCGGGTAGCCTGCCTCCGGATTCTCCAGCAGCAGAAGAATCTGTTTCAGCACCTTCGTCGCGGCATCAGGGCCGATCCGCCGCAGGTCATCGACCGCCGGTGCCGTGAAGACGACGTCGGACACGGGCTACTCGTCGTCCGGCAACGCGGCCAGCGACTCTCGCGTGTGCCCGAAAGCGGAGAGCACGTCATCGAGCGGAACGCGCTCTCCGGTGTCGGTCACCGAGCGTGCGAGCACGAGCGCCAGATCCCTGAGATCGGCGGCGGCCTCCTCCAGCTCTTGCAGGCGACGAATACCGACGACGGCCGCCACCGGCTGACGCCGACGGGTCACCACCAGATCCGTCCCACGCTCAGCATCGGCGACCAGACGGGCCACCCCACGCTGGGCCGCTTCTGTGACGCTCAACTCGGCAGCTTCGTGCAGCACGGTCATGCAACTACTGTGCAGAAATCTATAGAGAACAAGCAGTGCCGCCCTTCCGGGAAAGCCCTCGCCCGGCGACCAGCGTCGACCTGTCTCTTCTCACGCCGCACCCCACTGCGAAGCACTCGACGCACGCCATAGGTACCCAACCTGGCCTTCGAGACCGCCATCACTCAGACTGGTGTTGATCACCTTCCAGCTCAAGCGCTCGCTTCTCCCAGTCCGAGAGCACTTTCATCTGCCCGGGGGAGATGGCGTCTTTCTCTTCCCTATCGGCCGAGCGGATGGTTTCGACGGCCAGGAGAACACCCCGGTGGAGTTCGATGGCCTCATCTTCCAGATCCGTCAGCATCTTGGGGACCCATATGTTCCGCCAACGTCCCTTCTCCAAATAGGCACAGAACAGCTTTCCGAGCTCTTCTTCGCGAGTGCCCCGGGGCTCGCCCTTCGTTTCCGTCGCGGCACCGTTCAGGTAGTTCAGGATGGCGGCGTGGGTTTCCGCGGCTGCTTCCGCCGCCCTCTCCGATGCCTCCCTGGCGGCCGCGGCGGCAGAGCGCGCCTCCTCGACGGCCCGCAGCGTTTCCTCAGTGAGTTTCGCCTGCCTGGCGAACCGCGACCGAAGCCGCGCCCACACTGTGGCGGCGGACCCTCCCCCACTCTCCGTGTACGTCGCCATACGATCCCTCGCCTTGATCGATGTGGCACATCACCCCAAAACGTACGAAAAGGGAGGATGGACAGCCAGGCACGATTACCTGGCGATCTGGAGACCGAGCCATGACGAAGAAGGAAATTTCGGCAACTCTGCCGCCTTCAGGAGTACGCTTCCGGCTTCGCCGACAGTCCGGCCGTGGTGGTATCACTTCGCTTCGAGCGACAATTTTTACCCCTGGGAATGGAGAGCCGTCCGTCCCGCCAGCTCTGCGCCCACACTTGGGACATGGACTTCCACAACGAAGCGGAGGACGACGTCGAGAAGCCCCTCAACGAGCTCGCGCTTCCCCGGCACCTCGCCGCCCTCATCGGTGCGCTACAAGGGCCGGCAGACCTCGGCGTCCATCACGACCGGCATCTCACCTAGACAGCAGCGAAGCGGACGCGAGAACACGCCGGCTGTCCAGATGCGCGGCACGCACGTCCATCGCTCTGCCGGTCGCCGCCGGTGAAAGACCTTCGTTGCCGAGAACGAGGTGCCGTGCTCGCGCAGGCGTAGCCGCTTCCGCTGCTTCACATGCCCGGCCACTCTGCTCGCGCCGGCGCCAACTCCTCCTCGGTCACCGGACCATGGATCTCTCGAAGACCCGCCACCAGATCCCCCAGGCGGTCATGATCCGGATTCCTCGACAGGTCCGAGAAGGTGACGGCGTCGGCCTTTGTGCTACCCACGTCGGCAATCTAGTTCGGAACACCAGCCCAGCGTGCCAGTTATCGCAGGTCAGGCCGGCCCTGCAGAACACGTCGAGGTCGCGGCAGCCGTCCGGCACGTCCTGGCGATGCTCGGCACCCTGCCGGGGCCTGACCGCGGTTCGTGCGATCCTGCAGATCATGGATCACAGCGACCTGGTCGGCGTATGGGACAGCGTGCCCTATGACTACGGGGCGCTGGAGACCTGCTGGCTGGCCTTCCTCCAAGACGGCCGTGGTTGGGCCGCCTGGGCCAACCTGGCCGGCGGGATCGAGGTGAGCCGGTTTCGCTGGTGCTGCCCGGCAGCGAACGTCCTGGAACTACGTTACGAGTGGCACGCCTCGGGCGACTGGCGGCAGACCGGGAGCAGCCTCGCCTTCACCACGATCACCGGCGAGCAGTGGGACAGCGAAGTAGTGCGAACCGGCTTCGCCATCGAACCGGACGAAGCCGTCATGGCCCAGACCCCGTTCACGGCCCTGCATCTCGAACCGGACTCTCTGCTCTGCCAGGACTACGCGTGTGTACGCCGTGAGGTCTCGATCGACGACGATCCGGCCCAGAGCATCTCCCCCTGGCCATCGTCTGAACTGTGACAGACAGACGGCTTGCGTGCCGGATGTGCGCTGCTCAGGGCGATTGTCCCGCCGAGCTAAAACGCGGGGCCCATGCCGAAAACGACTCTGGCCCTCGATCGGCACCGGGCTTGCCGGGCGATCGAGGACCAGGATCAGTCAGTTAGCGCAGGTCAGGCCTCGCCAGCGGTGAGGCCGACGGGGCAGCTCACACCGGTGCCGCCGAGGCCGCAGTGACCGTTGCTGGATGCACTATCGGAGTGGTTTTCGCTTCTGATCAGCAGACGCGTCACGACCTACGATGCCTCGACTTGAGGTAGTCGTTCACCCACTTCTTGCTGCTACGCCACATGCCGTCGTCCCCCTTGACCGCACGGAGTCGCCCCCGTGCGGCGGCCACGCGAAGTGCGTTCTCGGTGACGTCCCGCGTGGCCAGAGCGGGTAGTGGGACAAGCTTGACCGGACCGGCCACCGCCGGCATGACGAAGCGGTACAAATTTGTCGTCACACTGCGTGCGATGAGTTCACCCAACGGGCCGAACTCGTCATTGTCAGCTCGGCGCATCGCCTGAAGGTACTTGTCGCGATCGCGCTTGTAGATAATCGCGGGCGGATATCCGATTCTGCAAAGTACCAAGTTGAGCACCAGACGGCCCGTCCGTCCGTTGCCGTCGAGGAACGGGTGTATCTGCTCGAATCGGTTATGTATTCGCGCCAAGCGTTCGGGGAGGGCTTCGTCGGACTCGTCTTCAAGGCCATCGACCGTCTTCACCCAGTCCCGCATCTGAGAGTCGACTTCCGGCCATGACGGCGGCTTCATGCCCCCGGGGAACTTGGCGATCTCGTGCTGTCGGAAGTTCCCCGGCCCCTCGGCGGGGGTGGCATGCGGGTGGGGATCTACGGCCCACACGAGCGACATGGCGGTGTGGTGTATCTGACGAACCTCCTGGAGCGTGATGAGGTCTCCGTTCTGCCAGTCTCCCGGCTCCAGTGCCTGCCCATACACCCACTTCGCAGCATCGCCGTACCCCCTCACCTCCATGTAGTCCCTGAGCGGCTTCGCGCCTACCGCCCGACCTTCCTCGAGGAGCTTCTCCACCTCCTGCAAGACAAGCGTGTTGCCCTCGATCGCAGTACTGTTGTGGGCCTCCTGGTGCCAGATGTCAGACCAGATGTCCTCCGCCTCGGCGGGCGAGGGCAACCCGCCCAAGCGGTCCCGAAGCTCTCGAAGGGCCTCGTCAAGGCGCTGATACACGGTCGCTCTGGACGGCCTCCCCGGTCCCGACACCAGCGCCTCCCGTGGTTTTGTTCGGCTCAGCCGATGTAACTGTACCGAACAAATTCGCTCCAGTTGTTCGCCTCGGCTTAATCAATCGAACCGAACAACTCGCCGCGCCACGCCCAAGCAGAGCCAGACGTCGGAGCGGCCAGGCACCTGGGTGACATCGCCCTCCCGACAGGGATCCTCGGCCCACAATGAGACCTCGGAGCAGGCCTGACCACCGTCCGGAGGTCTCCCCGGCTTACTCCTCCGAAGAGGTTGTCAGCCCAGTCGGGCACCAGGCTGAAGGGTCACCCGCGTTGACACCGGTTCCGCCGATGCCGCAGTAGCCGTTGGGCACCTTAACCTCGGGCTTTCGCGGCGGATTTCAGTGAGCTTGATCGTTTACATGAGAAAAGTGCCTTTGAGCTGGAAGGATCGGGCTTGTCTAAGGTCCTGTCCGCACCAGTTCAGAAGGCACTTTCCAAGTGAAGACTATCGTGTCCCCGCGCAAGATCATGGTGTCCGCCGACGGCTCGGGTCTCGTCTCCCAGGCCGGTGGACTGCTGCTGCTGGAGACGCTGCGGGTCACGGGCTTGGGCAAGGAGCTGTCGGCGCAGCTGGAACGATGGAGGCCGTCCCGGGCCGTGCACGACCCCGGCAAGATCATCGCCGATCTGGCCCTCACGCTGGCACTGGGCGGGGACTGCCTGGCCGACATCGCGATGCTGCGCACCCAGCCGGAGGTGTTCGGCTCGATCGCCTCCGATCCGACCGTGTCCCGGCTGATCGACCGCCTGGCCGCCGACCCCGTCCGCGCATTGAAGGCGATCCGCACCGCCCGCACCACAGCCCGCCAGCGGGCATGGGCCCTGGCCGGCACCCACGCCCCCGGCACCGACGGTGAACTAATCCCCCTGGACATCGACGCGACCATCGTCATCGCCCACTCCGACAAGGACCAGGCCGCGCCGACCTGGAAGAAGACCTTCGGGTTCCACCCGATGACAGTCTTCGCCGACCACGGAGCGGGTGGCGGCGGGGAACCCTTGGCGATCGTGCTGCGGCCCGGCAACGCCGGGTCCAACACCGCCGCCGACCACATCACCGCGACCCGCCTGGCACTGGCCCAGCTCCCCAAGCACCGCCGCCGTCAGGCGCTGATCCGCACCGACTCCGGCGGCGGCACCCACGAGTTCCTGTCCTGGCTGACCCGGCCCGGACGGCGGCTGTCCTACTCGATCGGGTTCACCCTCACCGAAGAGGCCCAGGCCGCGATCCTTGCTCTGCCCGAGCAGGCGTGGACGCCCGCCTACGACGCCGAGGGCCAGGTCCGGCCGGGTGCGTGGGTCGCCGAGCTCACCGGCATGGTGAAGCTGGACGGCTGGCCGAAGGGAATGCGCCTGATCGTGCGCAAGGAACGCCCGCACCCGGGCGCGCAGCTGCGCTTCACCGACATCGACGGGCACCGCTTCACCTGCTTCGTCACCAACACCAAGCGAGGTCAGCTCGCCGACCTGGAACTACGGCACCGCCGCCGCGCCCGCTGCGAAGACCGCATCCGCGCCGCCAAGGACACCGGGCTGCGCAACCTGCCCCTGCACGACTTCACCCAGAACCAGATCTGGTGCGAGATCGTCGCCCTGGCCTGCGAACTCCTCGCCTGGATGCAGATGCTCGCCCTCGACGGACCGGCCCGCCGTTACGAACCGAAACGCCTGCGGCTTCGCCTGTTCGCCGTCGCCGCCCGCCTGGTCCGCGGCGGCCGGCGCCTCCGCCTACGTGTGGCCGCATCCTGGCCCTGGGCCGGCCAACTGGTCACCGCCATCACCCGGCTCCAGGCACTACCGGCACCGACCTGACCAGCACCAAGCCGCCCCGACAACCCAGGAAGGACACCCCGCGGGCCCGTGGAACCCCGCCCACCCGGCGCGACAGCCGGGCCACCACCCTGACCACGGCCGCGATTTCACACTCCAGCCGAACCGCTCAGCAAGCCACCGGATAGGCACGAAAGATCGAGGCTAAAGAGATATTGCTGGTGGTAGCAGTTCACTTCAAGCAATAAGTCATTCCCAAGCGCCAACTCCGAGACCCCCCGGACATCGGCGCGTTAGCGTCCATGGGAGTGGTGTACGGGTTTGAACAGACTCGTCACCTGGATGCCTGTTAGGGAAGATCGACGTGACATGAGGGCGGCCACTCCGCGATCCTTCACAGCTGTCGAAGGCATAAGAAGGAGAACGAGAAGTGGCCGCTATGGACATTCTGCCTGCTGAGGGCGACTGGTTCGACGAGACGCTGATGCAGGCCTCGCCTGACGTACTGCGCGAGATGGTCGTGCGGATGGCGCAGATGATGATGGATGCCGAGGTCGAGCAGCGCTGCGGCGCCGGCTACGGCGAGGTGTCCGACCAGCGCACCAACTCCCGTAACGGCTACCGGCGGCGGGAGTGGGACACCCGCGCGGGCACGGTCGAGTTGGCCATCCCCAAGCTGCGGCAGGGATCGTACTACCCGGAGTGGCTGCTGGAGCGGCAGCGGCGCGCCGAGCGGGCGCTGGCCTCGGTGGTGGCGACCTCTTACCTATTGGGCGTCTCGACCCGGCGGGTGGAACGGCTGGCCGAGCAACTCGGGGTGACCAAGCTGTCCAAGTCGCAGGTCAGCGTGATGTCCCGGGAACTGGATCAGATGGTGACCGAGTTCCGTAACCGGCCGTTGGATGCCGGGCCGTATACGTTCGTGTGGATCGACGCTTTGACCCAGAAGGTGCGGGAAGGCGGGCGGACGGTCAACGTGCACGCCCTGGTCGCGACCGGCGTCAACGCCGACGGCCACCGGGAGATCCTCGGTATCGACGTCGTCTCCAGCGAGGATGGAGCGGGCTGGCTGGCGTTCCTGCGTGGCCTGGTCGCCCGGGGCCTGTCCGGGGTGAGCCTGGTCATCTCCGATTGCCATGCCGGACTGCGGGACGCGATCGGCTCTACGCTGCCCGGCGCCTCCTGGCAGAGGTGTCGCGCGCATTACGCGCGCAACCTGTCGACCTGCGTTCCGAAGACGGCCCAGCCGTGGGTGGCCACCATGCTGCGCACCGTCTTCGAGCAGCCCGACGCCGCCTCGGTGCGGGCGCAGCACCGCCACGTCGTACAGGCGCTCGAAGACCGGTATCCCAAGGCCGCCACCCATCTGGATGAAGCACGCGAGGACATCTTGGCCTTCGCCGTCTATCCCAAGGCCGTGTGGCGGCAGATCTGGTCCAACAACCCCCAGGAGCGGTTGAACAAGGAGATCCGCCGCCGCACCGACGTGGTCGGCATCTTCCCCAATCGTGACGCGATCGTCCGGCTGGTGGGCGCGGTGCTGGCCGAGCAGCACGACGAGTGGACCGAAGGCCGCCGCTACCTCGGCCTGGAAATCCTCGCGGACTGTCGCAAAGCCGCCGAGAAAAGAGAAACCGAAGACATCAGTGATGATAATGTGACGATTGATGCGATTGCTGCTTAAATAGAAACTAGATCGCAGAGTGGTCGAATCTCATACACCACGATCTTGGACGCGGCCATCGGCGCCTACACTCGCACCGATATCAGCCTCCTGGTAGCCGCTGAAGCACCGCCTCCGCATGGTGATCCCATAGAGCACAAGCCGATCCATGCGAGGACGTCACAGGAAGTCACTCGCACTGCATGGGGCGCCATCCCAGGTGGCGCGGATCCGGTAGGGGCCCTGAACGCTCAGCGTCAAGAGTCAAGGGCTCATCTCATCCCTGGGAAAGGTTATCCCCCAGATGCCCATGACTCCTGTAAGACTACCTGGCGGTGTGCGATTATCGCACTATGAGCACGCTCGACTGGAACGAGATCGGGGAGCGAGTCCGCGAAGCGCGACTGGCCATGCGGCTGTCGCAAGAGCAGCTTGCCCAGCGAACCGATCTTGACAGGACCATGATCAGCAAGATCGAGGCCGGTTCGAGGCGGCTCGATGCGCTGGAGCTCTCTCGACTGGCCCGTGCACTCGACATGCCTATCGGCCATTTCCTCAATGCGCCACCCGCAGTCATGTCGCACCGCACGCCTCTGGCCGAGGACACGGCAACAGGTGCGACGCAGGCCTCTTACCGCATCGATAGCGCACTCGCCGCATGGATCCGCGAGATCCGGATGCTCATGTCGCTAGGCACCCTTCATCCGAAGCCGCTTAGACGGTACCCCGCTGAGATCGACGGCCCCGCCGCCGCAGTCGAGGCCGCTAACTGGCTGAGAGATGACCTAGGTCTGGGGATCGCTGCCATTCAATCCCTGGCCGACCTGTGCGAGCGCTGCGGTCAATACGTTCTGGTGACCGACCTCCCAGGAGACGGAGCTTCTGCTGTTGATGGCGATATAGCAGCAGCCGTGGTGAGCCTTAATGGCGATCCTGGCCGGCGGCGCAGCACCGCGGCTCATGAACTCGGACACTTAATAATCGGCGACGAATACTCAACAGATATAGGAGTGAACGCTTCTCGGACGGAACGCGAAGCGTTGATAGATGCCTTTGCAGCAGAGCTCCTCCTACCAGCAGAAGCCGTCCGTAGAGCCAGCGAGGCAGAGCAATCGAGTCGAGCGGTCCTTGTGAAGCTCGCGGCCGAGTATCGAACATCGTGGAGTCTCGCTCTACGACAAGCTCGGGCGGCTGATCTCATAACTGCAATCGAAGAGAAAAAATTTCGTGCGTACCCCCCCACCTTCGCGGAGTTTCGGGACTCCGTGGGATGGACGCCTCAGCCAGACCTAGATGCGATTCGCGTACCACCGAGTTTCGCGCATGCCGTGATGACGGCGTACCGAGAAGGACAGATCACTAGTAAGCGCGCACTGGAGTTGATGCACGGACAGCTCGACAGCGCGGCAGATCTGCCGCTCAGGCCTGATGAGGATGATGCTCCATGACTCTGGCTAGTCCGGGTGAACCCTTGCCCCCGCTCGTAGCCGATGCCATGGTGATCCATCACTTCGCTAAAGCTGATCGCCTGGACGTACTCGGCGCCAGTCTGTCCAGGCTATCCACTACACACATCGTGGCGAGAGAGGTCGACAAGTACTGCAACGACTATCCGTCGCTTAGATCGATTATGGATCTCGAGTGGTTATTCATCTTGCCACAGGACACCGATGAAGAACTCGTAGTATTCGAACGATGGGTCAACCTTCTAGGTGCCGGAGAACACGATCTAGGCGAAGCCAGTGTCTTCACGGCCGCCGAAATCTATGAGCTGGTAGCCATCACTGACGACCGGGACGCCACCAAGGTGGGCCGTAAAAATGGTCTCAATATTCATGGGACAGTGTGGCTCCTTACCCGATTGCATCGGCTCGATAAGATGACCCTAGCGGAGATTTGCACTCATGTAGATGCGCTCAGGGCGACCGGAATGCGTCTTCCTTGCACCGGCAGCGAGCTACCTCGGTGGGCGAGACAGCGCGGGCTCCTTTAAAGGTTCCCGCCAGACTCACGAAGACGACATAGAGGCCATAGCTCCTAGGAAGGCTATGGCCTCTGCCGTGCTAAGCTCCTAGGAAGGCTATGGCCTCTGCCGTGCTACGACTCGTCGACGGTCAGGCCGACGGGGCAGGTCACACCGGTGCCAACGAGCGTGTATCTATGTGACCCATGCACAGAGCTGCGATCTACTGCCGGATCAGCCAGGACCGCGCGGGCGCCGGGCTGGGCGTCGCCCGTCAGGAAGCCGACTGCCGAGCACTGGTCGAACGCCGAGGCTGGGACGTGGTGGACGTCTACTCCGACAACGACGTCAGCGCGTACTCGGGAAGCCCACGCCCGGCATGGCAACGACTTCTCGGCGATATCGAGGCCGGGACCGTCGACGCCATCGTGTGCTGGCACGTGGACAGGCTGACACGATCCCCACGCGAGCTGGAAGACGTCATCGACCTCGCCGACCGGCGCGGCATCGAACTCGCCACGGTCACCGGGGAAATCGACCTGGCCACTCCGACCGGACGACTGATCGCGCGCATGCTCGGGGCCGCGGCCCGCCACGAGGCGGAGCACAAGGCCGAACGTCAGAAGCGCCAGCGACGCCAGAACGCCGAGGCAGGCAAGGTCTCCGGCGGCGGGATGCGCCCGTACGGCTACGCGGAGGACCGCATCACCGTCGTCGGCGAAGAAGCCGACGTCATCCGCGAGGCCGCCCGGCGCGTGCTGGCCGGCGAATCTCTGGCAAGCGTGTGCAAGGACTTCCAGCGGCGGGACGTGAAGACCCCTTCCGGGCGTCACTGGGTCCCGACGACGTTGCGGCGTCTGCTCGCCTCAGCTCGGATCAGCGGGCGAAGGGAGCACACCCCTCGCAGCAGCTTCCAGAGCACCCGCCCCCTGCTGGGCGAGATCGTCGCGGACGCCGTCTGGCCCGCGATCATCACTCCCGTCGACTCCGACCGGCTGCGCGCATTACTAAGCGATTCCACCCGCGACTACCGCCGCCAGGCCGCCACCGGACGCACCTACCTCCTGTCCGGACTTCTGCGCTGCGGCCGGTGCGGGCACCGGATGAACGGCCGTCCCCGAGCAGGAGTCCCCCGGTATGTCTGTCCGAACGTTCCCGGCAGCGGCTCATGCGGCGGTGTCGCCACCAACGCGGCCCGCACCGACGACTATGTCCGGGACATGCTGCTGACCGCGCTCGACTCTCCTGCCCTCGCCGAACGCATCCATCACGAGGGCGGCGATGACGACAACCTCGCCGAGGCCGTACGCGCTGACGAGGAACTGTTGGAAGAACTCGCCCAAGCCTGGGCCAGCCGTGAAATCAGCCGCAAAGAGTGGATGGCCGCCCGCGCCCCGATCGAACTGCGACTGGACAAGAACCGCGCCCAGTTGGCGAGCCTGTCGCGCACCTCGCCCCTGATCCCCTTCATCGGCACCGCTCAGGAGATGCTCACCCGATGGGAGGCCATGAACGTCTCCCAACGACGCGCCATCGTCGCCGCGGTCATCCGCACCATCACCGTCGCGCCCGCCGACCCGCGCAAGAAGTGGGACCCCGACAGGTTCACCTTCGACTGGATTGCTTAGGCCACCCGGCGCAAGCGCTCCGACTCGTCCCCGCCGACGAGCCGGAACACCGACGCCACCCGCTCCAACACCGCCAGATCCTCAACCACTGACGGAAGTCCCTGAGCCGCCCGAGATGCCGCCACCCGCGCCCTCATCTCGTCATTCACTCACCCCGACCGGCGCCCGCACTCGCCGCCACCATACGGCGCCGCTCTGCCGGGTCCTCCCCTCGCTGCATACGCTGCCTCCTTTCGCACTCCTCTCTGCCGATGGGCAGGATCAAGGATGCAGCCAGTAGCAAGGTCAAGGAGACCACCCGATGGGACGTCGTCAAGACGTCCTAGAAATCCCTCGCATGAGCAAGTCGTCCCAGCGCGGCGTCTTACCTTCAATCAGACGAAGAAAGATCTCGCTGGTCGCCGGACCAGAGCCACAGCGAGGGCTGTAGCTCTCGATACTGCTCGGCGTAGTCCGAGTGCCAGGGAAACCGGCCATCGGGGTCAGGCCACACAACTTCCAGCACCGGAAATGGTGAACGCCGATAGAACGCGATCGCCTGCCCGAAGAACTCTCGATACCACCTCACGTCGACCTGCTTGAGGACGACGGGGTGCCGTGCGATGAGGTCGTACCGCTCCTGCTCCACTTCGACAGGCTCCCCCGTAGCGACACCGTCTCCGAGGCGGTTCAGCAGCTCGTGCATGAGATGGATGTCCAGACCGAACATGGCCAGCTCAGGCGATCGATAGGTGTGCCACAGGCCGACGGTGTAGGCGAAGCCGGGCCCCAGATCGTCCTCCGGAATCATCTTTACGCTCCAGCCGCGACTCCGGACGTGCTCCACGGTGTGCCGATCCATGACATCCCACTCATCGCGGTCCCCGTAGTCATGGCAGAGAATGCAGCGACAACTCGGACCATCAGTAGACATGAGCCGTAGCGTACGGATTCCGGGTCGCGTCCGGGATGCGGTGTAAAAGTGAACGAGCGTAGGTTGCCGTGCTGAACCGTCCAAAGTTCGCACAACGCAAGGACCTACGCTCGTGGCACGCACACTACCGCCCGTTCAGGCCATCCGCGCCGAGATCGACGCCCTGTTCGCCGAGGGCCGTGACCTGGTCGAGGTCATCGAAGACGTCGCCCGTCTCGGTGCCCGCCTGATCATCCAGACCGCCGTCGAAGCCGAGGTGGACGCCTTCCTCGGCCGCGCCCGATACCAACGGGCCGCCGCCGCCGACGACGGCCGGCAGATCGTACGGCCCGGTCACCGCAACGGGCACTGCCCGACCACGATCAAGACCACCACCGGGCTGGTCACCATCGCGCGCCCGAAGTTGCGGGGCACCACCGAAAAGTTCGCCTCCCGCCTGTTCGGCACCGGCGTGACCCGCACCAACGCGCTGGAGACACTGGTCATCGCCTCGTTCGTGCGCGGCTTGTCGGTACGCGACGTCGAGGGCGCCCTGGCCGACGCCCTCGGCCCGGAGGCCGCACTGTCCAAGTCGACGGTCTCAGCCATCTGCCAGGCCATCGTCACCGAGTACGACGCCTGGTGTCACCGCGACCTGCACGGCGTCGAGCTGGACTATCTCTTCTGCGACGCCTCGCACTTCAAGATGCACGACGGCAGCCGGGCCGAACCCATCCTGGCCGCCTGGGGCATCACCACCGACGGCAAACCTGTCTTCATCGGCCTGGCCCCGGCCGCCGCAGAATCCACCGACGCCTGGCATGACTTCCTCACCGGCCTGGCCGCACGCGGCTTGCGCCCGCCACTGCTGGTCATCTCCGACGGCGCACCGGGCCTCATTACCGCCGCCGAGCAGGTCTTCCCGGCCTCGCTGCGTCAGCGCTGCGTGATCCACAGAAGCCGTAAAAGATCAACTTGTCGGTGTGTCGCGGTCGTTTGGCACTGCGGCGAGCAGATTTGCTGCAGTGCGGTATCGGATTGGCGCGTCGGGGGGAATGTGGCCTGCTTGCTGGAGCAGGGGACGGGTTTCGCGGATGACGTTGCCGATGGACGATCTGCTGACATCGCCTAGAACGTCGGCCAGGACATCCATCGTGCAGAGTTTCCGCTGGTAGAGAATCGTGAGCACGACCCGTTCGCTGTTGCTGATCTTCTGGGGGAAGACGCCGGATCGGGTCCCGGGCTGGCGGTGCCCGCCCCGCCGCTGGTAGCCGAGGCGCTCGCCTTGAGCGACCTGTGCTGCGGCGAGGCGCTGGATGAGGAGACGGAGTTCGTCGCGGCTGATCCCGGTCAGAACCGGATGGGATAGTTGATCGATGATCACGGCTCGTGCGGGGCGCTGGCCGGTGTCCAAGAAGCCGAGGAGAGCGGCGGGTTTGGCGAAGCGGACCTGAGCGGCTCCGGCGTGGTGGCCGTGGTCTTCCAAGACTCTGCGGGTCTCCTTCACCAGGTCGGCGATGCAGACGTCGGTGACCTCCAGAAGGTCGGCCAGGACCTTCATGGAACAGACCTGCCGCTGGTAGAGGAGCGTGAGCAGGAGGCGGGCGGCGGCGTCGAACAAGGGCTTGGCGCGGAGGTTGCCGGTGGCGCGCCGAGCTCGGCCGCCGCGTTGCCGGCTGTGCCGTTCCTGGGTGCGGGCGGCCTGTGCAGGCGCGAGCGCGGTGGCCAGCTGGCGTAGTTGAGGGGTGCTCATGCCGGTCAGCCGCGGATCGGCCAGACGCAGAGCATGGCCTGGCGCCGCTGCGCGGGTCCGTCGCCCTCGCTCACCGGCTGGGACGTGGCCGGGTCGTCGGCCATTACTGGGCGCAGGGTGTAGTTCCAGGTGCCGTGGGTGGCGTGTCGTTCCAGGGGCAGGGCGGCGAAGCGCTCCTTGCTGATCGCGACACCGGTCGGGTAGTCGCCGGTGTCCAAAACCGCCTCCACCCGCAGTCCGGTACTGGTCTGGGTGGAAGCGATGGTGTTGACCACTACGTCATGACTGGTCAGGGGCCTGCCGCGCCAGTTGAGGGTGATGTGGGAGAACAGCCGGTGCTCGATCTTGTTCCATTTGGAGGTGCCGGGCGGGAAGTGACAGACCGTGATCACCAGCCCGGTCTCGGCGGCCAACGCGGCCAGTTCGCTCTTCCAGACCCGATAACGGTAACCGTTGGAGCCGCCCGCGTCCGCAGTGATCAGTAGCCGTGAGGCGGACGGGTAGTCGTGGCGGCCGCGCGCTTTCCACCAGCGGCGGATGGACTCCACCGCGAACACCGAGGTGTCATGGTCGACACCGACGTTCACCCAGCCGGTGTTGGCCGTGATGTCGTAGATCCCGTACGGGATCGCCTGCTCGACGTCCGGACCGGAGAAGAAGAAGTGGTGGTCTTCGACCTCGATCGGCTCGCCCCTGGGGCGCCACTCGCGTCCGGTCATCGGGAGCCGGCCCAGCTGTTCCCGCTTCTTGGTGTCCACGCTGATCACCGGCTCGCCGTCAGCCTGATGGGCTTTGACCTGCTCGTTGATATAGCGGAACTGGGCGTCACGGTCGGGGTGCTGGGCGCCTTCGAGGGTCTTGACGTTGGCTTGCAGGCTGAACCCGGCCGTCTTCAGCAATCGTCCTACCGTGGGCGCCGATACACCGTGTCCTTGCCGGGTCAGCTCGGCGGCCAGGTGGCGTAGCGACTTGGTCGTCCACCGCAGCGGGGACTGCGGGTCGCCGCGCTCATCCGGCTCCACCAGCCCCAGCAGCGCCGTCAGGACGGCCGGATCGTCGTCTTCAACACGCTTGCGACCACCCCCGGATCGTCGGACACGACCTGCCGGAAGCGGCTTCCGGCCTTCTTCCAGCTCGAAGATGCCGTTACGGACGGTCGTCTCGCTGACCCCAGCGGCCTGAGCGACAGCCCGCACCCCACCGTGTCCCAGCAGCCGCGCCTCGGTCGCCAGCACCAGCCGATGCTGTCGTTCGTTCAGATGCGGGCGTAATGCCTCGAATTTCCGCGCGAGTTGGCCGCGGACCTCGCTGGAGATCGCCATACCATCTCAACGAGCCGAAGATCACGAAGCAACGCCTTATTTCTTGACGGCTTCTGTGCACCCAGCAGCGCTGCTCCTTGGCCTCGGGGAACACCTCGCGCAGCGCCTTCCAGAAGCCCAAGGCCCCGTCGCCGACCGCGAGATGCGGGGCGCGCATTCCGCGCCGTTCGCAGTCGCGCAGCAGGTTCGCCCACGATTCCGACGACTCCCGATAGCCCTCGTCCAGGGCTATCAGCTCTTTGCTGCCGTCGGCTCGGACGCCCACCAGGACCAGCACGCACGCCTTGGCCTGGTCCAGCCTGACCTTCAGATGCACGCCGTCGGCCCAGATGTAGACGAAGTCGGTCGCCGACAAGTCGCGCTTCTGGAACGCCTGATGATCGTCGCTCCACTGAGACGTCAGCCGCGACACCGTCGCCGACGACAGCCCAGCCGACGACCCGAGGAACTGCTCCAGAGCCGGAACGAAGTCGCCGGTGGACAGGCCGTGCAGATAGAGCAGCGGAAGCACCTCAGAGATCTTCGGGGTCTTGCGGGCCCACGGTGGCAGGATCGCTGAAGAGAAGCGCTTACGCTCGCCGGTCTCGGCATCGACCCGCTTGTCGTTCACCCGCGGCGCCTTGACCTGCACAGGCCCGGCCGAGGTTGCTATCGTCCGCTCGGCGTGGAACCCGTTGCGCACCACCAGACGGCGGCCGTCGGCGTCGCGAGCGTCGGCCAGCTCCGCCAAGTAGGAGTTGACCTCGGCCTCCAGGGCAGCGGCCAACATCCGCCGCGCTCCCTCTCGAACGATCTCATCGAGCAACGATCCGTTCGACGCCGCGCCGCCGGCATTGACTACGGTAAGCATGGGCGTGCCCTCCCAGCCGACGCGCCAACGTCGGCCTACTCAGTGACCTTCGAATCGATCACTCGGGAGGGTACGCCCCCGAGCCGATCCACAGGTTCTGAGCATTGCTCCGATTTGTCGCGTTCAACGCTGAACTACGTGGCCGGACTGATCCGCAGGCGGCGCAAGGCCATCGGATCGACGTGGCGGCGGCTCAACCCCGGGCAGCAGGCGCTCCTGGTGCTGGTCTATCTGCGCAAGGGCGAGACATTCGCCGAGGTCGGAGCGGGTTTCGGAGTGTCGGCGGCCACCGCGTGGCGGTATGTGGAGGAAACCGTCGCCCTGCTGTCGGCTCGATCACCGAAACTGGCGACGGCGCTGCGGAAGGCCACGAAGGACGGCCTGCACTACCTGGTCTTGGACGGCACGCTCATCCGCACCGACCGAGTGAAGGCCGACCGGCCCTACTACTCGGGCAAGCATCGCGTGCATGGGATGAACGTGCAGGTCATCGCGGGACCGGACGGGACCATCGTGTGGACCTCCGGTGCGCTGCCAGGCAAGACCCACGACCTGACCGCCGCCCGGATCTGGGGCATCCTGCGCGCGCTCGACCAAGCCGGGATCATCACCCTGGCCGACAAGGCCTATCAGGGCGCCGGGGCCGAGGTGCTGATCACGCCGTACAAGGGCAGGAACAAGCCCGAGTCTCAAAAGCAGGCCAACCGGTCACACGCCAAGCTCCGCGGGCCTGGTGAGCGCGCGAACGCCCAGCTCAAGAGTTGGCGCATCCTGCGCAAGCTGCGATGTAGCCCGAGCAAGACCGGCCACCTGGTCAAAGCCATCGCGGTCCTTCAGAACCATCGGGTAGCACACGCCTCCCGAGGATGAAATTGGCTCACTTCAGGCAATAGATCCACAAGCAACGGATCACGCTTCCGTGTCTTTCGGATGGCGAGGCGAAGCGTAGATCAACCACACGGTGCGCGCCTCGTCATCGATGACGTACCGGACACGGCCTCCACTTGTGACCTCGAACTCCCACTGTTCGAGATCCTTGCCGTTGTGGCGGTGAACTGCGAGGTCGCCGCGGAGACGATGCTGACGCTCGTGATCTGCTCGCGAGCGTGGATCCGTGCGCAAAGTTTCAAGACAGCGCCGTGCGTTGGCCAGGGCGTGCCTGCACAGTTCGTCCCATCCCTTTGCCGCATCACTGGTGGCGAAGCGAAGGTCCCACTCATCGCCAGGAGGGGGAACGGTGACACGATCCCCGCGTTTGGGACTCATACAGAGACCTCAACCGGTCCGAAGTCTCCGCTCGTAGGCTTACGGGCGTCCGCGTACTCTGCCGGGTCCGCCTTGATCCGAGCCGTCGCCCGCCAGCCCACGATCACTTCTTCGGCCCTGCTGTCCAAGTCCAGTTCTGCAGCGTCGGACAGAGCCTCGACCAGTTCGAGCGTGAAGTTCCGCAGTTCGTCCGTGGTGAGGTGGCGGACCCAGGGGAAGACCTCAGGCATCGCGATAACCAAGGTCCTGGCTGTCGGATCATGTTTGAGGAGCGCAAGGAACAGGCGAGACGCCGTCGCGAGCGTCCGGTCTCGCTGCTCCTCGCGGTCCGCAGCCGTCAGATAGAAGTCCGGTGCGTCCCGATGAGTGACACGTACGCGCCCCAGACGTGTCGCACGCTCCGCGACCGCTCGCGGATTCCTTGACAAGTCTGAGAACGTCACCGACTCTGCATGGCTCGCACTCATATCGTCATCATAGTCAGAACGTGTTCTGATATGCAGGTGACGGACTGGAGACGGCTCATGCCCCTCATCGGCACGGGTGAGTCGGGCGACCAAGGGCCAGGATCAGTCAGTTACCGCAGGTCAGCTCTCGCCGGCGGTCAGGCCGACGGGGCAGGAGACTCCGGTGCCGCCGATGCCGCAGTAGCCGTTCGGCACCTTGAACAAATACTGCTGGTGGTAGTCGTATCGCTGGGGCAATAATTCAGCACCTACACCCGCACGAGGCGGACTGCCTTTCCGCAGAGCTTGCTCATGTCGTCCTCGTCCGAGGTGAGGACGATGACGGGCCGGGTGGAGCGAAGAGCCGTGGCGGCCACGACGGCATCGATCGCGTACTTGTGGCCGTGAAGACCGCTCTCGCGGAGCAGGTCCAGCGCGTGGACGGAGACCTCCTCGGTCACCGGCTCGACTCGCAGCCGGGACAGGTGCCAGCGCAACCGGTCGTTCGTCACCCGGCCGTCGAAGGCCTCGATAGGCGTCAGGGCACTGACGGCAACGCGAAAGTCGTTGTTCTGCGCCTCACGGACGATCGCCGTGACTCGCTGGTCGGCCGCGCACCACTTCGAGAGTCCCTCGGAGTCAAGAATGACCGTCCCCGCACTCAGCTTGCTTCGTGCGCGTGCCATCCACGCTCCTCCTGTAGCTCCGGAGCGGACTTCACGCTACGAAACAGCTGCTCGGCCTCGTCCCGCAGATGCTGCGGGATGGGACCGCACTCGTTCTCGTTCGCCTGCAGGGCCTCCTCCAGCAGGTCCCTCTCGATCTGCCGCTCCACAGCGGCGTCGACATAGGCGGAGAACCCACGCGCGCCGACACGCTCCTTGATCGCGCGGATGTTGCCGGCCCGCAAGGAGACGCTCACCTTGGCCGCAGGCCCTTCCCCTGGCGGGAAGGCTTGTTCAGGCGTACTCATAGCGGCAGTTTACTACTTCAAGTAGCAAACGATCGGCCCCAGCAACGTGAAACCTCCGAGTAGCGCGACGCCGCTCGGAGGTCTCACGATCCGCTACTCCCCGCTAGAGGTCGTCAGGCCGACGGGGCAGGAGACTCCGGTGCCGCCGATGCCGCAGTAGCCGTTCGGCACCTTAAAGAGGTATTGCTGGTGGTAGTGCTCCGCTTCAGGCAACAAATCGCAAGCTCGCGCCAGTGCCGCTTCGGCCGCGGAATCACACCGCTCAGGGCCGCAGGACGGGACAGCGCTCAGAGCCGCTCCGGCAGCAGCATGAGTGCACCGGTGTGCTGGGGACGGACAACAGTGAAGTGGCGGCGGTCGAGCGTTGCCACTTCCGTGACACCGAGTCGCTCAGCGATCGCGATCACAGAGGCATCAACCGCCCCGAGTGGGAGACTCGCGTACGTCTCCACCAGGTCGCCCATACGCTGCAGATCACGTTCTGTGAGATCCACCAAGGTCAGACCTGCTCCGAAAGAGCGTAGGAACGCCGCCTCCGCTTTGCTGCCCTGCCGTTTCTCGACGAGCTGGCATACCTCGGTAGCCACGGTCGCGGGGACGAGCAAGGGCCCCGGATGGGTCCGCAGAAGTCGGGCACAGGCCTGATGATGGCGGTCCCGGACGTTCACGGCCGCAACCAACGGACCCGAGTCGATAATGATCACAAAGAGTGATTGTCCTCCGCGCGGAGAATCTCCTCCGAGCGTTCCGCGAAATCCGGCTCGGCTTCGAGCATGCCGATGAACGGCAGGTCGCGCACCACAGGCGGCTCTTCGAGCTGATCGCGGACGAGCCTGAGCAGAGGAGCCACCTTCTCCTCTGGCAGCCGATCAACCAGGTGGTGGAGTTCCTCGCGCATCACGCTCATGTATCGAGTGTAATCAGCGGAACCGCCCCGGACAGCCGCGTGGCGCGGCAACTGATCGCAACCCGCTGAGAGCGACTGTGCCGGCCCGGGGCAGCTCGGGCTCCGGGCCAGCTGTGTTCCAAAAGGTCACACCTCGCCGGTGGTCAAGCCGACGGGGCAGGTCACGCCGGTGCCGCCGATGCCGCAGTAGCCGTTCGGCACCTTGAAAAGGTATTGCTGGTGATAATCCTCCGCGAAGTAGAACTCGCCGGCGGGGGCGATCTCGGTGGTGATCTCGCCGTACCCGGCCTTGCTGAGCACCTCCTGGTACGCGTCCCGGGACGTCACGGCGGCCTTGGCCTGCTCGGGGCCGTGGGTGTAGATGGCCGACCGATACTGCGTGCCGACGTCGTTGCCCTGGCGCATGCCCTGCGTGGGGTCGTGGGCCTCCCAGAACACCTTCAGGAGCTCCTCGTACGACACCTCGGCCGGGTCGAAGACCACCCGGACGACCTCGGCGTGCCCGGTCCGGCCGGTACAGACCTCCTCGTACGTCGGGTTCGGCGTGTAGCCGCCCGCGTAGCCCACGGCGGTCGAGACGACCCCGGGGGTCTGCCAGAACTTGCGCTCGGCGCCCCAGAAGCAGCCCAGCCCGAACTCGGCGATCTGCGTGCCCTCGGGGTACGGCGGAGCCAGCGGCGCGCCGAGGACCTGGTGGCGGGTGGCCACCGGCATGACCTCGGCGCGGCCCGGCAGCGCCTCCGCGGGGTCCACCATCGTCGTCTTGTTTGTGCCGAAGAGCCAGCCCATCTCGCACCCTTCCTTCCGTTCTGCCATCCCCAACCAGACACCGGGCGACCTTGTTCCCCACGTAAGCGTCTCTAAATCCCAGACGTAGCGACCCTTATTTGTGCTGAATCCAGGTAAGCAGCGAAGATGGGCTTCATGCCTGATACGCGCCGAGGTGTCCTGTATGGCGTCGCCGCCTACACCATGTGGGGCCTGTTCCCTCTCTACTGGCCTCTGCTCAAGCCGTCCGGCGCCGTGGAGATCCTCGCCCACCGGATGGTCTGGTCGCTGGTCGTGGTGGTCACGCTCCTCGCGGTACGCCGCCACTGGTCGTGGATCCGCGCCATCACACGCCGCCAGCTCATCCTCCTCGCCCTCGCGGCCGTCACGGTCTCGGTCAACTGGGGCGTGTACATCTACGCCGTCAACACCGGGCATGTGGTGGAAAGCGCGCTCGGCTACTTCATCAATCCCCTGGTCAGCGTGCTGTTCGGGGTGCTGATCTTCCGGGAGCGGCTGCGCCGGTGGCAGTGGATCGCCGTCGGTCTGGGCACTGTCGCGGTCCTCATCCTGACGCTCGACTACGGGCGTCTCCCGTGGATCGCCCTCGCGCTCGCCGCCAGCTTCGGCACGTACGGCCTGATCAAGAAGGCGGCGGGGGTGGGCAGCGCGGAGAGCCTGACCATCGAGACGCTCGTGCTGCTGGTGCCGGCCCTGGGCTACCTGGTCGTCCTCCAGACGAACGGCACCGGGACCTTCGGCAACCACGGCCTCGGCCACGCGCTGCTGCTGGTGGTGTCCGGTCTCATCACCGCGGTGCCGCTGATGTTCTTCACGGCCTCCGCGCTGCGGGTGCCGCTCACCGTCATCGGCCTGCTCCAGTACATCGCCCCGGTGCTGCAGTTCCTGTGCGGGGTGCTGATCGCCCACGAGACCATGCCCGTCAGCCGGTGGGCCGGGTTCGTGGTCGTCTGGCTCGCGCTGAGCGTGTTCACCTGGGACAGCGTGCGCTCCGCCCGTACGGCCCGGCTGGAGCGCGCGGCCGCGCTCGAGACCGTCTGAAACCGCCTGGATACGCCTCCCGGAGTACGGAACCCGCCTCCGCCGGGAGGACGACGGGACCGTCCTGAACGGCGAGGATCGGCGGCATGAGCAAGGAATTCCGTTTCGGGATCGTCGCAGGCATGGCCCCTGATGCCGCCGCGTGGACGGCGACGGCCCGCCATGCCGAGGACCTCGGCTACTCGACCCTGCTCGTCCCCGACACGCTGGGGACGCTGCCGCCGCTGCTCGCGATGACCGCCGCGGCCACCGTCACGACGACGCTGCGCGTGGGCACGTTCGTGCTGGCCGCGCCCTACCGCAATCCCCCGCAGCTCGCGCACGAGCTCGCCGGGCTCGACTTCCTGTCCGGCGGACGGCTCGAGGTCGGCGTGGGGGCCGGGCGGCCCGCCGCCGAGGAGGACGCCCGGGCGCTCGGCATGCCGTACGGCACGGCGGCCGAACGCATCGCGCAGGTCCGCACGGTGATCAGCGAGGTGCGGACGGCCTTCGCCGGGACCAACGCCTTCTCCAAGAGCACCGTGCAGCGCCAGGGGCCACCGATCATGATCGCGGGAGCCGGTCCCCGCATGCTGGCGCTCGCGGCGGAGGAGGCCGACATCGTCGCGCTCGCCGTACAGGCCGACACGACGGAGGAGGGCCTGCGCGGGCCCATCGGCACGCTACGGGCGGCGGCCGGCGCGAGGTTCGACGACGTCGAGCTGAGCATGAACCTGCTCCAGATCGGCGACGAGCCGCCCCCATGGGTGCCTGAGGGGCTCAGAACCCCGTCGGCGGAGGCCGCCGCCATCCTGCGCGGCTCGCCTCGCGAGATGGCCGACACGCTGCTGCGCCGTCGCGACGAGCTGGGCCTGTCCTACATCACCGTCGGCGGCTTCTTCGCCGACGCCCTCGCCCCCGTGGTCGAACTCCTCGCCGGCAGCTGACGGCTCACCCCGTGGCGAAGCCGATCGGTACGGTCGTCGGGAAGGTCCGGATCAGCTTCTTGTTGACGAACTCCTCGATGCCGAGATCCGCCAGTTCTCTCCCATATCCAGAGCATTTGATACCGCCGAACGGCAGGGCGGGGTGGGAGGAGGTCGGGTGGTTGATCCAGACCATTCCCGCGTCGAGCCGCTCCGCCACCCGCCGCGCCCGGTCGAGGTCCCTGCAGAAGACCGCGCCGCCGAGGCCGTACGGTGTGTCGTTCGCCAGCGCCACGGCCTCGTTCTCGTCGGCCACCTGGTAGATCACCGCCACCGGCCCGAACAGTTCCTCGCGGTACGCCCGCATGCCCGGCCTGACGTCCGTCAGGATGGTCGGCTGGACGAAGGCGCCGGGCCGGCCGATCCGGTCGCCGCCGGTCACCAGGGTCGCCCCCTGCGCCACTGTGTCGCGTACCTGGCTCACGAGGTTCGCGGCGGCCTGCTCCGAGGACAGCGGCCCCAGCGTGGTGTCCGGGTCCAGCGGGTCGCCCGGGACGAGCGCCTCGAACCTGCGGCGCAGTTCCTCGACGAAGCGGCGGTAGACGTGCGGCAGGAGGATCATCCGCTTGGCGCTCACGCAACTCTGCCCCATGTTGGACAGCCGGCCGACCGCCGCGGCCTCCACGGTCCGGTCGAAGTCCTCCGTGTCGAGCACGATGAACGGATCGCTCCCCCCGAGTTCGAGCACGGTCTTCTCGATGTTGCGTCCCGCCCTTTCGGCGGCGCCGGCGCCCGCACGATCACTGCCGGTGAGGGAGACACCCTGGATCAGGGGATCGTCGATCACAGTGCCCACTCGCGCCGACGGCAGGAACAGGTTGACGTAGACCCCGGGCGGCGCGCCGGCGTCGTGGAACAGCCGCTCCAACGCGAGCGCCGACTGCGGGCAGTTGCTCGCGTGCTTGAGCAGGATCGTGTTGCCGGCGACCAGGTTCGGCGCCGCGAAGCGGGCGACCTGGTAAAGCGGGTAGTTCCACGGCATGATCCCGAGGAGCGCGCCGAGCGGCCGGTTGGCCACCACGGCATTCCCCTCCTCGACGGGAAGCGGGCGGTCGGCGAGGAAGGCGGGCCCATGCTCGGCGTAGTAGCTCAGGATGTCCGCCGACAGGTCCGCCTCTCCGCGGCTCTCGCCGATGAGCTTGCCCATTTCCAGCGTCACCGTCCGGGCGAGTTCCTCCTGGCGTTCGCGCATGAGAGAGGCCGCCCGGCCGACCACGGCGGCCCGTTCTGCCGGGGCGAGCGATCTCCACTCCTGGAAGGCCTGGTGAGCCGCCGCGACGGCCCGGCCCGCCTCCTCGTCGGTCATGGCGGGAAACTCGGCGAGGACCTCGTCGTTGTACGGATTCACGCTGGCGATGGACCTGCGTGTCACGGATGGCGTGGCGGTGGTCATGGCGCCCCCCTGCGCCCGCACGCCGTTCGGCACCCGACTGCACCGTGGCGGCGCCGGACCTCTTGCCACGATACTCCGCCCGGTCGCGGCACCTCCGCCCAGAACGGCCCGCACGCGCGTCCAGGTGGGACAGCACGAGGCGATTTCCCGCCGGGTCAGCGTGTGGCCGATATGCGTGACCGGGTGCGGGCGGGCGCCCATTCGGGCAGCCCGTCGAGGATGTCGGCGAGCGTGACCCCCGCGAGGCTGCTGCGCCACGCCCGGTGCGCGTCGGCCATCTTCTCGGCGATGATGCAGACGCCCTGGCAGTCCTCGGGAGGCAGGGCACCCCGTCCCTGCTGGCGGATCTCGCGGCACTCGTACGGCGAGGAGCCGCCGTCGATCGCCTCGACGATCTGCAGCAACGTGATGTCGGAAGCCGCCCGCGCGAGCCGGAAGCCGCCCCGCGGGCCGGTCATCGCGGCCAGCACACCGGCTTTGACGAGCGCCTGCAACTGCTTGGCCAGATAGGGCGCCGGAACGTCGAAGTAGTCCGCGAGCTGCGCCGCCGAGGCGGTGGCTCCCGGATCGAGCTGCGCCAGCGTGGTGGCGCAGTGCAACACCCACTCGGTGCTCGCAGGCAGCTTCATGCCCACCAGTGTATTGGAGAGATTGCAGATCTATTTTGTCCGAGATAGAGTCCGGGGCGTCTAGCGAAGGAGAACACCATGCGTATCGCAGTCGCCGGCGCCACCGGGAACATCGGCAGGCTCACCGTCGCCGCCCTCGAACGGGACGGGCACGACGTCGTACGGATCAGCCGCTCACTCGGCGTGGACCTGATGACGGGCGAGGGGCTCGACAAGGCCCTGGACGGCGTCGAGTCCGTCGTGGACGCGATCAGCTCGAACGCGACCGACCGGGACGAGTCGGTGGCGTACTTCGGCACGACCACCAGGAACCTGCTGGCCGCCGAGGAACGGGCGGGCGTCCGCCACCACGTGCTGCTCTCGATCATCGGCATCCACAAGGTGGAGGGCAACGCCCACTACTCCGGCAAGCGGGAGCAGGAACGCCTGGTGTCCGCCGGTTCCGTGCCGTGGACGATCGTGCCGGCCGCGCAGTTCCACGACTTCGCCGAGATGGTGGCGGGATGGATGGAGCAGGACGGCGTCGCCACGATCGCGCCGCTGCTGGTGCAGCCGATCGCGCCCGCCGACGTGGCCGAGGTGCTCGCCGAGATCGCGGTGGGCGACCCGCAGGGCCGTTACACCGACGTGGCCGGTCCCGAGCCGCAGGACCTCGTCGACATGGCCCGGCGCACCCTCGCGGCACGCGGCCGTACGGTCAAGCTGGTGCCGACCTGGTCGGGACTCTTCGGCCCGGCGATGGCCGGCAACGTGCTGCTGCCCGGAGAAGGCGCCCGCATCGCGCCGACCTCCTTCGACGAGTGGCTCGCGGCCCAGCACTAGACGCAGGCCCAGCACTGAGCACGTCTCGCCCGCCCGCGGTCAGCGAGCGGGCAGCGTCGGGTGCGGACTATCCGGGACGATGCCCATCATGGTGGACGTGATGGCCCATCGTTCGTGGTCCCGCCAGGCGCCGTCGATGAACAGCATCTCCGGCGAATACCCCTCACGGCGGAAACCGTGCCGTTCGAGCAGCCTTCGGGAGGCGTGGTTGCCCGGCTGGACATTGGCCTCCAGCCGGTGGAGCCGCAACTCCTGGAAGGCGTGACGCAGCACCAGGCCGAGACCTTCGGACATGTATCCCTGGCCTGCGGTGGGCGCGAAGGCCGCGTATCCGAGGGAGCCGCACTGGAAGCGTCCCCGGATGATGCTGTTGATGTTGATGTTCCCCGCGATCTCACCGGTCTGCCGTACGCAGACCAGCAGGCCCTCGGCGGACCGGGGATCGTCGAATCGGGCCAGATAGGCCCGGAACTCCTCGCTCGTGGTGGGCAGGGACATCCACGGATGGTGGAGGTCGATGCTCGCTCGCACCAGTTCGAGGAACTCGGCCTCGTCCTGCGCCGTGATCCGGCGCAGGGTCACGCGCGGGTGGCCGCCCGCCCTGTCGCCCGCCGACTCGTGCGCGGTCTCTTCACCACTGTCGTTGTGCAACACCCGCCACAGCGTAGGCGAACGCCGTACGGGCGGGAGCCTCGGAAAGGCACTGAAGGCGTCAGCCCAGCGCGGCCTCGGCCCTGGCGTACGCGGCCTCGGTGATGCGCGGCAGCAGTACGGCCGGGTCGGTGCGCGGCGCGGGGAGCTGTTTCGGAATCCGCACCTCCAACACGTAACGCGGCGTCCGCACCACCTCGACCCACTGCGTGACCGACTTCCCCTCCATTACCCGGAAGGCCCAGGACCGGGTGCCGAGACGCGGCACGGAGATCGACCGCACGCGGAAGGGATTGCCCTCCTCCCCGAGGAAAGTCCGGCAGGAGTCCATTGCAGCGGGGTCGCCGAGGCCGGTCAGCATCGGAGCAGGGCCCGTGACGATGGTCTCCGAGAACTCCGCCGACCGTCTCCACGCCCCATCGCTCATGGCGCTCAGCAGCGCCGCGGCGATCTGCACGCCCGGCCTGTTGAAATCACGCAGCACGACGCGCCACGACCCCTCGGCCACCCTCTGGCAGGTGGAAGCCCCGGCAGAAGCCCCGGCCGCCTGACGGAGTGCGAGGAACGCCGAGGCGTCGTCCGCGGCGGCGGGCAGGGCCACGACCGCGCCCGGTCTGGTGATCGACTCGTGGACCCCCTGATAGTCGACGAGCAGGGCCCGCAGAAGCCGGGGATCGCCAGGGCCACTCCCGGGGTTCGCGACCGAGAGCGGCCGCCCCTTCTTAACCACCTCCGCCTCGAAGACCTGTTCCACGGACGGTGTCGAGGAGGGGCGTGCCGACGCGCGCGAAGCCGCGGCGGCGATGGCGTCGCACAGGGCTTGCGCTGAGCCCTCTCCCTCGCCCTCTCCGCACGTGAGTGCCTGGTCCTCGTCCACGACGACGGCGTCGATGGGCACAGGACTCCCCGGTGTCGGGGTGGGGGGCGTGCCCGCACGGGGCGTGCTGCCACAGGCCGTCACGACGGCGAGGCACAAGACGGCGCACCGGGTGATCTTCACCCGAGCAATGATCCCTTATGGGACGGTCAGCCGGTGCGCTCGACGACGTAGTCGCACAGGGCGATCAGGGCCGTACGCGCGGGGATTTCGGGCAGACCGGCGAGGGCGGCCTTGGCCCGGTCGATCCAGCGGGAGAGCTCCTCGCGGGCCTGGTCCATGGCCCGGTGGGCGCGCAGCAGCGTCAGCGCCTCCTCGACGTCCTCCTCGGCCACGGGCCCCGACAGCAGGGTGCGCAGCCGGGCGTCGGCGGGGTCGTCGGAGGCCAGGGCGTACAGCACGGGGAGCGTGCGGATGCCCTCGCGCAGGTCGGTGCCGGGGGTCTTGCCCGAGTCGTCGCTGAGCGCGGCCACGTCGATGAGGTCGTCGCCGAGCTGCCAGGCCACGCCGATCGCCTCACAGGCGTCGGCCAGCCGGTCGACCACGTCGGCGGGAGCGCCGGCCAGCATGGCCCCGAAGCGGCCCGAGGTGGCGATGAGGGAGCCGGTCTTGTCGGCCAGCACGCTGATGTAGTGGGCGATCGCGTCGCTGCCCTCGGCGGGCCCGACCGTCTCGCGGATCTGCCCGCGCACCAGGCGGGAGAACGTACGCGCCTGGATCCGGATGAGCTCGGGGCCGAGGTCGGCGAGGATCTCCGACGCCTGGGCGAACAGGTAGTCGCCGGTGAGGATGGCCACGGTGTTGTCCCACCGGGCGTTGGCGGACTGGGAGCCCCGGCGCACCGGGGCCTCGTCCATCACGTCGTCGTGGTAGAGCGTGGCCAGGTGGGTCAGCTCGATGACGACGGCCCCGGGCACGACGCCCGGGGCGTCCGGGTTTCCGAACTGGGCGGCCAGCAGCACGAGCATCGCCCGGAACCGCTTGCCGCCCGCCTCGATGAGGTGCCTGGACGTCTGGGTGACGAAGGCGTCCTCACTCTCGACCGACGAGCGCAGCAGCTTCTCCACCGCCGCGAGCCCGTCGGCGAGATCGCTGGCCAGCCGCTCGTCTACAAGAGGAAGGTCCACAACGGGCGGCGCGGCCATACGGAGATCTCCTAACGGACGAACAGGGATTGTGCTGCCGTGTGCGCGAGGTCCAGCACAGGCTGGGGATAGACCCCGAGAACTACGGTAGCCAATGCCGCGATGCCGACGACGGCCGCGGTGCCCCTGGAGGGCAGCACGACGGACGGGCCGTCGGCGGCCGGGTCGCTGAAGAACATCAGCACGATCACGCGCACGTAGAAGAAGGCGGCGATGGCCGAGGCCACCACACCGATGATGACCAGCGGCGTGGCGCCGTTGGCGACGGCGGCCTGGAAGACCGCGTACTTCCCGAAGAATCCGCTGGTCAGCGGGATACCGGCGAAGGCCAGCAGGAAGAACGCGAACGTCCCGGCCAGCAGCGGCGAGCGCTTGCCGAGCCCGGCCCAGCGGGACAGGTGCCATGCCTCGCCGCCCGCGTCGCGCACCATCGTGACGACGGCGAACGCGCCCACGGTGGTGAAGCCGTACGCCACCAGGTAGAACAGCAGGCCGGACAGGGCCGAGGTGTTCTCCGCCTGGGTGTGGCCGGTAGCGATCACGCCGATGAGCAGGAAACCGCCGTGCGCGATGGACGAGTAGGCGAGCATCCGCTTGATGTCGGTCTGCGTGATCGCGAGGATCGCGCCGACCACCATCGTGAGGATCGCCACACCGTAGAAAACCGGCCGCCAGTCCCAGTCGAGACCGCCCAGACCGACCCAGAACACCCGCAGCAGCGCACCGAAGGCGGCCACCAGGGTGCCGGAGGCCATCAGCGCGGTGATGGGCGTGGGCGAGCCCTGGTAGACGTCCGGCTTCCACGCCTGGAACGGCGCGGCGCCGATCTTGAAGAGCAGACCGACGCCGAGCATGGCCGCGCCGATGTAGAGCAGGGTGTCCTGGCCGCCGACCGACCCCAGCGCCTGGTTGATCTTCGCGAGGTCGACCGAGCCGGCGTAGCCGTACAGCAGGGCCGTGCCGTACAGGAAGAAGGCCGAGGAGAACGCGCCGAGCAGGAAGTACTTGACCGCGGCCTCCTGCGACAGCAGGCGGCGGCGCCGGGCCAGGCCGCACAGCAGGTAGAGCGGCAGCGACATGACCTCAAGGGCGACGAACGCGACGAGCAGGTCGTTGGCCGCCGGGAACAGCAGCATGCCGCCGACCGCGAACAGCAGCAGCGGGTAGACCTCGGTGTGCGCGGCCCGCTCGACGAGCGACTGCTCCTCCTCGGCGGAGCCGGGCACGGCCGCCGCGGAGCCGACGAAGTGCTCCTCGTCCTTGATGAGCAGCACGCTCACGAAGGCGAGGATGAGGATCGTGCCCCAGATGAACAGGGCAGGGCCGTCCACCGCCACCGCGCCCATCGCGGCGGGCTTGGTGGGCACGCCCTTGATCGCCTGCCAGACGGCCAGCGCGAACGCGCCGGCCAGCGACAGCAACGTGAGCGGCAGGTGGATCGCCGAGCGCAGGTAGCGCGGGGCGAATGCCTCCACCAGCACGCCGACGATCGCCGCGCCGAAGACGACGAGCAGAGGCGCCAGAAGGGCGTACTCGATACTCGGCGCCTGAATGGTGCCGTTCACTACTGGCCCTCCTGAGCAACGGGTACGGCCGGCTTCGGGTCCGTGACGGAGACGCTCGACAGCGTGTCCTTCACGGCGGGATTGATCACGTCGAGCAGCGGCTTGGGATAGAAGCCGAACACCAGCAGCAGCGCGACGAGCGGCGCCACCACCCACTTCTCCCTGGCGTTGAGGTCGGGCAGCGACTTGACCGACTCGGCCGTCGGGCCGTTCATCGTCCGCTGGTACATCCACAGGATGTAGATCGCGGCGAGGATGACGCCGACCGTGGCGATCACGGCCGGGACGACGTACCGCTGGTAGGTGCCGGTCAGCACCATGAACTCGCTGACGAACGTGCTGAGACCGGGCAGTGAGAGGCTGGACAGACCCGCCACCAGGAACGTCCCGGCGAGGATCGGGGCCACCTTCTGCACGCCGCCGTAGTCGGCGATGAACTGCGAGCCCCTGCGGTAGATGAGGAAGCCCGCGATCAGGAACAGCGCGCCGGTCGAGAAGCCGTGGTTGACCATGTAGAGCGTCGCGCCCGAGCCCGCGCTGGTGGTCATCGCGAACACGCCCATCGCGATGAAGCCGAAGTGCGACACCGAGGTGTACGCGATGAGCCGCTTCATGTCGGTCTGCCCGATGGCCACGATCGCGCCGTACACGATGCCGATGACCGACAGCGTGATGACCAGCGGCGTGAAGAACTTCGCGGCGTCCGGGAAGAGCTCAAGGCAGAAGCGGAGCATGCCGTACGTGCCGACCTTGTCCAGCACGCCGACGAGCAGGACGGCCGCGCCGGCCGGGGCCTGGGCGGCGGCGTCCGGCAGCCAGGTGTGGAACGGCCACAGCGGCGCCTTGATCGCGAAGGCGATGAAGAAGCCGAGGAACAGCCACTTCTGCGTCGTCACGTCCTGGATGGTCCCGACGAGGTCGGAGAACATGAACGTGCCCTTGCCGGCGATCGTGTAGAGCGCGATCACCGCCACGAGCATCAGGAGCCCGCCGAACAGCGAGTACAGCAGGAACTTCACTGCCGCGTACGACCGCTGCGCCCCGCCGTACGACCCGATCATGAAGTACATCGGGATCAGCATGGCTTCGAAGAAGACGTAGAAGAGGAAGACGTCGGTCGCCGCGAAGACGCCGATCATCATGGCCTCGAGCACGAGCAGCAGCGAGAAGTACGTGCGGACCGAGCGCTTGCCGGCCTCGGCGTCGTGCCAGGAGGCGAGCACCACGATCGGCACGAGGATCGCCGACAGCAGGATCAGCACCAGGGCGATGCCGTCCACGGCGACGCCGTAGTGGACCCCGAACTGGGGGATCCAGTCGTATGTCTCGGCGAACTGGAACTTGTCGCCGTTCGGGCTGAACTGGACCGCCATGGCGACGGTCAGCGCCAGCACGATCAGCGACACCACGAGGGTGAACTGCTTGGCGAGCTTGTCGTTGCGGACAAGGGTCACGCCCAGCGCGCCGAGTACGGACACGCCCATCAGGGTTGAAAGCCAGGGCATCACAGGTTCCCTACGACGAGCCAGGCACCGGCCAGGACGGCGGCGCCCAGGAATATCGACAGCGCGTACGAGCGGACGAACCCGGTCTGGACCCTGCGCAGCCGCCCGGACGTGCCGCCGATGCCGGCGGCCAGGCCGTTCACGAGGCCGTCGACGCCGCGGTTGTCGAAGAACACGGCAAGGCGGGTCAGCCACTGGCCGGGGCGCATGAACAGCGCCTCGTTCAGGGCGTCGCCGTACAGGTCACGACGGGCGAAGGTGGTGAGGAACGAGGCGCGCGGGGCCACCGCGGGCACCTCGGCCCTGCCGTACTTGACCCAGGCGAAGGCCGCGCCGATCGCGACGAGCGCGAGCGTGACCAGACCGGTGAGGCTGAACGGGTGGAACGACGGCATCTCCTCCGGCGCGCCGACGGCCGGCGCGAGGAAGGTCATGAACCGGTTGCCCAGCACCAGGAAGGCGCCCAGCCCGATAGCGCCGATCGACAGGATGATCAGCGGCCAGGTCATGACGGCGGGCGACTCGTGCGGGTGGGCCGTGGGCTCCCAGCGCTTGGTGCCGAAGAACGTCATGAACACCAGGCGCGACATGTAGAAGCCGGTGATGCCCGCGCCGAGCACGGCCAGCCAGCCGAGGATCGCGTTGTGCTCCATCGCGGTCTCGATGATGCCGTCCTTGGTGAAGTAACCGGACAGCAGCGGGAACCCGATGATCGCCAGGTATCCGATGAGGAACGTCACGAACGTGACCGGCATGACCTTGCGCAGCGCGCCGTACTTGCGCATGTCGACCTCGTCGTTCATGGCGTGCATGACGGAGCCGGCGCCGAGGAACATGTCGGCCTTGAAGAAGCCGTGCGTGATCAGGTGGGCGATCGCGAAGGCGTAGCCCACCGGGCCGATGCCCGCGGCGAGCACCATGTAGCCGATCTGCGACATCGTCGAACCGGCCAGCGCCTTCTTGATGTCGTCCTTGGCGGTACCGATGATCGCACCGGCGAGCAGCGTCGCGACGCCGACGATCGTCACCACGAGCTGCGCGGTCCCGGCGCCCTCGAAGATCGGGCCGGACCGGACGATCAGGTAGACGCCGGCGGTGACCATGGTCGCCGCGTGGATGAGAGCCGAGACCGGGGTCGGGCCCTCCATCGCGTCGAGGAGCCAGGACTGCAGCGGGAGCTGCGCCGACTTACCGCAGGCGCCGACCAGCAGCAGCAGGCCGATCGCGGTCAGCGTGCCGGAGGACGCCTTCGAGGCGTTCCCGAGGACGTCGCTGAAGGCCAGCGTGTGGAACGTCGCGAAGATCGTGAAGATGCCGATCAGCAGGCCGAAGTCGCCGACGCGGTTGACGATGAACGCCTTCTTGGCCGCGGTCGCCGCCGAGGGCTTGTGCTGCCAGAACCCGATCAGCAGGTACGACGCGAGACCCACGCCCTCCCAGCCGACGAACAGGGCGACGTAGTTGTCGGCGAGCACCAGCAGGAGCATCGCCGCGACGAACAGGTTCAGGTAGGCGAAGAACCGCCGCCTGTTCGGGTCGTGCGCCATGTAGCCGATCGAGTAGATGTGGATCAGCGAGCCCACGAAGGTGATCAGCAGGCAGAACGAGATCGACAGCGGGTCGACCAGCAGGCCCACCTTGGCGAGGCCCGGGATGAAGTCGTACAGCTCGATCCCGCGGCGGCGCTCGCCGGGGGCGAAGCCGAGCAGCTGCACGAACGACAGCGCCGCCACCACGAAGGACGCGACGGCCATGAGCACGCCCAGCAGGTGGCCGAACTTGTCGGTCCTCCGGCCGCCAAGCAGGAGGACCGCCGCTCCCACCAGGGGCAGAGCGATCATGAGCCAGGCTGCTCCGATCGCTCCGCCGGAGTGCTGGATGATCTCAGCGGGTTCCACGGCCACCTCTTAGTACTTCAGCAGGCTGACGTCGTCGACCGACGCGGACCTGCGGGTTCGGAAGATCGTCACGATGATGGCCAGGCCGATGACCACCTCGGCGGCGGCCACGATCATCACGAAGAACGCGATGAGCTGGCCGTCGAGGTTGCCGTTCTGCCGGGCGAAGGTGACGAACGCCAGGTTGCAGGCGTTGAGCATGAGCTCGACGCACATGAACACCACGATGGCGTTGCGCCGTACGAGCACGCCGACGCCGCCGATGGCGAACAGCAGCGCGGAGAGCACCAGGTAGTGCGTGGTCACTTGCCGTCCTCCTCGCTCAGGGACTCCGTCACGGACTCACCACGCGGGCGGACGACCCGGCCCGCCACGACACCCTCTTCTTCCATCGGCTCGGTGTCGGGGCCGCCGTCCCTGGCCTCGTCGGCCACGGTGGGCGTGCTGTGGCCGTTCGCGTGCAGCGCGGCCTCCTCCTGCTCCAGCACCCGGGCGACCTCGGGGGACAGGATCCCCTGGGACTCCTCATAGCGGGCGATGTAGCGGTTGACCGACAGCGGCGCGACCGTCCCGTCGGGCAGCAGCGCCGGCATGTCGATGGCGTTGTGCCGGGCGTAGGTGCCGGGGCCGGGCAGCGGCGCCGGGTTCTTGCCCGTCTTGCCGAAGGCGACGAAGCGCTGCCGCGACAGGTCCTTCTGGGTCGGCCTGGCCTCGGCGCGCTCGCGGTGCGCGAGCACCATCGCGCCGAGCGCCGCGGTGATCAGCAGCGCCGAGGTGACCTCGAAGGCGAACACGTGGCGCGTGAAGATCAGCTCGGCCAGGGAGGGCACGTTGCCCGCCTGCGTGGCGGCGGCCAGGCCCTTGGCGGAGCCGACGACCGCGTTGCCGATCCCGGCGGCGAGCAGGACGGCGAAGCCGAGCCCGCCCACGATGGCCCAGAACCGCTGGCCCCTGATCGTCTCCACGAGGGAGTCGGACGAGTCCACGCCCACGAGCATGAGCACGAACAGGAACAGCATCATGACCGCGCCGGTGTAGACGATGATCTGCACCGCCGCCAGGAACGGAGCGTCCTGGACCGCGTACAGCACCGCCAGCGAGAGCATGACGACGCCGAGCATGAGGGCCGAGTAGACGGCCCTGCGGCTGAAGACGAGTCCGAGCGCGGCGATCACGGAGATGACCGCGAGCACCCAGAACGTGATGGACTCACCCATTGCTTCGACCCAACCGGTAGTAGTCCTCTTCGGTCTCGCCGAGGCGCATCGGGTGGGGCGGCTGCTCCATGCCCGGTCCGAGCGGCGCGAGGAGCATCTCCTTGGTGTAGATCAACGACTCGCGGCTGGAGTCGGCGAGCTCGTACTCGTTGGTCATCGTGAGCGCCCGGGTGGGGCACGCCTCGATGCACAGCCCGCAGAGAATGCAGCGCAGGTAGTTGATCTGGTAGACGCGGCCGTACCTCTCACCCGGCGAGAAACGCTCCTCGTCGGTGTTGTCGCCGCCCTCGACGTAGATGGCGTCCGCCGGGCAGGCCCAGGCGCACAGCTCGCACCCGACGCACTTCTCCAGTCCGTCGGGCCACCGGTTCAGCTGGTGCCGTCCGTGGAAGCGCGGCGCGGTGGGCCGCTTCTCCTCCGGATATTGAACGGTTACCGGCTTCTTGAACATGTGGTGGAAGGTGACGCCGAATCCCTTGATCGGGTTCAGCCAATCAGTTGCTCCCACTGGTCACCTCCTTGGCGGCGTCGGAGTTGAGACGCGCGGCGGGCACGACTCCGTGGTAGTGCGGGGCGTCGAGCGGCGGCACCGGGAACCCGCCCGCGACGGGCTCCTCGCGAAGCTGCTCGAACTCCTCCTCGATCGCGGCGGCCTTGGCCTCCCTGCGGCGCTGGTTGACGGTGTCGAACCGCAGCCAGATCGCGAAGGCCCCGATGATGACGACCGCGCCGATGGTCAGGATGATCGCCCGGTCGGCCTCGGGCATCCGCAGCGCCTTGAAGGTGGCGGCCAGCAGGATCCAGGCCAGGTTGACCGGGATCAGCACCTTCCACCCGAAGGCCATGAGCTGGTCGTACCGGACCCGCGGCAGCGAGGCGCGGACCCAGACGAAGAAGCCGAACGCGATGACCAGCTTGATGAAGAACCACAGCATCGGCCACCAGCCGGTGTTCGCGCCGTCCCACAGGGAGATCGGCCACGGTGCCCGCCAGCCACCGAAGAACAGCGTGATCGCCATCGCCGAGACCGTGAAGACGTTCACATACTCGGCGAGCATGAACATCGCGAACTTCAGCGAGGAGGCGTACTCGGTGTGGAAGCCGCCGACCAGCTCGCCCTCGCCTTCGGGGAGGTCGAAGGGCACGCGGTTCGTCTCGCCCAGCATCGTGATCGCGTAGATCAGGAAGGACGGGATCAGCGAGACCACATACCAGGACGGCGCCGGGATCGACAGCCCGAAGATGTCCCAGGTGCCGCCGCTCGCCTGCTTCGCCACGATCTCCGAGGTGGACAGCGTGCCCGCCTGAAGGAACACCGCGACGAACGACAGGCCCATCGCGATCTCGTACGACACGACCTGGGCGCTGGAGCGCAGGCCGCCGAGGATCGCGTACGGCGACCGGGAGCCCCACCCGGCGAGCACGATGCCGTAGACGCCGATGGAGGCGGTGGCGAGGACCAGCAGCACCGCGACCGGCAGGTCGGTGAGCTGCAGCGGCGTCTTGTGGCCGAACATCCACACCATCGGCCCGAACGGCACGACGGAGAAGGCCAGGAAGGCCGGGACGGCGATGATGACCGGGGCAAGGAAGTAGATCACCTTGTCCACGGTGCGGGGCATGATGTCTTCCTTCAGGCCCATCTTCAGGCCGTCGGCCACCGTCTGGAGCAGGCCGAACTTACCTGCGCGGTTGGGGCCGTAGCGGTGCTGCATGCGCGAGATGAGCTTGCGCTCGGTCCACACGCCCATCAGCACGCCCAGCATCAGGAACACGAAGATCGCGACGGCCTTGATGATGCTGATCCACAGGGGATCGTGGCCGAAGTCGCTCAGCGTGGGTCCGGGGTTGTTCACGAGACGCTCCCGATCGTTACGACGTCTCCGGCGACCGCGCGCAGGTCGCGCGTGACCGACAGGCCGGCGGAGTTGGACGGCAGCCACACGACCCGGTCGGGCAGGTCCGCGATCCGCACCGGGACGACCACGTCGTCACCGATGGTGATCTTCCCGCCGTCCACCGCGCCGATCTCCGCCGCGGTGGCCTCCGACAGCAGCGCCGCCACCGTGCGGGCGGTCCCCGCGAGGTAGGGCTCGCCGTCCTGCATGCGGCCGTCGTCGAGCAGCAGGTGCCAGGTCGCCAGCACGGCCTCGCCCGCCTGCGGCTCCCTGACCGGGCGGCCGGTGACCATCGGCGCGACCGGGCGGGTGCCCTTCCAGGCGCCGAGCGCGGCCATCTCGCGGCGGGCGGCCGCGGGGTCGGGCAGGCCCAGGTGGACGTCCATCTGGTCGGCGATCGAGGCGATGGCGCGCAGGTCGCTCATCAGCCCGGGGACGGCGGTGGCCACGCCGAACGAGCGGCCCCTGCCCTCCCAGTCGACGAACGTGCCGGACTTCTCGGCGACCGCGGCGACCGGCAGGACCACGTCGGCCCGGTCGGTGACCGCGCTGGCGCGGATCTCCAGGCTGACGATGAACGGCGTGTTCTCCAGCGCCGCCAGCGCCTTGGCCGGGTCGGGCAGGTCGTAGGGGTCCACACCCGCGACGACCAGCGCGTCCAGCTCCTCGTTCAGCGCGGCATCGATGATGCCGGCCGTGTCGCGGCCGGGCGCGTCGGGCAGCGAGGCGACGCCCCACACCCGGGCGACCTCCGCGCGGGCGCTCTCGTCGTCGGCCGGACGGCCGATCGGCAGCAGCCCCGGCAGGGCGCCCGCCTCAAGGGCGCCGCGCTCACCGGCCCGGCGCGGCACCCAGGCGAGCCTGGCGCCGGTGGCCTGCGTGAGCCGTACGAGCGCCGACAGGGCGCCGGGGGCGGTGGCGAGCCGCTCACCGGCGAGGACGATCGCGCCCTCGGGCAGCAGGTCGCCGCCGATGAGGTCGCCGAGCGCCTCGGCCTCGCCGCCGGGCAGCGTGCGGATCAGCGTGCCCTTCATCTTGGCCAGGCCCGGCGTGGCGAACGGCGCGAGCGCGTAGACCTTCAGGCCCCGCTTGCGCGCCGCCTTGCGCAGGCGCAGGAAGACGATCGGCGACTCCTCCTCGGGCTCGAACCCGGCGAGGAGCACGGCCGGGGCCGTCTCCAGGTCGGCGTACGAGACCTCGATGCCCTTGCCTGCCACGGCGTGGGCGAGGAACCGCGTCTCCTCCTCGGAGTGCGGGCGGGCCCGGAAGTCGATGTCGTTGGTGCCGAGGGCGATCCTGGCGAACTTGCTGTAGGCGTAGGCGTCCTCGACCGTGAGCCGCCCGCCGACCAGCACGCCGGCCTTGCCGCGGGCTCGCAGCAGGCCCTCGGCGGCGACGGCCAGCGCGTCCGGCCAGGAGGTCGGGACGAGCTTGCCGCTCTCGTCGCGCACCAGCGGGGAGCGCAGACGGTCGGGCTGAGTGGCGTAGGTGAAGGCCCAGCGGCCCTTGTCGCAGTTCCACTCCTCGTTGACCTGCGGGTCGTCCCCGGCCAGGCGGCGGGTGACCTTGCCGCGGCGGTGGTCGGTGCGCAGCGAGCAGCCCGACGCGCAGTGCTCGCACGCGCTCGGCGTGGAGACCAGGTCGAACGGGCGGGAGCGGAACCGGTAGGCCGCGCCGGTCAGCGCGCCCACCGGGCAGATCTGGATGGTGTTGCCCGAGAAGTAGGACTGGAACGGCTCGCCGTCGGCGACGCCCACCTGCTCCTTGGCCCCGCGCTCGAAGAAGTCGATGAGCGGGTCACCGGCGATCTGCTCGGAGAAGCGGATGCAGCGCGCGCACTGGATGCAGCGCTCGCGGTCGAGCAGCACCTCGGTCGACAGCGGCACCGGCTTCTCGAACGTGCGCTTCTGCTCGACGAACCGGCTCTCGCCCTGGCCGTTCGACATGGCCTGGTTCTGCAGGGGGCACTCGCCGCCCTTGTCGCAGACCGGGCAGTCGAGCGGGTGGTTCAGCAGCAGCATCTCCATCACGCCGCGCTGGGCCTTCTCGGCCACCGGCGAGGTGAGCTGCGTCTTGACCACCATGCCCTCGGCGACCTCGATCGCGCAGGACGGCTGCGGCTTGGGGAAGCCGCGGCCGTTGCCCGCGTCGGGGATGTCGACCAGGCACTGGCGGCAGTTGGCCGCCGGCGAGAGCAGCGGGTGGTCGCAGAACCGGGGGATCTGGATCCCCAGCAGCTCCGCGGCCCGGATGATCAGGGTGCCCTTGGGCACGCTGATCTGGAAGCCGTCGATGGTCAGGGTGACCATGTCCACGACCGGCTGCTCCGGCTGCGTCGTCTGAACTGTCACTTGGACCCCCACACCGTGGAAGCGGCGGGATCGAACGGGCAGCCGCCGATCTCGAAGTGCTTGAGGTATTCGTCGCGGAACTGCTTCACCGACGAGTGGATCGGGCTCGTCGCGCCGTCACCGAGGGCGCAGAACGAACGGCCGAGGATGTTGTCGGCGATGTCGGTGATCGTGGCCAGGTCCTCCTCGGAGCCCTGGCCCTTCTCCAGCCGCTTGAGCACCTGCTTGAGCCAGTAGGTGCCCTCACGGCACGGCGTGCACTTGCCGCAGGACTCGTGCGCGTAGAACTCGGTCCAGCGCAGGACGGCCCGCACCACGCAGGTCGTCTCGTCGAAGATCTGCAGCGCGCGGGTGCCCAGCATCGAGCCCTTGGCCCCGACCGACTCGAAGTCGAGCGGCACGTCGAGGTGCTCGGCCGTGAAGATCGGCGTCGAGGAGCCTCCCGGCGTCCAGAACTTCAGCTCGTGGCCCTCGCGGATGCCGCCCGCCATCTCCAGCAGCTCGCGCAGCGTGATGCCCAGCGGGGCCTCGTACTGGCCCGGCCGGGTCACGTGGCCCGACAGCGAGAAGATGCCGAAGCCCTTGGACTTCTCGGTGCCCATCCCGGCGAACCAGTCGGCGCCGTTGGCGATGATGCTCGGCACGCTCGCGATCGACTCGACGTTGTTGACCACGGTCGGCGAGGCGTACAGACCGGCGACCGCCGGGAACGGCGGCTTGAGCCGGGGCTGGCCGCGGTAGCCCTCCAGCGAGTCGAGCAGCGCGGTCTCCTCGCCGCAGATGTACGCCCCGGCGCCGCTGTGGACGACGAGTTCGAGGTCGTAGCCCGAGCCGAAGATGTCGGTCCCGAGGTAGCCCTTCTCGTACGCCTCCCGGACCGCGGCCTGCACCCGGCGGATGACGTGGACCACCTCGCCGCGGATGTAGATGAACGCGTGGTTGGCCCGGATGGCGTAGGACGCGATGATCACGCCCTCGACCAGCGCGTGCGGGTTGGCCATCATGAGCGGGATGTCCTTGCAGGTCCCCGGCTCGGACTCGTCGGCGTTGACCACGAGGTAGTGGGGCTTGCCGTCGCCCTGCGGGATGAAGCCCCACTTCATGCCGGTCGGGAATCCCGCGCCGCCACGGCCACGCAGGCCGGAGTCCTTCACCGCCTGGATGACGGCGTCGGGGTCCATGCCCAGGGCCTTCCTGGCGGCCGTGTACTCGCCGTACCCGTCGAGGGTGAACGAGTTCGCCTGGTCCCAGTTCCGGGTGAGAACCGGAGTCAGCGTTGTCATCGGTCGCTCACCGCTCCTCGTTCGCTGCGCGGGCCGCTCGTGCCTCGCGGACCGCTCCGCTCACTGCGCCGGGTTCTCTCCGCGTGGTCATTCCGTGCTCCCCTCGGCCTTGGGGGCCTCCCAGCCGTTGGCCTTGGCGATCTTCAGGCCCTCCAGCGACGGGCCCGCGGCCGACGGGCCGTCACCGGCCTGGCCGTCGGGCAGCCCGGCGAGGACCCGGGAGGCCTCCTTGAACGTGCACAGCCGGCGCGGGCCGCGCGTGGGCGCGACCTCCTTGCCCGCGCGCAGGTCGTCGACGAGCTGCTTGGCCGACTCCGGGGTCTGGTTGTCGAAGAACTCCCAGTTGACCATCATGACCGGCGCGAAGTCGCAGGCGGCGTTGCACTCCAGCCGCTCCAGCGTGATCTTGCCGTCGGCGGTGGTCTCGTCGTGTCCGACGCCCACGTGCTCGCTGAGCTCTTCCCAGATCTGGTCGCCGCCCATGACCGCGCACAGCGTGTTGATGCAGACGCCGACGTTGTACTCGCCGGCCGGCTCGCGCTTGTACATGGTGTAGAAGGTCGCCACGCCGACGACCTCGGCCTTGGACAGGCCCAGCATCTCGGCGCAGAACTCCTGGCCGTCATCGGAGACGTAGCCGTCCACCGACTGCACCAGGTGCAGCAGCGGCAGCAGAGCCGAACGCGGCCGGGGGTAGCGGCCGATGATCTCCTTGGCGTCCGTCTCCAGACGCTCACGGACCTCGGGCGAGTACGTCATCGGTCCACACCTCCCATGACCGGGTCGATCGAGGCGACCGCGGAGATGACGTCGGCGACCATGCCGCCCTCGCACGTCGCGGGCACCGCCTGCAGGTTCGTGAACGACGGGTCGCGGAAGTGGACCCGGTAGGGCCGGGTGCCGCCGTCGCTGACCACGTGCGCGCCGAGCTCGCCGCGCGGCGACTCGACCGAGGCGTACGCCTGCCCCGCCGGCACCCGGAAGCCCTCGGTCACCAGCTTGAAGTGGTGGATCAGGGCCTCCATCGAGCTGCCCATGATGTGGGCGATGTGGTCGGGGGAGTTTCCGAGGCCGTCGGGGCCGAGCGCGAGCTGCGACGGCCAGCCGATCTTCTTGTCCTCGATCATCACCGGGCCGCCCTTGAGCGGGCCGGACAGCCGGTCGAGCGCCTGCTCGATGATCTTGAGGGACTCCTCCATCTCGGCCATGCGGACGAGGTAGCGGCCGTACACGTCGCAGGTGTTCTGCGTCGGCACGTCGAACTCGTACGTCTCGTAGCCGCAGTAGGGCTGCGACTTGCGCAGGTCCCACGGCAGGCCGGCGGCGCGGAGCATGGGCCCGGTGACGCCGAGCGCCATGCAGCCGGTCAGGTCGAGGTAGGCCACGTCCTTGGTGCGCCGGGTGTAGACCGGGTTGGCGTCGAGGAGCTTGCGCATCTCCTTGATCCGCCCCGGCATGATCTTGAGGAACTCACCGATCTTGTCGACCGCGCCGGCCGGCAGGTCGACGCTGACGCCGCCCGGCCGGACGTACGCCATGTTCATCCGCAGACCGGTGATGTACTCCATCAGGTCGAGCACCATCTCGCGCTCGCGGAAGCCGAACAGCATCGGCGTGGTCGCGCCCAGCTCCATGCCGAACGTCGCGATCGCGACCAGGTGCGAGGAGATCCGGGTGAGCTCCATCGTCAGGACCCGGATGGCCTGCGCCCGGTCCGGGATCCTGTCGGTGATCCCCAGAAGCTTCTCGACGCCCATGCAGTAGGCGGTCTCGTTGAAGATCGGCGCGAGATAGTCCATGCGGGTGACGAACGTGACCCCCTGGGTCCACGTCCGGAACTCCATGTTCTTCTCGATGCCGGTGTGCAGGTAGCCGATCACCGTGCGGGCCTCGGTCACGGTCTCGCCGTCGAGGGTCAGCACGAGCCGGAGCACGCCGTGGGTCGACGGGTGCTGCGGGCCCATGTTGACGACCAGGCGCTCGTCGGCCGACTCGCTGACGGTCTTGACCAGCTCGTCCCAGTCCTGACCGGCGACGTCGTAGATCCGGCCCTGAGTCTCGGTGGCGGTCTCGGTGGTGCTCACGACGCTCTCCTCGCTGCCCTCGTCCACTCGTGCAGGTCGCCGCGGATGCTCACGAGTACGACCTCCTCCGGTCCGGCGCGGGGACCTCGGCGCCGCGGTATTCCACCGGGATTCCGCCGAGCGGGTAGTCCTTGCGCTGGGGGTGCCCCTCCCAGTCGTCCGGCATCTCGATCCGGGTCAGCGCCGGGTGGCCGTCGAAGACGATTCCGAAGAAGTCGTACGTCTCGCGCTCGTGCCAGTCGTGCGTGGGGTAGACCTGAACCGTGGAGGGGATGTGCGGGTCGGCGTCGGGGCAGGAGACCTCCACCCGGATGCGCCGGTTGTGCGTGATGGAGCACAGGTGGTAGACGGCGTGCAGCTCCGCACCGGTCTCCTCGGGGTAGTGCACGCCCGAGACGCCCAGCGACAGCTCGAACCGCAGCGCGGCGTCGTCGCGCAGGTGCCGCATCACCTCGGTCAGGCGCTCGCGCCGAACGTGGAAGGTGATCTCACCGCGGTCGACGACCACGCGCTCGATGGCGTCGGCGAAGGCCGGCTCCAGCGCGTCGGCCACGTCGTCGAAGTACGACCCGTACGGCCGGCTGCTGGACAGCTTCGGCGGACGGCGGACGACGAGGCGGTTGTAACCGGAGGTGTCGCCGCTGTCCTTGACGCCGAACATGCCCTTGCGGGCGACGGGCTCCTCGGGCAGCCCGGGCAGGTTCTCGGTGGTCACTTCCCGGCCCCCTGGTCGATCAGCGGCAGCGTGCGCAGCGCCTGGAGCTCCAGCTCCTCGATCTGCTTCTCGCGGTGCGCGCCGAACTTCATGTTCTGGATCTTGTCGTGCAGCTTCACGATGGCGTCGATCAGCATCTCCGGGCGCGGCGGGCAGCCGGGCAGGTAGATGTCGACCGGCACCACGTGGTCCACGCCCTGCACGATGGCGTAGTTGTTGAACATGCCGCCGCTGGACGCGCACACGCCCATCGCGATGACCCACTTGGGCTCGGCCATCTGGTCGTAGATCTGGCGGAGGACCGGCGCCATCTTCTGCGACAGCCGGCCGGCCACGATCATCAGGTCCGCCTGCCGCGGCGACGCGGAGGCACGCTCCATGCCGAAACGAGCCAGGTCGTGCTTCGGGCCACCGGTGGCCATCAGCTCGATGGCGCAGCAGGCGAGGCCGAAGGTCGCAGGCCAGACGGAGTTCTTCCGGGCCCACCCGGCCACCTGCTCGACGGTGGTGAGGACGAACCCGCTCGGGAGTTTCTCTTCAAGACCCATGGCTAATCCCAATCGAGGCCGCGACGCCGCCACACATAGGCGTACGCCACGAGAACGGTGACGATGAACAGCACCATCTCGACGAGCCCGAACACGCCGAGTTTGTCGAAGGCCACCGCCCACGGATAGAGGAAGATGATCTCGATGTCGAACACGATGAACAGCATCGCGGTGATCATGTACTTCAGCGGGAAGCGGCCGCCGCCGACCGGCTGCGGAGTGGGCTCGATGCCGCACTCGTAGGCATCCAGTTTCGCGCGGTTCCAGCGCTTCGGCCCGGTGAAGGGCGCGATGCTCACGGAGAACACGGCGAATCCCGCCGCGAGGACCGCGAGCACCACGATCGGCACATACAGCTCCATGGCTACATGTCCTCGCTTACTCGGTGAATATTGGCGATCACGACAATGCCGGAGAGCGCGGCGGGCCGCATGGCCGTCTTCGGGGCCGGCGGCGATGTGCGCGTCGTCTCGTGGGTCTCGGTCATGCGGGTTCGCGTCATACGGGTTCGCGTCATGCTGGCTTCGGTCATGATGGCGGAGCCACCTTCGACAGGGCGTTGATTATCCGGTCGGAGACGTCGCCCCGCCGGTCTGTGAGATTAGCGAGCAACTTGAAGGCGAATCTCATCAGGGTGGGGTGCGGCATCCCGTGCCGGGTGGCGAAGCTCATCACTCCCGGCCTCCCGATCGCCTCGACGAACAGGCGACCGAGGGTGAAGTATCCCCCATGGGCGTCTTTGAGGATACGCGGATAGGCGAGTAATACGCGCTCACGCTGGGCGGGCGTCGGCCGGGACAGCGCCTGGACGATCACCTCGGCGGCGGTCCTGCCGGTCTCCATGGCGTACGCGATGCCCTCGCCGTTGAACGGGTTGATCGACCCGCCGGCGTCGCCCACCAGCACCAGCCCGCGGGTGTAGTGCGGCTGCCGGTTGAAGCCCATCGGCAGCGCCGCGCCCCTGATCGGGCCCGTCATGTTCTCCTCGGTGAAGCCCCACTCCTCGGGAGTGTTCTTCATCCAGCGCCGCAGCAGGTCGCGGTAGTCGATGTTCTTGAACGCCTCGCTGGTGTTCAGCAGGCCGAGACCGACGTTCGAGGTGCCGTCGCCGACGGGGAAGATCCAGCCGTAACCGGGGAGCAGCCGGTCGCCGTCCCACAGTTCGAGCCACGTCTCCAGGTAGTCGTCGTCGTGGCGGGGGCTCTTGTAGTAGGTGCGCACTGCCACGCCCATCGGGCGGTCCTCGCGCTTGTGCAGGCCCATCGCGAGCGACAGCCGGGTCGAGTTGCCGTCGGCCGCCACCACGAGCCGCGAGCGGTAGGACACCTCCTCGCCGTCCGCCTTGGCCGTCACGCCCACGACGTGGCCGCTGCGCTCGTCGAGCAGCGGGCCTGAAACGTTCACGCCCTCGCGCAGCCGTACGCCGGCGGCCTCGGCGTGCCTGGCGAGGATCTGGTCGAAGTCGGCGCGGGTGCGGACGAGGCCGAAGTCGGGGTAACTCGACAGCTCGGGCCAGTCGAGTTCGAGCCGCACGCCGCCGCCGTAGACGCGCAGCCCCTTGTTCCTGGCCCAGCCGGGCGCGTCGATGTCGACGCCCATGGCGACGAGTTCCTTGACCGCCCGCGGGGTCAGCCCGTCACCGCAGACCTTCTCGCGCGGGAAGCGCGTCTTCTCGAGAAGCAGCACGTCAAGACCGGCGCGGGCGAGATGGAAAGCCGTCGTCGCACCCGCGGGACCCGCACCGACGACGATGACGTCGGCGTCGACATCTCTCCGCGTCACGCGGGCTTGCTCGCTCACGGGGGACCTATCCGTTCCAGGGAAGGAAGGCCTCGAATTGGTTTAGACCTTCGTGCCTTTGTGAACAACTTCACAAACTGTCGCGCCGCAGTCTAACCCCTTCCCGGCGCCCAGCGTCAGAGGGGTATGGCCAAGCCCCCCTCATTACGCTTTGACCGCCCGATGCAGGGCCACGATGCCGAGCGTGAGGTTGCGCCAGGCCACCTTCCGCCAGCCGGCCTCCTGGATGATCGCCGCCAGCGCCTCCTGGCCGGGCCAGGCCTGGATCGACTCGGCGAGGTACTCGTAGGACTCGGGGTTCGAGCTGACCATGCGGGCCACCGGCGGCAGCAGCTTCATCAGATACTGCGAGTAGACCAGGTCGAACGACTTCGGCGTCGGCCGGGAGAACTCGCAGATCACCAGCCTGCCGCCCGGGCGGGTCACCCGCAGCATCTCGCCCAGCGCCTGCGCGGTGTCGGCCACGTTGCGCAGGCCGAAGGAGATCGTCACCGCGTCGAACGTCTCGTCGCGGAACGGCAGGCGCAGCGCGTCGCCCGCGACGAACGTCACCCCGCGCACGCCCCCGCCGTACAGGCCGGAGCCGCCGCGCCGCTCGACGCCGGTGCGGAGCATGCCCAGCGAGAAGTCGCACGCGATCGCCCGCGCCCCGAGCGCGGTGAACGCGTCGGTCGAGGTGCCGGTGCCCGCGGCGAGGTCGAGGACCAGCTCGCCGGGCCCGGCGTCGATCGCCGCCGCGGTGGCTTTCCGCCACAGGCGGTCCTGGCCGAGCGAGAGGACGTCGTTGACCAGGTCGTAGCGCCGGGCCGTGCGATCGAACATCGCGGCGACCTCGTGCGGCTGCTTGTCCAGCGATGCGCGCGTCATGCTCCAAAGCCTAGGCCGCGAAGGGCGTGACCCCTCACCGCCGCCACCGGATGAGCGGAACGTAGTTCATCGATTACGCTACGTCTGCTAGAAATTGAGGAATGCGCGTCACCACCGCACTGCTCCCAGTCGCATCGCTCGTCACCTGCGCCGCGGTCTTCCCCACCGTCCCGGCGTCCGCGGGGACGCCGCAGCCCCGCGTGGTCTCGGAGAACCCGGTCAACACCACCCCGCACGTGCTGGACGGCATCGTCAACGCGTTCGCACTGGTCGGCCGCACCGTCATCGTCGGCGGCGAGTTCACCAAGGTCCGCGAGGCCAAGGGCGGGGAGGACCTGCCGCGGGCCAACATCTTCGCGTTCGACCTCTACACCGGGCGCGTCCTGCGCGGCTTCGCGCCGGACCTCGACGGGCCGGTGGCCGCGCTGGCCGCCGGCCCGGACAACACGGTCTACGTGGGCGGCGGGTTCGGCGCTCCCGAACGGGCCCTGGTCCGCCTCCACGTGGCGGACGGCGATCCCGTCGAGGAGTTCTCCGCCCCCGCCTACGGCGGGAAGGTCACCAGCCTCGTACGGCTGGGCGACGCGCTCTACGTCGGCGGCGACTTCAGCAGGATCGGCCGCAGCCCGCGCACCGCGCTGGCCCGTGTGAACGCCGAGACCGGCGAGGTGGACCCCACGTTCACCGTCACGCCCGGCGACGGGCGCCGCGGCGATCCCCGGATCTACGCGATGGCGGCCGTCCGCGACCGCTTAGTGGTGGACGGCAGGTTCTCCACGCTCGACGGCCTGCGCCGCCCGCAGCTCGGCGTGATCGATCTCACGACCGGACGGGTGGCCGACTGGCGCACCGAGGCGTACGCCCCGGCGTGCAAGGCGGACTTCCCGTCGTACGTGCGGGGGCTCGACCTGTCTCCGGACGGGCGCTACTTCGTGGTCGTCACCACGGGCGGGCCGGCGCGCGGCACCACGAAGCTGTGCGACTCCGCCGCGAGGTTCGAGACGTACGCGAAGGGCGAGGCGATCCGTCCGACCTGGGTGAACCTGACCGGAGGGGACTCCCTCTACGCGGTCGCGGTCACGGGATCCGCCGTCTACGTGGGCGGACACCAACGCTGGCTGGACAACCCGAAGGGCGCCGACACGGCGGGCCCGGGGGCGGTCAGCAGGCCCGGCATCGGGGCCATCCACCCCGTCACGGGCAAGGCGCTGCGCTGGAACCCCACGCGGGAAAGGGGAATCGGGGTAAAGGCCTTCCTGACCGTAAAGACAGGTCTTTTGGTGGGAAGCGACACGACGGAGCTCGGGCATGAGTACCATGCCCGCGTCGGCATGTTCCCGGCGACCTAGTTCTTCCCCGTCTCCCGCCGTTTCGCGGCGATGCGCTCGCTCACCGCGTCGCGCTGTTTGGTCAGCAGCACGTAGCTGGCCAGGCCGCTGACCAGGACCGCGAGCAGGAGCAGAGGGAGCGACCGCAGGCCGACGAGATACAGGACGCCGAGGGCCACGGCGAACAGGCCGAGGCGCGAAAGGGTGTAAACGACAACCGGATGCACAGCGTCGAGGTTACGTCACTCTCACGACGCGCCGGTCTCTCTTCGCATCTGCTGCGGGCACTGCTAGTGTTCACAACAAGGCGCTTTTGTAAAGAAACACCCATGAGCGCCCCAAAGAGGCTCTATCATATAACAATCGGGCACTGAGCCGGTAACAACCCGTGATCTTCTCCGAAAACCACGGATAAATCAGGCTTCGCTCGGCACACTGGTTACCTGTCCGCCCGCTGCAGGACGCGGGACGCGAGGGGGAGAGATTGTGGAGAGTAGCAGCGAGCGACTGCTGACTCCTGGAGAGGTTGCCGCTCTCTTCAGGGTCGACCCGAAGACCGTGACCCGTTGGGCCGCGGCCGGGCGCATCAGCAGCATCCGTACCCCCGGGGGGCACAGGCGGTTCCGTGAATCGGAAGTGCACGCCCTCCTTCGTGGTGAGGACGTCCTCACGGCCGAACGGCCGAACGGCGACTCCCCGCGAGTCTGACGCAGTACCAGCACCAGGTGATCCTGCGCGCTACCCGGACGCCGCAGGGTCACCGGAGTCAGCCCCATGTCGAGTCTGCGTCCCGGCTTGTCCTGCTCCCTTGCCGGGATCGTCAGTCCTGCTCCGCCTTGAAGGCCAGGAACGCCTGCTCAAGCGCCTCGTCACCCTCACGCCAGCGGCGTCGCCGCTCGGCGTCCTCTTCTTCGGTGATCGACTCCGCCAGCCAGCGTTCGTAGTCCGGCTCTCCCGGCGCGACCTCGACGTACGCGTTGCCGATGAGGCGCCCGTCATCGGTGGTGAGCGACCTGGGCACGCGCAGCGTGCCGTCCCCGAGCCGGATCACGTACATCCGAATCACCTAGATTCCGTAACGCCGGTTGAAGAAGAGCATGACGTTGAGGGCGGTCCTCGTGTCGCCCCCCAGCATGTCGACAAGGGCCGGACGCTGCCGGGACGCGATCGCCGCGAACGCGTCGGCGAAGAACTCCTTGCGCCCCAGGCCGCCGGGCTGCCGGTGGAACGACGACGCGAACAGCGGCAGGCACTCCTCGTAGAGCGCCACGAACTCGGGAGAGTCCGAGACCCACTCTCCCGGACCGGAGTCCACGTCGTCCAGCGCATGTCCGACTTCGTGCATCATCACGTCGGGCGTGGGCGACGGCCGGTCCCCCACCACGATCTTGCGGTCGCCGTACGCGCCGGCGCAGATGTCCCAGGTGGCCCGTCCCGACGGCAGCGGCGCGCCGCGCAGGTAGCCCATGTCGTCCAGGTCGGGCACCCCGCCGCGTCCGACGTAGATGCCTTCGAGCCCGATGGCGAGCTTGGTCTTGAGCTGCTCGGGCAGGCGCGCCAGGCTGTCCACGGCCCGTACGGCGTCGGCCGAGGGCGGCCCTTCGGCCGCGTCCCACTCGCGGTGCAGGATGCGCTCAAGCGGCCCGCAGTGCCGCCTGCCGTCCCGCAGGTCCGGCGCGTCGGGAGGGTGGGGCGCGGCCCGCGTCGGGAGGTCGTCGAGCTCGAAGTCCTGCCAGACGTACTGCGGCCGGTCGTCCGCCACCGGCGCCGTCACGGTGCCGACCCGCTCGACCGGACGCTCCGGCGGCCAGCCGGGCCAGTCGGGCCAGTCGGCGCCCCACGCGGTGTCTCGCTGGGCCTCCCACGGCGTCTCCCGCTGTGTCTCCCGCTGTGTCTCCCACGGGGCCTCCCACGGGGCGCGGCGGGCCTGGGGCCACTCCGCCGTACGGTCGGCGGCTCGGTCGGCGGCTCGGTCGGCGGGGCGTTCCGGAAGGTCACCACGGCGGTGGGAGGACCAGTAGGGCCCCCGCTGCCACCACCGCGACCCCCGCCGGTGGCGGCCCCTGTCGCCCGGCTCCGCCATCGCACCCCTCTGTCAGGCTCCGCGTTCCCGGCATGCCGTGTACCGGTCCACCGTACGATGCCGGGCTGTCCTCGTCACCCCAAAGGCCGACACGATCAGTCGCCGGTATGGCTTACCGTGTGGGCATGCCTAGCGTGATTATCGGCCTGGCGCTGCTTGCCCTCTGGCTTTACTGCCTGTTCGACGTGATCACGACCCCCGAGGAGGACGTCCGCAACCTCCCCAAGTTCATGTGGGTCCTCATCGTGGTCTTCCTGGCGGATGTCGGCGCGCTGACCTGGCTCCTCGTGGGCCGCCCCCGTGCCCGCTACGCCATGTACGCGGCCGGCGGAGGCCAGTGGGAGCGGCCCCACAGCGGCGAGGCGCCCCGCGGCCCCGACGACGACCCCGAGTTCCTGCGCAGCCTTGAGCGGCGCCTGCGCGACGAGGACTGAGTCCCCCTCCCCCAGACGCCGCTCCTCCCCCGGGCGCCGCCCGTCTCAGTTGGGCACGTCGGCGTAGGAGTGCAGTCCCGAGAAGAAGATGTTCACGCCGATGAGGTTGAACAGCAGGCAGCCGAAGGCGACCAGCGAGACGATCATCGCGGCCTTGCCGCGCCACCCGGCCGTCGCCCGGGCGTGGAGGTAGGCGGCGTAGACGACCCACGTGACGAACGCCCACACCTCCTTGGGGTCCCAGCCCCAGTAGCGGCCCCAGGCCCGGTCGGCCCACAGCGCGCCGGCGATGACGGCGAAGGTCCAGATCGGGAACGAGATGACGATCGCGCGGTGCGCGACGCGCTCCAGGCTCTCCCTGCTCGGCAGCACCGACGGCCGCCCGTCCCTGCGGATCAGGTAGAGGATCGCGCAGACGCCCGCCAGGATGAACAGCCCGCTGGCCACGATCGCCGCCGTGACGTGGATCGCGATCCAGTACGAGTGCAGCGCGGGCATCACCGGACCCGCCTGGACGTGCAGGAACAGCACCGCGAAGCCCAGCCCGAGCGCCGAGGTCACGGTCACGAACGCGCCGAGGAAGCGGATCGGCTGGCGGATCAGCAGCACGAGGAACGCGGTGACGGCGGCGAAGCAGATGGCCACCACGAACTCGTACATGTTGGCCCACGGCCAGCGGTCGACGGCGATGCCGCGGGTGAGGATGCCGGCGAGGTGGCCGGCCCACGCGATCCAGGTGAGGACCACGGCGAACGATCCCGCGCGGACCGCCCACGCGGCCGGCTGCGGGCCCGCCGCCTCCGTCGTCTCCTCGGGCAGGGCGGGGCCGCCCGCGCCGACGAGCTGACGCCGGCGTTCGGCCACGACCGTACGGGTCCGGCCGAAGGCGAGATCCAGCGCGAAGCAGATCATCGCGCCGAGATACAGCAGGACGGTGACCAGGATGAGCTGGTCGCTCAGCGTGGCCAGACTCTCATTGACATCGGCGGGCATCACTCACTCCTCGTCCGGGCGGGCGCCCGGCGCAGCGTTTCCGGTGGGCGCGTCCGGCGCGACGTGCCCGGTGCCTGCGGGCTCGTCCGGCTCGCCGCCCCGGTCACCGGTGGACGGATCACCACCCTGGTCATGGGCGGGCTGGTCGCCGCGCAGGGCGGTGACGATCTGGGCGAACTCCTCGGCGAAGGCCGCGCCGCCGCCTTCGGTGCGGGTCAGTCCTCCGACCGTGACCTTGCCGTCCTTCACCCGCACCCAGACGCGGCGGCGGCGGATCGTGAGGGACAGCACGAGCCCGATCACCGCGGCGGCGGCCGCGAGCAGGGCGGGCTCCCGGCCCGGGTCGTAGGTGATCTGGAGGCTGATCCACTCCTTGACGCCGGTGAACTGGATCTTCCCGGCACCGTCGGCGAGCTCCTTGGTCTCGCCCACGTTGAGCGGGGTCGGCTGGGCCGACATCGTGCCGAGCGGCTTCAGGTTCGTGGTGTCGAGCTGATACACCGACTGTGGCTGCCCCGACTTCAGGCCGAGGTCGCCGCCGAACGGGAAGATCTGCACCGTGGGGTTGGCGGCGCCGGGGAAGACCGACACCCAGGCGTTGCCGTTCGGCACGGTCGTGGGCAGGAAGCGCACCAGGAACCCGAGCTGGGTCGGCTGGGCGTCCGGCACCTTGATCACGCACTCGGACGTGTACGTGGCCTGGTCGTCGGCCAGGCACGGCACCGGGCCGTCGTAGGCCACCTGGCCCTTGCCGTCGGTCACCCGGAACGTGGGGGCGTAGCCGTGCCCGATCAGGTAGGTCAGCGTGCCGTACACGTCCAGGGGGTCGTTGACCTTGAGGTCCACGTCACGCGGGCGGGACGTCGGCGAGTCCTGCACGCTCAGCTTGGCGAGGTAGTCGAGCGGCTGGCCCTGCTTCTCCCCGGCGGCCACGTAGCTCGCCTGGAAGTCCTTGAGGGTGAAGGAGAACGGCTCCAGCGACTCGGCGGTGACCCGGCTGCCGGGCATGAAACGGTCGTAGGCCGCGACGGCGTTGGAGAAGCCGTCGCCCTCCACGACCAGCACGTTGCCGCGGTAGCCGAACAGGCCTCCGGCGCCGATGGCGAACAGCAGCGCGAGCAGCGCGACGTGGAACAGGAGGTTGCCGGTCTCGCGGAGGTAGCCCTTCTCCGCCGACACCCAGCCGTCGCCGGTGACCACCCGGAAGCGCCTGCGCCGGAGCGCGGCGGCGGCCTGCTCCAGGGTGAGCCCGCCCTCGAACGCCTCGCTGTGCGGCAGGCGCAGGAGGTTGCGCGGCGCGGCGGGCGGACGGCGCCGGATCTCCTTGAGATGCGTCAGCGCGCGCGGGAACACGCAGCCGGCCAGCGAGATGAACAGCAGCAGGTAGATCGCGGCGAACCAGGGCGAGCTGAAGACGTCGAACAGCCAGAACCGGTCGAGCCACTTGGCCTGGGTCGGGTTGTCCTTGAAATACTCCGCGACCCTGCTCGGGTCGACGCCGCGCTGCGGATAGATGGACCCGGGCACCGAGCCGAGCGCGAACAGGAACAGCAGGATCAGGGCCGTGCGCATCGAGGTGAGCGTGCGCCAGGCCCAGCGCATCCAGCCGACGGGGCCCAGGCCGGCGGGCCTGGCCCGCTCCCGCGTCTCCTTCTGCCGGGCCTCCACCGCGGTCTCGTCGTGCACGGTCTCGTCGTGCACGGTCTCGTCGTGCACGGTCTCGTCGTGCACGGTCTCGTCGTGCACGGTCTCGTCGCGTACGGTCTCGTCGTGCACGGCGGAGGCGAGGTCGTCGGGGGCGCTCATCAGATCACCGGCCTGAAGCCGCCGACCCACACCTGCAGGTGGGCGATGATCTCCGACCACTGCCCGGTCACGAGCAGCACACCGACGGCCACGAGCATCGCACCGCCCACCTTGGTGATCAGCGGGGTGTGGCGGCGGACCGCCTTGAACGTGTGGAGCGCCTTGCGGTAGGCCAGCCCCGCCACCACGAACGGCAGGCCGAGGCCCAGGGCGTACGCGAAGGCGAGGGCGGCGCCGCGCAGCGCGCTGCCCTGGTTCACCGAGAGCGTCATCACCACCGCCAGCGTCGGGCCGATGCACGGCGTCCAGCCGAGGCCGAAGACGACCCCGAGCAGCGGGGCCGTCGCGATCCCGGCCGCGGGCAGCCGATGGATGCGCACGTCACGCTGGAGGCCGGGAACGATCCCCACGAAGGCCAGCCCGAGGACGATCGTCACCACGCCGAGGACCCTGGTGATCACGTCGGCGTTGCCGTGCAGCGCCGCGCCGAGGCTGCCGAACAGCGCGCCTCCGAGCACGAACACGGCCGCGAACCCGAGCACGAAGAGCGCGCTGCCGAGCACCATCCGGCTCCGCTTCGGGTCGCCGCTCATGCCCGTGACGTACGACAGGTAGCCGGGCACCAGCGGCAGCACGCACGGCGAGACGAACGACACGAGCCCGGCCGCCGCCGCGATCGGCGCGGCCAGCAGCAGCGACCCGGTCGCGACCGTGCTGCCGATGTCACTCATCGGTCACCTTGGTGACGGCCTTGAGCAGGTCGTCGTACTTGACCGCACCGAGCGCGCGGGCGGCGATGCGGCCCTGCGCGTCGATGATCAACGTGGAGGGGATGGCGGCGGGCGGCACCGTGCCCTGGAACTGCAGCAGCACCTTGCCGCTCTGGTCGTAGATGCTCGGATAGCCGGGCTCGACCGAGCGGTCGTACGCCTGGGCGGACGCCTTGAGGTCCTTGAAGTTGACGCCGAGGAAATCCACGCCCTTGGACTTGGTGCTCGCCGCGATGTCCTTGAGCACGGGGGCCTCGGCGCGGCAGGGTGCGCACCAGGAGGCCCAGAAGTTCAGCACGTGGACCTTGCCCGCGGTCAGCGTGGCGGTGCCGCCGTCGAGGGTCTGCCCCTCGATCACGGGCGCCTTGTGACGCTGCGCGGCGTCGAAGAACTCGACGCGGCCGTCCCCCGGGATGAAGCGCGTGTCGCCGGAGCGGGGCTGGGCGGCCTGGCCGCCCGCGCACCCGGCGAGGGCCGTCGCCGCCACGGCCGCGGCGACGAGCGCCGTCAGGCGCTTGGCGGTGGCGCGGCCGGCGGTCACGCTGTTGGCTGGCAGGCGCTTGGCGGACACGGGAGGAGGATCTCCTTGTACTACAACCGGTAGAGCTGTAAGCCTACCGAGCGCCACGGGTGCCTCGTTCTCCGGGTCACACACCGGGGACGGATCGCGATCCGGGGGTCTCCTCGTCCTCCGAGCCCGCCTGAAGGGCCTCGGGAAGCACCTCGTCGGCCTTGTCGAACAGCGCCGCCTCGCCCTGCGGCGGCGCACCGGCCCGCAGCAGCGCCCCGGCGGGCTCGCTGTAGCCGACGCTCATGAGCCGGTCGCCCTCGAAGGTCAGGCTGGTGAGGCTGGCGAGCGCGCACTGACGGCGGCGGGGGTCGTGCCACAGCCGCCTGCCCTCGGCCGCCAGCCGGATGATCCAGATGGGCAGCTGGTGGCTGACGAGCAGTGCCTCGTGGCCGCGCGCCGCCGCCCGCGCGTCGTCGATGACCGCCTTCATGCGCGCCACGACCTCGGTGTACGGCTCGCCCCACGACGGACGGAACGGGTTCCTGAAGTGGCGGTAGGAGCGAAGGTCGCGGAAGACGTTGTCGCTCCCGGCCATCCGCAGGCCCTCGAAGACGTTGCCCGCCTCGATCAGCCGCTCGTCGATCGCCACCTCCAGGCCCAGGGCCCGGGCGGACGGCGCCGCGGTCTCCTGGGCGCGCTCCATGGGCGAGCTCCACAGCGCGACGATGTCCCTGCCCTCGACGGCCTTGGCGACCACCTCGGCCATCCTGCGGCCGGTCTCGGACAGGTGGTAGCCGGGCAGCCTGCCGTACAGGACCCCACGGGGATTGTGAACCTCACCGTGCCGGAGCAGGTGAACGATGGTCATCTCTGTCATGACCTGGACAGCCTACCCGCCGGGCAGCTCCGCGGACGCCGGGCGCGGCGCGTCGGTGGCAGGGCGCGGCGCGTCGGCGGCAGAGATGTTCAGCGCGTCGACGGAGCAGCGCAGCGCGTCGACGGCGGCGCGGATCGCGGGGCGGCGGGCGGCGTCGGACCTCCAGACCGCGTAGATGCGCCGCACCGGCGGCGGCTGGACGGCCAGGACGGCGACGCCCTCGGGCAGCGGTCCACGGCCCAGCCGGGGGATGAGCGCGCAACCGTGCCCCTCGGCGACCAGCGCGAGGTGGGTGGGGTATTCGTCGGCCATGGCGACGATCCGCGGCTCCCGCTCCTCGGAGCGCAGCAGGAACATCAGGAAGTCGTGGCAGACGGTGCCGGGGGCCGAGCTGATCCAGTTTTCGCCGGCGAGGTCGCTCAGCCGCACATGGTCGGCTTTCACCAGGGGATGGTCGGCCGGCACGACGACGTCGGCCACGTCGTCGAACAGCGCCGTGCGCGACAGGCCCTCGGGCAGCGCCATCGGCCTGTTGAGCCAGTCCTGCAGGACGGCGAGGTCGAGGTCGCCGCGCGCCAGCTCGCGGATCTGCCGCTCCGGCTCCCTCTCGTAGAGCAGCAGGTCGAGATCGGGGTGCTGCCTCTTGAGCATGGTCAGGGCGCGCGGCACGATGCCCCGGGCCGCGGTGGGGAAGGCGGCGATGGTCAGCTTGCCGACCACCGCCCCGCGCAGCGCCTCGAAATCGGCCTCCGCCGTCTCCACGAGCGCGAGGATGCGCTCGGCGTGCTCGGCGAGCAGCCCGGCGGCGTCGGTGAGCTTCACCCCGCGCCCGTTGCGTTCGATCAGGACGGCCCCGGTCTCCCGTTCGAGCTTCGCGAGCTGCTGGGAGATCGCCGAAGGGGTGACCATCAGCGCCTCGGCCGCGGCGCCTACGGAGCCGTAGACCGCGACGGCGTGGAGAGCCTTCAACCGGTTCAGGTCCAACATGTAGCCAGTCTAAACCGTCCTCCTTAGAAAAACTTGTTTGCGCTCAACTGTTTAGCAATGCGATGCTATAGCCATGCGAATCTTCAACAGACTCTTCACTAAGCCCCTCCGATCCGAGCAGACCTCCTATCTGGAGACCCTGGCGCGGCAGGCACGACAGACCCGCGACCGTCGCCCCTCCTCGCGCTGATCCCCTGATCCATGCGCCCCCGCCACCTGGCTCTCGCCGTCGCACTCGCCGCCATCTGGGGCTTCAACTTCGTCGTCATGCAGACGGGACTGAAGCACTATCCGCCGCTGACGTACGCCGCCCTCCGGTTCCTGTTGGCCGCCTTCCCCGCCGTACTCATAGCCGGAGGGCCACGGGCGCCCTGGCGGTGGGTGCTGGCGACCGGCGCGACGCTCGGCGTCGCCCAATACGGCCTGCTGCTGCTCGGCATGCGCGCCGGCATGCCCGCCGGGCTGACCTCCCTGGTCATCCAGGTGCAGGCCGTCTTCACCGCGCTGTTCGCGACCGCGCTGCTCGGCGAACGCCTCGGGCGGCGCAGGATCGCCGGGACGGCGGTGGCCTTCTGCGGCCTGGGCCTGATCGCGGCCGACGTGGCCGCCAGGTCGGGGGCGATCCCCTTCGGCGCGTTCCTGCTGTGCGTCGGCGCGGCGGCCGGGTGGGGGCTCGGCAACGTCGCCACCCGCAAGGCCGCGCCGCCGGACTCCCTGCGGTTCATGGTCTGGGTGAGCGCGGTCTCGGCGCCGCCCCTGCTGGCGCTGGCCCTGGCCACCGAGGGGCCGTCGTCGCTGACGTCGTTCACGGCCGAGGGTGTGGGCGCCGTGCTCTACACGGCGTTCCTGTCCACCCTCGGCGGGTTCGCCATCTGGGGATGGCTGCTGGCCCGCTACGACGCCTCGGTGGTCGCGCCGTACAGCCTGCTCGTGCCGGTCTTCGGCATCGCCTCCGCCGCGCTGTTCACCGGCGAGCCGATCTCCCTCCTCACCGTCGCCGCGGGCGCCCTCATCCTCGCCGGCCTCCTGTTCGCCAACTCACGCCCCCGTACGGCCCTCACCAGCCGCCCGGTGCCCGTCCCCCGCTGACCCTCGCGCTCGCACGGATACGGCTACGGTGAGCGACGTGGACGACACTGAGACGTACGACGTGAGCCGTGCACTGGAGTGCTGGCCGGCGCCGCCGCCCTGGGGGTGGCGCGCGGACGACCTCGATCGTCTGCCTTCGGAGGGCCCGAATGGCGAGCCCGGCTTCTTCGAGCGCGTCGAGCTGATCGACGGAGCACTCGTCTTCAACTCACCCCAGCGGCGGTTCCACCAGCGCCTCATCCGCGGCCTCACAGAGCGGCTCGACGCGGAGGCTGAGGTACGCCGAGGCGGGCATCCCGCACTTCTGGCGGGTGGAGGAGAGCGACGGGCGTCCCGTCGTCTACGTGTACGAACGGGACCCCGCCACGGGCGCGTACACGCCGACCGGGATCCACCACGGGCACCTGGCGGTGCAGGTGCCCTTCCCGTTCGAGGTGGATCTCGACCAGCTGGTGAAGTGAGTCAGACGCCGGCGGCTTGGGCGGCGGCCTTGGCGGCCAGGGGGAGAGCCTCGGCGACCTGGGTGAGCGCCGCGTCGTCGTGGGCGGCCGACAGGAACCACGCCTCGTACGCCGACGGCGGCAGGTAGACGCCCTGGTCGAGCATGCTGTGGAAGAACGCGCGGTACGCGTCGGTGTTCTGGGTCCGGGCCGAGTCGAAGTCGGTGACCGGGGTGTCGGTGAAGAAGATCGAGAAGAGGTTTCCGGCCCGCTGGAGGCGGTGCGGCACCCCGGCGGCGGCCAGCGCGTCGGAGGCGGCCCTGCCGATGACCAGCGCGGACGCGTCGACCCTGTCGTACACGTCGTCGTCGCAGGCGCGCAGCGTGGCCAGCCCGGCGGCGCAGGCGAGCGGGTTGCCCGACAGCGTGCCGGCCTGGTAGACGGGCCCCTCCGGGGCGAGGGCGGCCATGACCTCCGCCCGCCCGCCGAACGCCGCGGCGGGCAGCCCGCCGCCCATGACCTTGCCGAACGTCATCAGGTCGGCCTCGACGGGGTCGATGCCGTACCAGCCGGAGGCGGACACCCGGAACCCGGTCAGCACCTCGTCGATGATCAGCAGCGCGCCGTGCTCGGTGCACAGCTCGCGCAGGCGCCGGTTGAAGCCGTCGGCAGGCGGCACGACGCCCATGTTCGCCGGGCACGCCTCGGTGATCACGCAGGCGATGTCGAACGTGCGGAACGCCTCCTCGACCGCCTCGATCGAGTTGTACGGCAGCACGATCGTGTCGGCCGCGGAGGCCCCGGTGACGCCGGGGGTGTCGGGCAGGCCGAAGGTGGCGACCCCGGACCCGGCCGAGGCCAGCAGCGCGTCCACGTGCCCGTGGTAGCAGCCGGCGAACTTCACGACCTTCGCCCGGCCGGTGAAGCCGCGGGCCAGCCGTACGGCGGACATGGTGGCCTCGGTGCCGGAGCTGACCAGCCGGACCTTCTCGACGGGGGCGACGCGGGAGACGATCTCCTCGGCGAGCAGGACCTCGCCCTCGGTCGCGGTGCCGAACGAGAAGCCGCGCGCGACGGCCTCTTCCAGTGCCTCCACGACGGCGGGGTGGCGGTGGCCGAGGATCATCGGGCCCCAGGAGCACACCAGGTCGACGTAACGGTTGCCGTCCACGTCGGTGATGTACGGCCCCTCGCCGGAGGCCATGAAGCGGGGGGTGCCGCCCACGGCGCCGAAGGCGCGCACCGGCGAGTTGACGCCGCCGGGAACGATCCGGCGGGCGCGGTCGAACAGGTCCTCGGAGGTCTGCGTGCGAGTCACGCCCTCCAGATTACGGGCCCACCCGTCCGGGGCCCGTACCGGGAATCACTCGCAGAAGTCGGCGAGCAGGTCGAGCACGCGCAGCGGATCGGGCAGCGGACGCCCGTCGGGGGGCCTGATCCAGCTCACGACCCCGCCCGTGGGCGTGGTGGACGGCGGCGCGAGCACGTAGCTGTCGCGGCAGTGCCAGCGCAGGCCCGGCGTCTCGTCGATCGTCTCGGGTCCCGCGTCGAGGCTGCAGGACCACCACTCGTCCTCGTCCTCGGGCGCCCCACGCGTCGCGACGAAAAAAAGAACCCGGTCGCCGTTCTCGGCGACCGGGCCCGTGTCGAAGCCTGCTGCGTCCATGGCGGCCAGGGCGGGACGGCCCGCCGCGGCCGGTACGTCGAACACGTCGAACACCCTGCCGGTGGGCAGGATCACGTTCATGTCCGGATCCTGCTTCCACCACCGCGTGAGCAGCGCCGTGTCCGTCGTGGCCTGCATCTGCCACGCGGGCGACAGCGGGTGCATGCCGGGATCGGGACAGCCGACCCGGTCGCAGGAGCACGCCCTGCCTCCCTCGCTCAGCGGGTGGGCGCCCATACAGCTCGCCCAGCCCAGCTGTGCGTACTCCAACACCGACGTCATCTTCCGCGGCGCGTGATGCGCACGCCGTTTCGCACGTCGGGCCAGCGGTACCCCCACCATGGCGCTCCTCCCCACAAGCGTCACACCCGCTGCCCTCCTGCGTTACGCAAGATGCTCGCGGTACATGTACCTGATAATGCCTTCTGGCCGATCGCGGCTCGGCAGGACCCCCCTGATGAGGGGTCAGGATAGTCCGCGGGCGACCTCGGTGGCCCAGTAAGTGAGGATCATGTCGGCACCGGCGCGGCGGATCGCGATCAGCGACTCCATGATCACCCGCTCCCGGTCGATCCAGCCGTTGGCCGCCGCCGCCTCGACCATCGCGTACTCGCCGCTGACCTGGTAGGCCGCGACCGGCACGTCGACGGTGTCGCGGACCTGCCGCAGGATGTCGAGGTAGGCCAGGGCGGGCTTGACCATGACGGCGTCCGCGCCCTCGGCCAGGTCGAGACGCACCTCGCGCAGCGCCTCGCCGATCGGTCCGGCCGGGTCCTGCTGGTAGGCGCTGCGGTCGCCGAACTGCGGCGCGCACTCGGCGGCGTCGCGGAACGGCCCGTAGAACCCGGAGGCGTACTTCGCGGCGTACGCCAGGATCGGGATCTCGGCGAAGCCGTTGGCGTCGAGGGCCGCGCGGATGGCGCCGACCTGGCCGTCCATCATCCCGCTCGGCGCGATCATCCGGGAGCCGGCCGCCGCCTGCGCGACCGCCGCCGACGCGTAGCGCTCCAGCGTCGCGTCGTTGTCCACCTCGCCGTCGGCCGTCAGCAGGCCGCAGTGGCCGTGGTCGGTGTATTCGTCCAGGCAGGTGTCGGTCATCAGCACCAGCGCGTCGCCCAGGTCGGAGGCGAGGTCGCGCAGCGCCACCTGGACGATGCCGTCCGGGTCGTCGGCGCCCGAGCCCCTGGCGTCCTTGTGCGCGGGGATCCCGAACAGGATGATCCCGCCCACGCCGGCCTCGGCCGCCTCGTGGGCGGCCTTACGCAGCGACTCGCGGGTGTGCTGGACGACCCCGGGCATGGAGCCCACCGGCTGCGGCTCGGCGATGCCCTCCTTGACGAACATCGGCAGGATGAGCTCGGCCGGGTGCAGCCGCGTCCCCGCGACCATCCGGCGCATCGCGGCGGTACGGCGCAGCCGCCGGGGCCGCGCCACCGGGTATTGGGCGTTCACAATGGTCTCCCCGCTCTTGATCGCGCCGGCCCGCCGGGAGGCCGTCCCGGCGGGCCGCACACGAGTCGGTTCACTTGACGCGTCGCCGCGCGCCCCTGCGCATCTGGGACGGACGGCGGGGCACCTCGCCCGCCGACACGGCGGCGTGCCGCATCTTGGCACCATAGTCCGCCAGCGCCGCGGCGAGAGCCGTGGCGGACGGTTTGTCGGCCATCACGTCGACCCGCAGGCCGAACTCCTCGGCCGTCTTGGCGGTCTGCGGCCCGATGACCGCGATCACGGTCACGTTGTGCGGCTTTCCGGCGATGCCGACGAGGTTGCGCACGGTCGAGGACGAGGTGAACAGCACGGCGTCGAACCCGCCGCCCTTGATCGCCTCGCGGATCGGGGCGGGCGGCGGCGCGGCGCGCACGGTGCGGTAGGCCGTCACGTCGTCGCACTCCCAGCCGAGCTGGGTCAGCCCCGCCACCAGCGTCTCGGTCGCGATGTCGGCCCGCGGCAGCAGCACCCGGTTGATCGGGTCGAGCATCGAGTCGTACGGCGGCCACTCGGCCAGCAGGCCCTCGGACGACTGCTCGCCCGTCGGCATGAGGTCGGGCTTCACGCCGAACTCGACCAGCGCCCGCGAGGTGGCCTCGCCCACGGCGGCGACCTTGAGCCCGGCGAACGCCCGGGCGTCCAGGCCGTACTCCTCGAACTTCTCGCGCACCGCCTTGACCGCGTTGGCGCTGGTGAAGGCGACCCACTCGTAGCGGCCGGTCACCAGGCCCTTGATCGCGCGGTCCATCTGCTGCGGCGTGCGCGGCGGCTCGACAGAGATCGTCGGCACCTCCTCGGGCACCGCGCCGTACGAGCGGAGCTGCTCCGACAGCCCCTTGGACTGCTCCTTGGTGCGCGGCACGAGCACCCGCCAGCCGAACAGCGACTTGGTCTCGAACCACGACAGGCGGTCACGCATGCCGACGGCGTCGCCCACCACGATCAGCGCGGGCTCGGTCATCCCGGCGTGCTTGAGGTCGGGGCCGAGCCGTCCGAGCGTGGAGACCACCGTGTATTGCTCGGTGGTCGTGCCGTCGCTGGTCACCGCCACCGGCGTCGAGTCGGGCTTGCCGCCCGCGATCAGCGCCTTGCTGATCGGGACCGCGTCCGCGACGCCGTTGTAGATCACCAGCGTGCCCTCGCACGCGGCGTGCTTGGCCCAGTCGTCGGTCTGCGCGGCGTCCACGATGCGGAACTCCGGCGCCGACGCCGCCGGCGGGATGCCGGCGTAGGTCAGCACGGCCGTGGCCGGCGGCACGCCGGGCACGATCTCGAAGTCCACGTCCGCCTTGGCGCAGGCGGCCACCTCGTCGGTGACGGAGGAGAAGAAGGACGGATCGCCCGAGCAGAGCCGCACGACCGTGCGGCCCGCCTTGGCGGCCTGGATGGTCTTCAGCGACACCGAGTTCTCCGCCGCGTCGGCGGAGATGTCGACGACCTCGACGTCCTCACGGCTGTGGCGCAGCAGCGAGCCGTACGCCTGCCGGTCGAGCACGACGACGTCGGCCCTGCCCAGCAGGTCGGCGCCGCGCAACGTGAGCAGGTTCTCGTCACCGGGGCCGGCGCCGACGAAGGCGACGAACCCGGACCGGGTCTGCGTGCTGTTATTCGCGGGGCTCAACGGGCCTGCTCCCCCATCAACGTGTCGGCCCCCTCGACGATCATGGCTGCCGCGAGTTCGCGGCCCATCTCCACGGCCGTCGTAGAGGGTCCGGAGGTGGACTTGCGCACCGACCGTGCGCCGTCGACGGCGACGACGGTGGCGGTCAGATTGAGAATGTGCCCGTCACCGGAGGCGAAAGCACCTACCGGGGCCGCGCAACCGGCCTCGAGGGCGGCGAGCACCGAGCGCTCGGCGTCCACCGCGGCCCGCGTCCGCGGGTCGTCGACGGCGCGCAGCAGCTCGATGAGATCGTCACGGTCGGCCAGGCACTCGACGGCGAGAGCGCCCTGCCCGGGGGCGGGCAGCATCTCGTCGACCTCGAACACCTGGGCGATCTCCCCGTCCCGGCGGATCCTGGCCAGCCCTGCGGCGGCCAGCACCACGGCGTCGAGCTCGCCCGAGGTTACCTTGCCGATGCGGGTGTCCGCGTTTCCCCTGATGGGGACGTAGTCGAGATCCGGCCGGAGCAGGCGCAGCTGGGCCACCCGGCGCGGTGAGCCGGTGCCGATGCGGGCTCCGGCGGGCAGGTCGTGCAGCTTGACCGGGCCGACGAGCGCGTCACGCGGGTCGTCCCGCCGGGGAATCGCGGCCATCGCGAGCCGCTCGTCCGGCTTGGTCGGCAGGTCCTTCAGCGAGTGGACCGCGAAGTCGACCTCACCGGCGAGGAGCCGGCCGCGCAGGTCGTTGACGAACACACCCGTGCCGCCGAGCTGGGTCAGGTGGGCCCGGGACACGTCGCCGAAGGTGGTGACGCCGACGAGCTCCACCGCCCGGCCGGTCAGGGCGGTCAGCCGGTCGGCGACGATCTGCGACTGCGTGGTCGCCATCAGGCTCTTGCGGGTGCCGAGCCGCAGCGGGGCGGTCATTGGTCCACCTCCAGGCTCGCAACGGCGTCGGGGGCCTTCGGGTCGAGGCCGAACAGCTCCCGCAGCGCCTCGGCGTACTGGTCGCCGCCCGGGGACGCGGCCAGCCGCTTGACCCGTACGGTCGGCTCGTGGAGCAGTTTGTCGACGACGCGCCGCACGGTCTGGGTGATCTCGTCGCGCATCCGCCCGTCGATGTCCGGCAGGCGGGACAGCAGGCGGCCCATCTCCGACTCGACCACCCCGGCGGCCTTGCTGCGCAGGGCCACGACGGTGGGGGTGACGAGCGCGGCGCGCGCGGCGTCGAGATAGGCGGCGACCTCCTCGGCCACGATGCGCCTGACCTCGCAGATCGCCTCGGCCCTGCCGCCGTCGGAGACGTCGTCGCCCACGCCGTCCTGCTGCATCGACTTCAGGTCGACCAGCGTCACGCCGGGCAGGTCCCGTACGCCGGGATCCACGTCGTGGGGCAGCGCGAGGTCGAGGACGAACAGCGGCCTGTCACGGTCGCCGATCGTCTCCGCGGTGATCGTGCGGGTCCCGGCGCCGATGCAGGAGATGACCAGGTCGGCCTCCGCCAGCTCGGCGGGGACGTCGGCCAGGTCGGCGGCCCGGCCGCCGACGGTCTCGGCGAGCCGTTCGGCCCGCTCGCGGGTGCGGTTGGCGATGACGATGTCGGTCACGCCCGCGCGGGACAGCGTCGCGGCGGACAGCGAGCTCATCGAGCCGGCGCCCACGACCAGGGCGCGCAGGCCGCTGATGTCGCCGAGCACCCGCTCGGCGAGGGTCAGCCCCACCCCGACCAGCGACGCGCCGGCCCGGTCGATGCCCGTGTCGGCGTGCGCGCGCTTGCCCACGCGCAGCGCGTGCTGGGCCAGCTCGTTGAGCGTGGTCCCGGCCGTGCCCTCCTCCTGCGCCAGGCGCAGCGCGGTGCGGATCTGGCCGAGGATCTGCCCCTCGCCGATCACCATGGAGTCGAGCCCGCAGGCGACGGTGAACAGGTGCTGGACCGCCCGGTCCTCGTAGTGCACGTACAGGTGCCGCGCGAGCGTCTCCTGCGGCAGGCCCGAATGCGCGGCGAGGATGTTCGTCACCGCGGTGACGCCGCCGTGGAACCGGTCGACCACGGCGTAGACCTCGACGCGGTTGCACGTCGAGACGACCAGCGCCTCGGAGACGTACTCGTCGGACTGCACGTCGTGCAGCAGCTTGACGAGCGCGTCCCCGCTGACCGTGACCCGTTCGAGCAGCGCGACCGGCGTTGTCCGGTGGCTCAGGCCGACGACGAGGACACTCATGAGCTCGCTCCGATCGATGGCTCACTCACATGACCACCCCGTCCGGCCACTCCTCGGCCATGATGGGCCCTCCATTAGCCTTGCGCTGCTCGTGGAACGCAAGTATCTGCAGTTCGATGGATAAATCGACTTTACGGACATCCACGCCGTCAGGCACAGCCAAGACGACGGGGGCGAAGTTCAAAATACTGGTGACTCCGGCCGCGATGACACGGTCGCAGACCTGCTGCGCCGCCGTGGCGGGCGTGGCGATCACCACGATCGAGACTCCGCGCTTCTTGATCACGGACTCCAGCTCGTCGGCGTGCTCGACGACGAGACCTGCGATGCGATCGCCCACGACGTGCGGATCGGCGTCAAGCAGGCCCGCGATCCGGAACCCGCGCGAGGCGAACCCGCCGTAGTTGGCCAGCGCGCGGCCGAGATTTCCGACGCCGACGATGGCCACGGCCCAGTCCTGAGTGAGACCAAGCTCACGCGAGATCTGGTAGATGAGGTACTGCACGTCGTATCCCACGCCTCTGGTGCCGTACGACCCGAGGTGGGACAGGTCCTTGCGGAGCTTGGCGGAGTTCACCCCGGCGGCTACCGCGAGATCCTCCGAGCTCACCGTCGCCGTGCCCCGTTCGGCCATCCCGTTGAGTGCGCGCAGATAGAGCGGCAACCTCGCCACCGTGGCGTCGGGGATGCCGCGGTCACGGGGCTGCGGGATTCGGCGGATCACTTGCCGGGGCTCCAGGGGGACGGACGGCCGGTTGCGCCCCCGGCCGCATAGCGGATGCGACGGATGAATACCAGGTTAGTGTCTTTGTGAAGCTATGCACAAAGTCGATCGTGTGAGGCTTCCCTCGTCTCAAGGGTCCCAGGAGGGGGCGGCGGTCTCCATTCCGGGCCGGGAGGATCGCGATAATCGAGGGCATGGCTCCTCAAGACCACCGGATCACGCTGCTCGGCAAGCCGGGCTGCCACCTGTGCGACGACGCCCGCGCGGTGGTCGAGCGCGTGGCCGCCGATCTGGGCGTTCCCTGGGAGGAACGCGACATCACCGCCTCGCCGGAGGACCAGGCCGAATATTGGGAGATGATCCCGGTCGTCCTGATCGACGGCGTGCAGCACGACTACTGGCGGGTCAACGAGAACCGCCTCCGCGAGGCCCTGCAGCGCTGACGCCGCGCCCGGGGTCCATGCGCGGCCCGGGCCGCTTCCAGCCGGACGTCCACGAACCTCGGCCGGGCCGGTCACCGCACCGGGAGGAAGCTGCGGTCCTCGCGAAGCCCGCTCCGCTTTCTCCACCCGCTCCGCTCCCTCCGCCCGTGAACGTTCTCTTCTCTCCGCCCGCGAACGTAGGGGGACAGCGGTCTAGAGAACCCGGCGGGTGGGCAGGGGGACCACCTTGGCGGCGTTGACGCTCAGCTCGATGACGTTGGCCGCCAGCACATACTTCACCCGCTCGGTCGCGAAGCGCTCCATGTGCGGCTGCCGCTGGTGCTCGCTGTAGCCGACCTCGTCGCGGTAGAGCTCGTAGACGATGCGCTGGAGCGGGGCCGACTTGACCGCGTGGCAGACGAACAGCAGCGTGTCGGGCTCGTTGCGCTGCACCGCCTCGACGGTCTCCTCGGCGAGCTTGTCGAACGCCTCGCCCGAGCCGTCGAGCAGCGTGAAGACGGTCAGCAGGCCGTAGATGCCGGGGGCCGGCTTCACCGAGCCGCCCTGACCGGCGGGCCGGCCCGCCTGCTGCGGCCCCTGCCCGCCCGGCTGGGTCATGGCGGGGCGGGACCTGCCGCCGAATCCGACGCCGAAGCTCGCGGCGAGGTCGGCCGGGTCGGGGACCTCCGCCCCGGGATAGAGGGCCCCCGTGGCGGGCATCGCCCGGTCGGGCTCGGCCGGGGCCGCCGCGGGCATGCCGTATTCAGGTCGGCGGGGCTGGCCGTACTGGTCCGCGGCGAGAAGCTGGCCGGTCATGGGCCCGCCGAAGTCGTCGGGCGACAGCGGACCGTCGGAGGGCCGCATGCGGGCGGCGTAGTCGACCTCGCTCTGCTCCCCCGCCCGATATTCGGCCACCAGGTCCCCGAGCCCCGAACGGCGCGGCGCTCCCGGCCCCCCGGCTCCCGGTCCTCCGGCTACCGGCACCCCGGGCGGAACCGCACCGGGCCCGCCTGGACGGCCTCCGGGTGCCCCGCGCGGCGGCGTGGGCGGCCCCGAGGGCGCGGAGGGCACGCGGGTCTCGGCCCGCAGGGCGCTGTCGGCCCGTCCGCCGCGCCGCCCCTGCCACTCCTCCTCCGGGGCCTCGTCGTCGTCCTCGCCCTCGTCGTCGTACGGCGCGAGCGGCCGGGCCACGACGTACCAGACGCCTCCGGCGGAGGCGGCCAGCACCGCGACGACGACCAGCCCGGGAAGCCCGAATTCGAGCACGCCCGAGATCGCCATCCCCGCCGGGGCGAGCACGACGGTCGCGTTCATGTTGTCGACGTCGTACTCGTCTCCGTCCCGCCAGGCCATCACCGCCATGGCGAGGCCGAGCAGGAGGATGAAGACCACCAGGCCGTGGACGCCCCGCAGCAGCCATTCGGGCCAGATGTCCCAGTGGGTCGGCCCGTCGGGCAGCGACTTGTCGAAGCCCGAGGTGACGACGGGGTCGAGCACCATGATCACCGTGCCCACGACCGTCAGCGCGGCGCCGAGGAGCCAGCCGGCGAAGCGGGCTCCGCCCTTCTCCGCGAGGAGCTGGATGACGCCGACCGCCAGCCAGAGCGGGGCCAGCAGTGAGCCGGTGATCTGGTAGGCCCGGAACGTCACGGGCCCGAACCCGGTGAGGTGTCCGACGGCGACCGCGCCGAGCGACAGCGCCAGCGCGCCCGTGGCGACGCTCCACGCGATCAGCCAACCGGCCGGCTCGTCACGGAGACGCCCGACGAGGACGCCGGTGGTGATGCCGGCGAGCAGGGCGCCGGCGAACGCGAGGAGAGCGACGAGGACTTCCATGGTGGGACCCATGCTGCCGGACATCTGCTTCTGACCGGTAGCCGGTGGCCATGTCCAGGAATGTCACGCCCGCGTACGCACACCTGAAGCGGATTCCCCCACCCGAACGGATTGTGTAATCTCCCGTTGATTTCTAGAGTGTTCGAGCACGCCGACTCCCCTTCCCCCATGGGATAACGGATGCCGAACACGTGGCCGTTGGCCGGGCTTTCCCCTCCGGTAGCAGCAGGAGCAGCGCAACCCGCGCGTTCCGCCGATCTCTCCGATCGCGAGCACGAGCACGACGAGATGCGGAGCCTCGTGCTGCGCGCCAAGACCGGCGACAGCGAGGCGTTCGGCGCGCTCTACGACCACTATCTGGAGCTGGTCTACCGATACGTCTACTTCCGGGTCGGCAGCCACGCGCTGGCCGAAGACCTGACGAGCGAGACGTTCCTGCGGGCGCTGCGGGGCATCACGGAGTTCACCTGGCAGGGCCGCGACTTCGGCGCCTGGCTCGTGACGATCGCCCGCAACCTCGTCACCGACCACTACAAGTCGGGCCGCAACCGCCTTGAGGTGATCACGGCGGAGATACTCGACACGCCTCTGGACGGCCCGCACATCCCCGAGAACGCGGTCGTCACCAACATGGTCAACGAGCGCGTGATGCAGGCGATCAAGCAACTGGGCGCGGAGCAGCAGGAATGCGTGATCCTGCGCTTCCTGCACGGGATGTCGCTGGCGGAGACCGCGATGATCATGGGCAAGAAGTCCGGGGCGATCAAGGCGCTCCAGTTCCGGGCGATCAGGGCGCTCGCCCGGGCACTCCCCGACGATCTCGGCTGACGCCCCCGTAACCATTACCCATACCCCATCGTTGGGCATGTGGCAGGTCGGATCTGCAGGCGGATTCGCGGGCAGGCCGGGAGGTGACGGACGTCTCCCGGCCCCGCGAGCGGATCTCCGCTGCGCGTCAAGCGGGGGATGGCGGGAACGGTGATGGGCTGGTGGCGACCCTCACGCCGCGCGGGCGGCCGGTCGTCGGCCCGTTCCCGCAGGCGCGCCGGTCACCGCTTCCTGTCGCGCCTGCGCCCGTCGCGCCGCACGCGCGGGGTCGTCGCGCGCGTGGCCGGCCTTCGCTCCCTGCTGAGCGGCGGCCCGAGACCTGAGTTCCGCGAGAAGCTGCGGGCCGACCTGATGCGGGCCCACGCCGCCGAGCGCGCCGCGGGCAGGCACGCGGCGGGAAAGCACGCGGCGCCCCCCGCCGCGTCGCCTGGGCCCCGGCCCCGCCGGTCCCTGCTCGTACGGCTGCGCCCCGTGCTGGTGTTCTGCGTGCTGCTGGCGGCGATGTTCGGCACCGGTGTGCGCACCTACCACGCGGTGCCCGGCGAGGCGCTGTATCCGCTGAAGAGGATGGCGGAGTCGACGGTGCTCCGCCTCGCGTACGACGAGGAGGAGCTCACGCAGCGGCAGATGGTCGCGGCGCGGCACCGGGCGGCCGAGACCGCGTCGCTGGTGGACGCGGCGAGCCCGGAGCGCCGCCGGCTCATCGGGCAGACGCTCGACGACATGGAGACGACCACCAGGGCCGCGCTGAGCCGGGTGGTCCGGGAGGGACACGCCGACGGCGCGGCCCGCAAGTTCGCCCGTGAGCAGCGCAATCTCGTTGAGCCGCTGCTGCCGAAGCTCGACGGGGAAAATCGCGACAAGGCGAATCAATACCTGATTTACATCGAATCGTTTACCGGTTCCGGACGTTGACACGTCATGTCCCGCTCCCGTTGCGTACACCCTCCGGCGGTTAAGCTGATGAGCCATGAGGCGGCTATTGCGACGGCGGGAAGAGGCGGAGATCGCCGGCGAGGTGGCGGCCGCCGCGGCGGTGTCCGCCCCCGAGGTCGTCCCCGACCTCTCGGCGGCGGCGTTCTTCGACGTCGACAACACCATGATGCGCGGTGCCTCGATCTACCACTTCGCCCGGGGACTCGCGGCGCGCGGCCTGTTCACCAGCCGTGACCTCATGAAGTTCGCGCTCGGGCAGGCGTGGTTCCGCGTGCGGGGCAACGAGAACCCCGAGCACATCGCCAAGGCCAAGGAGATGGCCCTCGCCTTCGTCGCCGGGCTGAAGGTCGACGAGGTCGTCCGGCTGGGTGAGGAGATCTACGACGACGTGATGGCCGACCGCGTGTGGCAGGGCACCCGCGCGCTGGCCCAGGCCCACCTGGACGCCGGGCAGCGGGTGTGGCTGGTCACCGCCACCCCGGTCGAGCTGGCCCGGGTCATCGCGCAGCGGCTCGGGCTCACCGGCGCGCTCGGCACGGTCGCCGAGACCGCCGACGGCGCCTATACCGGACGGCTCGTCGGCGACCTGCTGCACGGCCCGGCGAAGGCCGAGGCCATCCGGGCGCTGGCCCGCCGCGAGGGCCTCGACCTGTCCCGTTGCTCGGCCTACAGCGACTCGGCCAACGACCTGCCGATGCTCTCCCTCGTCGGGCATCCACACGCCATCAATCCCGACAGCGAGCTGCGCGAGCACGCCAAGGAGCACGGCTGGGAGGTCCGCGACTTCCGCACCGGCAGGAAGGCGACGATGATCGGCCTGCCGATCGCCGCGACCGCGGGAGCCATCGCGGGCGGCGTCGCCGCGGGCATCGCCCTGCGCCGCCACTACCGCTCCGTCCTCTGACCTCGACGCGCCGTCAGTGGCCCGCGGGCTCCGCGAGGGGCTTCCGTACGCCCATCAGGGCGGCCGTGACGGCGACGAGCGCCGCGGCGATCCAGAACGTGAGCCGGATCGCCCCCAGGGCCGCGCCGCCCGCGCCGAGGTGCGACCGCACGTCCGCGGCGAACCTGTGCAGGAACGCCGTGCCGAGAACGGCGACGCCGAGGGTGCCGCCGAACTGCTGGACGGCGTTGAGGAGACCGGCGGCGGATCCGGTCTCGTGCGCCCGCACCCGTGACAGGGCCGTGGTGAAGAACGGGACGGTGAACAGCCCGTTTCCCGCTCCGCCGAGCGCCGGCGCCGCGAGCAGGGGCCAGGAGTAGCCACCGGCGGACGCGCCCGGATAGACGGCGACGGCGCAGATCAGCCCGGCCAGCAGGGCGGCGAGCCCGGCGAACATGATCTTCGCTCCGTGGCGGGGCACCAGCCGGGGCGCCGGCCCACCAGGAGGCGGCGGCCATGCCGGCCGACCACGGGAGCAGGGTGAGCCCGGCGGTCAGGACGTCGTCGCCCAGCCCGAGCTGCACGTGCAGGACGATCGCCACCCTCAGGCCGTTCATCACCGCGAAGAACAGCGTGGAGGTCGCCAGCGCGGCGGGAAAGCCCGGGTCGCGGAACAGGCTCGGCTCGATCAGCGGGCTGCGGCCCCGCCCGGCGCGATGGCGCTGGTGCCATCCGAGGGCCGCGAGGACGGCGACGCCCGCGGCGAGGGCGGTCCAGACCCAGGCGGGCCACCCGGCGGCGTCGCCCTGGATGAGCTGATAGACGATCAGGCCGGTGCCGAGCACGGCCAGCGCCGTGCCGGGCAGGTCGAGCCGGGGCGGGTGCGGCGACCTGCTCTCCCGCAGGGCGGGCGCGATGGCCAGGACCACGGCGGCGAGGGGCACGTTGACGAGGAACGCCGCCCGCCACGACAGGCCGAGCAGGTCGACGCGGGTGAGAACGGCCCCGAGCACGGGCCCGCACACGGCCGCCAGGCCCATCACCGGCCCGATGGAACCGCCTGGCGCGGACGGCTGCGCGCGTCGCGCCCGCGCGTCTGGACCGGGTCGCGACCACCCTGGCCACCCACGACGAGCCGGCCGTCGTCGCGGCCACCACGGGCCCCACCAACCTGCTCGCCCACGCGCTCTGCACCGGCCCCGCCGACCTGCACCGCTATCTCACCCGGCGGCTCGGCGCGCTCGACGCGATCCGCACCCTGGAGACCGCACCCGTGCTGCACACGCTCAAGGCGGCCGGACACCTCACCCCCGTGGCCGCGCGGCCGGCAGGCCGCCCGGCACGCGCCTGAGCCGGACGCCCCCGAGCCGTGGTCAGGCGGCGGAGCGGCCGGTGGCGTGGTCCGCCACGGCCCGCATGATCAGGCCGGTCAGCTCCCGGTTCACCAGCTCGGCTCGCTCGTAGCCGATCATGTGCCCGGCGCCGGGGATCCGTACGAACCGGGCGTCGGGCAGCGCCTCGGCGATCCGGCGGCCGTGGGCGAGCGGGGTGAGCCGGTCGCGCTCCCCCACCATGACGAGCGTCTGAACGCGCCTGAGCGTCCGTAGGGCCGCGTGCTTGTCGTGCACCCCCAAAGCGCGGAAGAACCCGACCATGGCCTCCGTCGGCGTCGCCGCGGCCATCGCGTTCACCAGCCGGACGTGCCGCCGTCTCGCGCCCTTGCCGAAGGCGGCGTAGCGGGTCACCGGCAGGTTGGTCCAGCTCTTAACGCGGGGCCGCGCGTCGATGGCCTCGGCGCGGGCCAGCATGCTCTCGAACACCGAGGTCGTGACGCGGGGCGCCAGCCGCCCGAGCGGCCCGGGAAGGCCGAAGGTGGTGTCGGCGAGCCCGCCGGACGACGTGCTGAGCAGCGCCACGCCGGCCACCCGTGACTCGACCAGGGCGGGATGCCGGTCGGCGAGCGCCATGATCGTCATGCCGCCCATCGAGTGGCCTGCGAGGACGACGGGCAGCCCCTCCGGCACGGCGGCCTCGATGACGGCCGCGAGGTCGTCGCCCAGCCGGTCGATCGTGTACGTCTCCAGCGGCCCGGCCGAGGAGTCGCCGTGCCCGCGCTGGTCGTAGAAGACGAGCGTGCCGAGGCCGGCCAGGGCCTCGCGCTGGGGCTGCCAGCAGTTCCGGTTCATCAGCCAGCCGTGGGCGAAGACGACGGCGCAGCGGGGATCGGGATGGTCGTCGATCTCCACGGCCAGGCGGACCCCGTCGTCGGTCGTGACCGTCGTCCGGCGGCCGGGCGCGCCGCCGGACGCCGACGCGGTCTTCACCCGCCTGGTCTGGACGCGCTGCGCGGCGCTGACCACCCTGCCGATCGCCAGGCCGAGGGCGAGCCCGGCGAGGGCGGCGTTCCGCCCCTTGCTCATGGTGCTCCTCCGGGGGATGAGGGTGAGCACACCATACCGACCGGTAGGTCCCTTTTGTCAGACCCGTGTTTTGTCAGACTCCGCGCCCAAGACGCTTCCGGCAGCCGGATGTCACATCACGATCGGGGGGAACGCCGGGCCCCGGCGCAGCCGCAGCGCGTCGAGCTGCCGTTGCATGGTCTCCCTGACGTGGTCGGTCAGGTCGAAGACCAGCAGGGGGTCGTCGGCCTCCTCCGGGGCGTACTCGTCGGTCCGGACCGGCTCGCCGAACTCGATCAGCCACTTGGACGGCAGCGGGAGCAGGCCGAGCGGCCCGAGCCAGGGGAACAGCGGCGTGATCGGCAGGTAGGGCAGGCCGAGCAGCCGGGCGAGCGCCGGAATGTCGCCGATCTTGGGGTAGATCTCCTCCGCCCCCACGATGGCGCACGGGACGATCGGCACGCCTGCTCTGATCGCCGACGCGACGAATCCGCCCCGGCCGAACCGCTGGAGCCGATAACGCTCGGAGAACGGCTTGCCGATGCCCTTGAAGCCCTCCGGGAAGACGCCGACGACCTCGCCCTTGCGCAGCAGCCGGTCGGCGTCCTCGGGGCAGGCGAGCGTGTGCCCGGACTTGCGGGCCAGGTGCCCGAGCACCGGAAGCTGGTAGACCAGGTGCGCCCCGAGCAGGCGCAGCGGCCTGTCCAGCTCGTCGTGCACCGCGACCTGCAGCATCAGCGCGTCCATGGGCAGCGTGCCGGAGTGGTTGGCGACGATCAGCGCGCCCGCGTCGGCCGGCACGTTGCCGAGCCCGAGGGCCTCGACCCTGAACCAGTGCCGATAGAGCGGGCGCAGCGCCTCGATCAGCACGTTCTCGTTGAGATCGGGATCGAAGCCGAACTCGTCGACCTCGTATGCGCCGGTGACCCTGCGCCGCAGGAACGCGAACAGCTCGGCGAGCCGCTCGTCGGCCGTGCGTTCACCCGGGTTCTCATCCGTACGCCGGCCCTGGAAGTCGTCCATCAACGCCTCGTCACGAATTCGGCCGGACGACGGCGGCCAGCCAGTCGACCAGGGCACGCGGCAGGTCGCCGGGACCGCCGCGCGACCTGAGGAAGTCGTCGAACGCCGCGGCCGTGCTGTACTTGGGCCGCCAGCCGAGCTCGGCGGCGAGCCTGGTGGTGTCCACGGCCCTGCCGTGGCTCATGAGCGCGAGCTGCTCGGGCGAGAAGTCCACCAGCCGCGCGCCGCGGGCGAGCCCGCTGACGAAGCGGAAGGCGGGGGACGGCATGGGGATCACCGGGCGGCCCGTGCGCCGCGCGCACTGCGACAGCAGCAGCACGCCGTCGCCCGCGACGTTGAACACGCCCGGATGGTCGGCCCGCGCCGTACGGCACAGCACCTCGACGGCGTCGTCCTCGTGCACGAACTGCAGCCGGGGATCGAAGCCGAGCACGGTGGGCAGCACCGGCTGCGAGAAGTAGCTCGTCAGCGGTGATTCGACGTTCGGCCCCATGAGCGTGGCGAAGCGCAGCGTCGTCGTCGTCACGTCGGGCCGGCGCCGGGCGAAGCCCCGCACGTACGTCTCGACCTCGGTGGCGTCCCTGGCGAACCCGGAGTGCGATCCCTCGACGGGCTCGGTGTCCTCCGTGAACACGGCGGGAGCGTGCGGCGAGGAGCCGTACACGGCCGTGGTGGACCGCACGACCACCCGGCGCACCGTGGCGGAGCGCTGACACGCCGCGAGCAGCTGCATCGTCCCGATGACGTTGTGCTCCTTCATGGCCGGGCGGCCGCCGCCCGAGCCGCCCGCCCGGCCGCCGCCTCCGGGGCCGCTGACCAGGCTGAGGTGCACGACGGTGTCGACGTCGGCGTCCCTGATGACCTTGACCAGGTCGGGACTGCGCAACGCGACCCGGACGAACTCGGTGCGGCCGAGCACCGCGCCGTCCTCCCCGGCGGGGGATGGCGGCGGCGCAGTGTCCACGCCGATGACCCGGTCGATCTCCGGGTCGGCCGCGAGCGCGAGCGCAACACGAGCGCCGATGTGACCGGAGACACCGGTGACCAGCACAGTACGAGTCATCGACGCCTCGCCGGGGGTGTGCGTGTTCACGGTCGCCCGGTCCGTGAGGACCGGTGCGCGCTCCGTCTCGGCTACTTCTTGTTACGCCGCTGGATGCGGGTCTTCTTGAGCAGCTTGCGGTGCTTCTTCTTGGCCATACGCTTGCGGCGCTTCTTGATCACAGAGCCCACGGGACCCCCAGGTGAAGGTGTGACTGTCCAACCGGCGCGCGAGCGCACACCGGCTCAACAGACTACCGGCGATCCGTGGTAGATCGCTCCCCCGGGGGACCCCGCGTCGACCGGGAGTCGGCCACGCCGCCGTCAAGCGTGGTCGCCTGTGCCGTTCACCCTGCTTCGATGAACGCGTCCCGCAAGTAGTCGTGGACCGCCTGCTCGGGAACTCTGAAGGACCGGCCGACACGGATGGCCGGTAACTCTCCCGAGTGCACGAGCCGATACACGGTCATCTTGGACACCCGCATGACGGTCGCGACCTCGGCCACCGTCAAGAACTTCACCTCGCTGAGAGGTCTTTCGCCTGCACCCATCGGACGCCTCTTCCGCACGTGTTTCCGGGTTATCCCCACTGGTGCCATTGCTCACGCACGTGTACTGCCGTCAGCGTAAGTCCGGACTCCGAGTAGGCAAACCCCTCATTCCATCAGTCAACGGAGCCGTGTGCCGTCAAAATCGGGAAAGTCGCTGGCAGCAGCCGGGCCGTGCCCCTCGCCTCAATCTTGGAACGGACCAACTTCTCTCACATTAGAGTCGCCCAGACACACGAAAAAGTTGGCAAACCGGCGACCCAGAGGCGCAAAAACGGGCGCGAAATGCCCGGTTTTGGAGGTCCGGAAGGGATGTCAGAGGCTCCGGGCGACCCGATCGAGCAGGTACGCCGTCAGCGGAGCGTAGTAGCGCGGCAGCACATTGTCATCGAGGGGAACCGCCACGGCGATCTTGCCCTCGGCCTCGCCCACGAACAGCGCGGGGTCGTTGCTGTCGGCGAAGCCCACGGTCTCGACCCCGGCCTCGCCCGCGGCCCCGGCCCAGCCGTGATCGGCGATCACGAAGTCGGGCCGCTCCTCGGCGAGCATCGCCTCCATCGGCGCGGCCTCGTGGGTGTGCACGAACGTGCCCCGGTCCTCCAGCATCGCCACGCTGTCGAGGTAGCGGATCTGCCTGCGCCGGCCGAGACCGCCGACGTACGCCCAGCCCTCGGCCGGGGTGAGCAGGGTCGCGCCGCGCTCCGCGAGGAACCGCGCCACCGCGAGGTGGACGGTGAGCAGGCCGGTCGGGTGCCCGGTGGCGACCACGACCCGGGGCGCGCCGCGCCGCAGCACCTTGGCGATCCGATCGCCCATCTCCTCCACGGCGTCGATGGTCCGCTCGGGGTCGATGGTGTCGGGGCCCTCGCGGTGGCCGGGATCGGCGGTCACTCCCACCTTTTCGGACATGAGCGCCAGCACGTCGTGGTAGGACCACTCGCCCTCGAAGGTGAGCCCGAACAGGTAGTGCGGGTCGCGCAGCGCGAGCGACCGATAGTGGTCGAGGTTGTTCTCGCGGCTGGTCGCCACGTCGCCCGCGATGGCGGTCCGGACGAGGTGCTCGCGCAGCTCGGCCAGGGAGGGGGTTCGGGAGGCTCGGGAGGGTGGTGCGGTCACGACAGGTACAGCGCTCCTCGGCTCGGCATGATTCCATACTGCTCAGGGCATGGGGTCCAGGCCGTGGAAGGGGAACACCGCCTTCCTGGTGGCGATGACGGCCCGGTCGATGGCGTCGGCTGGATCGTACCCTTCCGAAATGTCGCGCCATTGCGGGTGACGCCCGTCGGTCATGGTCAGGGGCGCCAGCTCCCCGGTGCGCTCCCGCACGTACGTCCGCCAGGTCTCCGGTGTGGCGGTCGACGGCTCCACGGGCCGCCCCAGCGCCTCGGCCATCAGGTGCGTCCACGCCCGCGGCACGACCTGGACCAGCTCGTATCCCCCGCCGCCCACCGCGATCCAGCGGCCACCGGCGGTCTCGTGGGCCAGCCGGTGCAGCGCGGCGTACGCCGTGCGCTGCCCGTCCACGCTCAGCATGAGATGGGCCAGCGGGTCGAGGGCGTGGCTGTCGCAGCCCTGCTGGGTGACCAGGATCTGCGGCGCGAAGGCGTGCAGCAGCGGCGGGACCACCGCGTGGAAGGCGCGCAGCCACCCGGCGTCGCCGCACCCGGCCGGCAGCGCCACGTTGACCGCGGTGCCTGCCGCGCCGGTCTCCTGCGGGAAGCCGGTGCCGGGAAACAGCGTGCGCGGGCTCTCGTGCAGGCTGATCGTGAGCACCCGCGGATCGTCGTAGAACGCCGCCTGCACGCCGTCGCCGTGGTGCACGTCCACGTCCACGTACGCGATCCTCGTCGCGCCCTGCGACAGCAGCCACGCGATGGCGACGGCCGGGTCGTTGTAGACGCAGAAGCCGCTGGCGGCGCCGGGCATGGCGTGGTGCAGGCCGCCCGCGATGTTGACCGCGTGCTCGGCCTCGCCGGTCCACACCAACCTGGCGGCGGCCAGCGTCGCGCCGGTGACCAGGGCGGACGCCTCGTGGACGCCCACGAAGGCGGGGTTGTCCTCGGTGCCGATCCCGTAGCGCAGGTCGGGGCGGCCGTCCTTGGAGACGTTCTTGACCGCCTCGATGTAGTCGCGGTTGTGCACCAGCGCGATCTCGTCCTCGGTGGCGGGGACGCACCCGGTCGTCTCGGTGCCGTCCAGCACGCCCAGGTCGCGGGCGAGCGCCATGGTGAGCTCCACGCGCACGGGCGCGAGCGGATGGCCGGGCCCGAAGTCGTACGAAACCAGAGCGTCGTCCCAGACGACCCGCACCGCCTGACTCATGCCGCGACGCTATCGCACATGCCGTCACCGGCGTCCAGGCGGGCATCACACGCCCGCTCAGTCCGTACGCAGGGCCACGACGGGATCGAGCCGGGCGGCCCGCCGGGCGGGGGCCACACCGAAGAAGACGCCCACGGCCGCGGAGACCCCGAAGGCGAGCACGATCGACCACCAGGTGATCGACGCGGGCACCGGCGAGACCGCCTGGATCAGCAGCGCGCCGCCGACCCCGCCCAGGATGCCGATCACCCCGCCGATCGTGGTCAGCAGCACGGCCTCGATCAGGAACTGGCCGAGGATGTCGCGGCCCCGGGCGCCGAGCGCCTTGCGCAGGCCGATCTCCTTGGTGCGCTCCCTGACGCTCACCAGCATGATGTTGGACACCCCGACGCCGCCGACCAGCAGCGAGATGCCCGCGATGGCGGCCAGCACGCCGGTCAGCATGCCGAGGACCGTGCCGATCGTGCCGAGGAGCTGGGTCTGGGTGACGGCCGAGAACGTCTCGCCCGGATAGCGGGAGGCGAGGGCGGCCACGACCCGCTGCCGCAGCGGCTCGATCTCGTCCGGGCCGGAGGCGCCGATGGCGATGCCGTTGATCCTCGGCAGCCCGATCAGCCGCTGGGCGGTGGTGACCGGCAGATGCACCTCCTGGTCCCGCGCGACCCCGAACGTGGATCCGACGGTCTCGTAGACCCCGATCACCCGGAACCGCACCCCGGCGATCGTGACCTGGCGGCCGATCGGATCGACGTCCCCGAACAGCTTGGCCGCGACCTCCGAGCCGAGGATCACCACGCGCCGCCGGGTGTCCACGTCGGTCTCGGTCAGATAGCGGCCCCGGCGCAGCGGCCGGTCGAAGACGTGCGGCATGTTCTCGTCGGTGCCGGTGAGCGTGGCGAACACCTCCACGCGGCCCACCCGCACCGGCTCGCCGGAGTTCACCGCGACCGTCACCTTCGAGGGGTCGCCGACCACGCGGCGCACGTACGCGACGTCCGACAGGTCGAGGCGGCTCTGGGTGGGGGCCGCGCCGAGCCCCACCTGTCCGGGGACCACGAGGATGATGTTGCTGCCGAGCCCCGCGATCTCCTTCTCGACGGCGTTCTTGGCCCCGGTGCCGATGGCGACGAGGATCACGACCGACAGCACGCCGATGATCACGCCGAGCATGGTCAGCATGCTGCGCAGCCGGTTGACCCGCAGCGCCTCCACCGCCATCCGCAGCGCCTCGGCCGTCCTCATGACGCCGCCCTCATGTGTCGCGCTCGATCCGGCCGTCGCGTACGTGGATCTGGCGGCGGGCCCGGGCCGCGACGTCGGCGTCGTGGGTGACGAGGACGACGGCGACGCCGCCCTCGTTGAGCCGTTCGAGCAGGCCCATCACCTCCTCGCCGTTGCGGGTGTCGAGGTTGCCCGTGGGCTCGTCGGCCAGCAGCACCCGAGGATCGCCCACCAGCGCCCGGGCGATCGCCACCCGCTGCTGCTCGCCGCCGGACATCTGCGACGGCCGGTGGGTGAGCCGGTGGCCGAGCCCGACCGCCTCAAGCGCCGCCCTGGCCCGCTCCCTGCGTACGGCGCGGGGCACGCCCCGGTAGACCAGCGGCAGCGCCACGTTGTCGAGCGCGGACGTACGGGGCAGAAGGTGGAACGACTGGAACACGAAGCCGATCGCGCGGTTGCGCAGATCGGCCAGCCGGGCGTCGTCGAGCGTCGCGACGTCCACGCCGTTCACCCGCAGCGTGCCCGAGGTCGGCCGGTCGAGGCAGCCGAGCAGGTGCATGAGCGTGGACTTGCCCGAGCCCGACGGGCCCACGATCGCCGCGAACTCCCCCTGCCCGATGCGCAGGTCCACACCGCGCAGTGCGTCGACCTGCACGCCGCCGTCCAGCCGGTAGGAGCGGGTGAGGCCGACCGCCTCGAACGCCGGCGCCCCGGCCGCCCCCGGCTCCGCCGGTGCGCCGGCGCGCTCGTCGTGGTTCACGACAGCGTCTGGCCGGGGCGTACGGCGTCGGCGCCCTTGACCACCACCCGCTCACCGGGAGACACCCCGCTGAGGATCTCCACGACCGCGTCGCCCTGCGCGCCCAGCCGGACGACCCGCCGCTCGGCTCTGCCGTCGCGCACCGCCCACACGATCGACTCCCGGCCGCTCGTCACGATCGCCGACGCGGGCACGGCCGTGGCGTTCTCCGAGCGGCGTACGGTCAGCCGCACCACGGCGCTCATCCCCGGCTTGGGCGCGGGGGCCGCGCCGCCGTCGTCGTAGGCGCCCCGGCCCAGGCGCAGCCGTACGGGATAGCTGACCCCGCCGGTCGCGCCCTCCTTGGGGGTGACCCCCACGCCCGTCACGGTGGCGATGTAGGTCGCGCCGGTCACCGCGTCGAACTCGACGTCGGCCGGGGTGCCCTCGCGCACGAGCAGCACGTCGGTCTCGTCCACGTCGGCCGACAACGTGAGCACCGACACGTCGGTCACGGTGACGATCGGGTCTCCGGCGGCCACCGGGACACCGGTGGCGATCGTCCCGCCGGAACGGCCCGCGGGTGCGGCCGCGGCCGCACCCGCCTGGCCCGCCAGACCGGCGGGCAGCTGTGAGACCAGCGCGCCGAGACCGGCCGCGCCCCCGGTGGAGGACGCCCCGCCCAGGGTGACCACGCCGCCGAACGGCGCCCTGACGACCAGGGCGTCCACGGTCTGCTCGGCCGCGCGCACGGCCGCCTTGGTCTGCGACCTCGACGCGGCCCGCAGCGACGCCATCGACGCGCTCAGCCCGCTGATCCCGGCGCTCATCTGGCCGCTGACCTGCGACAGGCTCTGGCCGATCGCCCGGGTGAGCCCGTCGAGCACCTCGCCGAGCGCCCGCCGCTGGGCCCGCTGCCGCTTCTCGGCGGTGTCGATGGCGGCCAGCAGCCGGGCCCTGGCCCCGCGGTCGCCGATCGATTTTGCCGCCTTCCTGGCCTGGGCGAACGACCGGGCGACGTGTGCGTCGAGCGAGCTCGGCAGCCGCAGGCTCGGCAGCCGTACGCTCACCGGGGCGCCGCCGCCGAAGGAGACGGGCTTGGCGGCCTGCCGGTCTGCCTCACGCGCGGCCGAGAGCTGCTGCTTCGCCTGAGGAGAGCTGATCCTGGCGAGGACCTGGCCCTTCTTCACCGTGTCGCCGTCCTGGACGTACAGGCGGGCGATCGTGCCGGACGCGGGGGCGGTCAGGGTGGCCGTCGCACGCGCGCCCACCGTCGCGGGGGCCTCGACGACCTCGCTGACGGTGGTCCTCGTGACCTCGGCCACGGCGGCCTTCTGCGGTTCGGACGACGTGCACCCGGCGGCGAGCAGGACGGCGATGAGCGGGACGACCACGCGACGACACGTCACGCGCCAATCGTAAAGCGGTGGTCATCTTCCGTCCCGGGAATGCCGGTCGTCACAGGGCAAACTGCGGCAACCGGCACAGCCGCTCGCGAACCGGACGCCGCGTCAGCCGGCGGCGAGACGGCGGCTGCGCTCGCAGGCCGCCTCGATCGCGTCGAGGAACGCGGCCCGCACCTTGTGGCGCTCCAGCTCGGCGATGGCGGAGATCGTGGTGCCTCCGGGCGACGTCACGGCCTCGCGCAGGATCACCGGGTGCTCCCCGGAGTCGCGCAGCATGATCGCTGCGCCGACGATCGACTGGGTGACCATGTCGAGGGCCGCGGCGCGCGGCATGCCCAGCAGGATCCCGGCGTCGACCATGGCCTCGACCAGGTAGAAGAAGTACGCCGGACCGCTGCCGGACAGCGCGGTGGCGGCGTCCTGCTGCGACTCGGGGATGCGCAGCACCTTCCCCACCGGGCTGAGCAGCTCCTCGGTGCGCTTCAGGTGCTCCTCGGAGGCGTGCGCCCCGGCCGAGATGACGCTCATGGCCTCGTCCACCAGGACGGGCGTGTTGGACATGACGCGGACGACCGCCACGCCGTCCGCGAGCCGCGCCTCCACGAACGCGGTCGTGATGCCGGCGGCCACCGAGATCACCAGCCGATCGGCGGCCACATACGGGGAGATCTCGGTCAGCAGCGCGTTCATGTCCTGCGGCTTGACCGCGAGGATCAGCGTGTCGGCCAGCTTGGCCGCCTCTGCGTTGCCCGCGACCCGGACGCCATAGCGCTCGCGCAGCGCCTCGGCCCGCTCGGGCCTGCGGGCCGTCGCCACGATCTCGTCGGGCCCCAGACCTGCGCGTACGAGCCCGGAGAGCAGGGCCTCGCCCATCTTTCCTGTCCCGAGAATCGCGATCATTCCTGCACCTCTTCTGGGCTTCGCCGGGATCTCCCCGCAGCTTACCGACCCTGCCGTACGGAGCCGAACGCGATGGGCCGGCCCGGAGGGTCAGTTCCAGTGGCCCGCGGCGGCGGTCTCGGCGACGTAGTCCTCGAACCGCCGGGGCGGCCTGCCGAGGGCCTGCTCCACGCCGTCGGAGGGGGCGGCGCCCTGCCCGTCGCGGATGTCCACGAGGAGACCGGTGAGCAGCCGCGCGGCCTCGGGCGGGACGCCGTTCGCGACCTGGCGTTCCACGAAGGTCTCGGGGGCGACGTCGACGTGCCGGATCGTGCGCCCCGTGGCACTGCCGATGAGATCGGCCGCCTCTCCGAAGGAGACGGCCCGCGGGCCGGTGAGGTGATAGATCCGGCCGCTGTGCCGCTCGTCGGTCAGCGCCGCCGCGGCGACCTCGGCGATGTCCTCGGCGTCCACGAACGGCGTACGCCCGTCTCCGGTGGGCAGGGCCAGGGCGCCGGCGAGGATGCCCTGCCGCCAGAACGCCTCGCTGAAGTTCTGCGCGAACCAGTCGGGCCGCAGGATGGTCCAGCCGACGCCCGAGTCGCGTACGGCCCGCTCCGCGGACTTCAGCGGGTGATCGTCACCGGCCTCGCCCACGCCGTAGGCGGACAGCAGCACCAGCCGCCGAGCTCCGGCGGCCACCGCCTCGGCGACGAGAGCGGGGACGCGCGCCCGGCGGTCCAGGCCCGGCCGCAGGTCGGGCTCGACGATGTAGACGGCGGCGGCCCCGTCGAGCGCGGGCGCCCAGGTCTCCGGCCTGCCCAGATCGAACGGGACGTCCCCGCCGGTGCGGGACGCCGTACAGGCCTGCACACCGGCGGCCTTCAGGCGCCGGACGACGCGGCGGCCGGTCTTGCCGGTGCCGCCGATTACGAGGATCTTCTCCATGCCCCAAGGAAACCGGGGAACACCGAGACGATCCATGGGAGAACGTCCCTCATTTCTTTGTCAGCGTCTAGCGTGACGGCATGGACGTGCTGAGCGACCTGCTCCATCGGGCTCACGCCAGGAACGCGCTGGTCAGGCAGTTGATCCAGCGGCCGCCATGGGCGCTGGCCTTCACCGGCGCCCCGCCTCTCACCGTGGTGGCCGCGCTCGGGGGCCACGCGTCGGTGCGGCTCGACGGCGCGGGCGTCGCCCCGATGCGCCTGGCCCCGGGTGACATCGCCCTCATCGGCGGCGCCCACCCGCACACGATCGCCGACGATCCGTCCACCCCGCCGCAGGCCGTGATCCACGGGAGCAGGAAACACGTCGTCGGCGACGGCGAGGCGGCGGCCGGGGCGCAGCGGAGTCTCGGCCCGCGCACCTACGGCGACGGCCTGCCCGGGGCCACGATCATGCTCAGGGGCGCCTGCGAACTGCGTGGTCAGGCAGGCGCCCGGCTGCTGGGCATGCTGCCGCCGCTGGCGGTCGTGCCGGCCGGGCCGAGCACCCGGGCCGCCCTGGACCTGCTCGCCGCCGAGGTCGCCCCCGACGAACCCGGCCAGGACGCCGTCCTCCACCGGCTGCTCGACCTCGTGCTCGTGCTGGCGTTGCGGGCCTGGTGCGCCGGGCCGGGGGCCGCGGCCCCCTCCTGGCACCGGGCGCTGGCCGATCCCGCCGTCGGCGAGGCGCTGCGCCTGCTGCACGAGCGTCCCGCCCGTCGGTGGACGGTCGCCGAGCTGGCCGCGGGGGTGGGCATGTCGCGCGCCGCCTTCGCCGCGCGCTTCCGGAGCATGGTGGGCGAGCCCCCGCTCGCCTACCTCACCGGCTGGCGGATGACCCTGGGAGCCGATCTGCTCAGCGACACCGACGCCACCATCGCCGCCGTGGCTCGCGAGGTCGGCTACGGGGACGCGTTCGCCTTCAGCGTGGCGTTCAAGCGCGCCCGCGGCGTCAGCCCCTCGGCCTGGCGCCGCCGGGCGCGTTGAGCCCGATTCCCGAGACGTACGGCCGACGTGCAGGGGGTCGCGCAGGGGACTCGGCCAGGGGGTTCGGCCAGGGGGTTCGGCCAGGGGGTTCGGCCAGGGGCTGCGCTCAGGAGGTCCGGCGGCGCAGCGTGGCGGCGCCGAGCAGCAGTGCCAGCACTGCCGACCCCGCCACCACGACGACGTCGCGCCAGAACTCGCCGCTCGGATCGGTGTCCGCGACCGCGTGCGCCATCGCCTCGATCGCGTACGACATGGGCAGGACGTTCGAGATCCACTCCAGCACGGTCGCCATCTGCCCGCGCGGCACGAGGATCCCGCCGAGCAGGATCTGGGGGATCATCACGATCGGCATGAACTGCACGGCCTGGAACTCCGTGCGGGCGAACGCGCTGCACAGCAGGCCGAGCGCGGTGCCGAGCAGGGCGTTGAGCAGGGCCACGAGCACCAGCGGCCACAGCGGGCCGGGCAGGTCGAGGCCCAGCCAGGTGAGGGAGACGGTCAGCGCCAGCGCCACCTGGACACACGCCGCCAGCCCGAACGCGAGGCCATAGCCGAGGAGGAGGTCGAGCCGTCCGAGCGGCATCGCCATGAGCCGCTCAAGCGTGCCCGACGTGCGCTCGCGCAGCGTCCCGATCGAGGTGATGAGGAACATCACCAGGAAGGGGAAGACGCACAGCAGAATCGGCGACCAGTGGCCGAACGCGCGCTCGTCGTCCATCACGTAGTAGAGCAGGATCATCACCAGCGTCGGCACCAGGACCATGAGCGCGACCGTCCGCCGGTCGTGGCGAAGCTGGGTCATGATCCGCCTGGCGGTGGCAAAAGTGATCGCGAAGCTCATGCCGACTCCTCGCCTTCGGCTCGGAGTGAGGTCGTGCCGGAGGCGCGCAGGGAGGTCGTGCCGGAGGCGCGCGGTGAGGCCGTGCCGGAGGCGCGCGGTGAGGCCGTGCCGGAGGCGCGCAGGAGACCGCCGCGCCGGACGCCGCGTCTGTCGATTCGCTCGCGAAGCGCGTTCATGCCGCCGCCCTCTCTTCGATCAGGCGCAGGAACGCCTCCTCCAGGTCGGTCGTACGCGTGTGGTCGCGCAGGGCGCCGGGGGTGTCGTCGGCGAGGATCTTCCCCTCACGCAGCACGATCAGCCGCTCGCACCGCGCGGCCTCGTCCATGACGTGGCTGGAGACCAGGATCGTGGTGCCGCCCTCCGCGAGGCGGTTGAAGAGCGTCCACAGCTCCTGCCGCAGCACGGGGTCGAGCCCGACCGTCGGCTCGTCGAGCACGAGCAGCTCCGGACGGCCGAGCAGGGCCACGGCGAGCCCGGCGCGGCCCAGCTGACCGCCCGAGAGCGTGGACGCGAGCTGGTGGGCGGCCCCGGAGAGCCCCACCTCCGCGAGCACCCGCTCGGGGTCGTCCTTCGGCGCGCCGAGCACGGCGGCGAAGTAGCGCAGGTTCTCCAGCACGGTCAGGTCCCGGTAGACCGCCGGGCTCTGCGTCGAGTAGCCGATCCTGCGGCGCAGGCCCGCGCTCCCGGCCGGCTCGCCGAGCACGCTCACCTCGCCGCCGGACACGACCTGGACGCCCACGATCGCCCGCATGAGCGTCGTCTTGCCGCAGCCGCTCGGCCCGAGCAGGCCGGTGACCTGCCCTCGCGGCACCTCGAAGGTCAGGCCGTGCAGGACCTCGGCCCCGCCCCTGACCACCCGCAGATCCCGTACGGCGATCGCGGGATCCGATAAATTCATCATGTGATGAATTTAAACCCGCGGCAAAGGGCCGTCAATGCGTCCATCGCGGTGACATTCCGGCCCCCGCGGCGCGCACCGACCGCGAAAAGCGATTTGTCCGAGGGTGCGCCGCATGGGTAACTTCACGCCCCATGACCCCGACTCTGCGGACCGAGCGCCTGCTGCTGGAGCCGTACGTCCCCGAAGACGAGGACGACTTCGTCACCCTGTTCCTGGACGGGCGGGTGTCGCGGTGGATGGGCGACGGTCCCGCCCCCGAGGCGGACTACCGCGCCCTGTTCGGGCGGATCTTCACGAAGGTCTACGCCCAGGAGCTGTTCGACGTCTGGGCCGTGCGCCGGGACGGCCGCTTCGCCGGGCACGCCGAGATCAAGCCGGCGAAGGTGGCGGACGGCTACGAGATCATCTACGCCCTGGCCCCCGGCATGTGGGGATTCGGCCTGGGGAGAGAACTGGCCGGGGCGATCGTCGCCTACGGCTTCGACACCCTGGGGCTCACCGAGGTGTACGCCACCGTGGCGGCGCCGAACACCGCCTCGCTGGCCGTGCTGAACGGGATCGGCTTCGAGCACGTGCGGGACGTGACCGAGGACGACGGAGGCGTCACCCACGTGCTGAGGCGCAGCCGGGCCACAGGGTGAACCGGTCGCTCCGCACAGCCGTGTATGGGACATGAGAAAGCTCTGGCTCGTGGCCCTCCTGTTCCTGGCGGTCGCCTGCGGAGGGACCTCCTCCACCTCGGCCTCACCCGAGCAGCCGGACGGCTCTCCCACCGGGACCGATGCCGATCAGGCCGTCAGCGTGCCGGCCGCGCCTGCCGCGCCGTCCGGCGCGCCGAGCGGCACCCCGTCTCCCGTGGCCCCGGCCGGGCCCACGCTGCACCCGCGCAAGGTGCCGTGGGAGAGCGCCACCCCCACCGACGACGGCAGGGCCCTCGACATCGTGTGGTGGTCCGGGGTGGAGCCCTGCAACGTGCTCGACCACGTCGAGGTGACCGAGACCGCGCGCGAGGTCACCGTCACCCTGTACGAGGGACAGGACCGGCGCTCGCCCGACGCCGTCTGCATCGCGATCGCGATCCTCAAGACCACGAAAGTGCAGCTCAAGGCCCCGCTCGGCGACCGGAAGGTCGTGGACGGCGCGAAGTAGAGAGGACAGACCGTACGAGTTCCCGGCCACGGGATGAAATCCGCGCGCTCCAGGGTTGAGCCACATAGACTCAAGACGATTGACAGACCCCTCGGCGGGGCTAGTATTTGAGTCTGACCGACTCAACTTTGACTACAAGGACGTACTCATGGCACGTGCGGTAGGTATCGACCTGGGGACGACCAACTCCGTCGTCTCGATCCTCGAGGGCGGCGAGCCCACGGTCATCGCGAACGCTCAGGGCTCGCGGACCACGCCGTCCGTGGTCGCGTTCGCGAAGAACGGCGAGGTTCTCGTCGGCGAGGTCGCCAAGCGGCAGGCGGTGACCAACGTCGACAGGACCATCCGCTCGGTCAAGCGCCACATGGGCACGAACTGGTCGATCGAGATCGACGGCAAGAAGTTCACGCCCCAGCAGATCAGCGCGTTCGTCCTGCAGAAGCTCAAGCAGGACGCCGAGGCGTACCTGGGCGAGAAGATCACCGACGCGGTGATCACCGTTCCGGCGTACTTCAACGACGCCCAGCGGCAGGCCACCAAGGAGGCCGGTCAGATCGCGGGCCTCAACGTGCTGCGCATCATCAACGAGCCCACCTCCGCGGCCCTGGCCTACGGCCTCGACAAGGAGAAGGACCAGACCATCCTGGTCTTCGACCTCGGCGGCGGCACCTTCGACGTGTCCCTGCTCGACGTCGGCCAGGAGGACGGGCACGGGTTCGTCGAGGTCAAGGCCACCAGCGGTGACAACCACCTCGGCGGCGACGACTGGGACCAGCGGGTCGTCGACGAGCTGGTGACCCGTTTCAAGAACGCGCACGGCGTCGACCTGGCCAAGGACAAGATGGCCCTCCAGCGTCTGCGCGAGGCGGCCGAGAAGGCCAAGATCGAGCTGTCGGCCCAGACCGAGACGACGATCAACCTGCCCTACATCACCGCCTCCTCCGAGGGCCCGCTGCACCTGGAGGAGAAGCTGACCCGGGCGGAGTTCCAGCGGATCACCGCCGACCTGCTCGAGCGCTGCAAGGGCCCGTTCCACCAGGTCATCAAGGACGCGGGGATCAAGGTCTCCGACATCGCCCACGTGGTCCTGGTCGGCGGTTCCACCCGCATGCCGGCCGTGTCGGAGCTGGTCAAGGAGCTGACGGGCGGCAAGGAGCCCAACAAGGGCGTGAACCCGGACGAGGTCGTCGCCATCGGCGCCGCGCTCCAGGCCGGTGTCCTCAAGGGTGAGGTCAAGGACGTCCTGCTGCTCGACGTCACCCCGCTCAGCCTGGGCATCGAGACCAAGGGCGGGATCTTCACCAAGATCATCGAGCGCAACACGACGATCCCGACCAAGCGCTCGGAGGTCTTCACCACGGCCGAGGACAACCAGCCGTCGGTGCAGATCCAGGTCTACCAGGGCGAGCGCGAGATCGCGGCGTACAACAAGAAGCTGGCCACCTTCGAGCTGACCGGCATCGCCCCGGCCCCGCGCGGCATCCCGCAGATCGAGGTCACCTTCGACATCGACGCGAACGGCATCGTGAACGTGTCGGCAAAGGACCTCGGCACGGGCAAGGAGCAGTCGATGACCATCACCGGCGGCTCGGCCCTCGGCAAGGAGGACATCGAGCGCATGATGCGCGAGGCGGAGTCCTACGCCGAGGAGGACAAGCGGCGTCGTGAGGAGGCCGAGGTCCGCAACAACGCGGACGCGCTGGCCTACCAGACGGAGAAGTTCCTCCGCGAGAACGACGAGAAGGTCCCGGCCGACGTCAAGACCGAGGTCAACGACTCGCTCGCCGAGCTGAAGAAGGCGCTGGAGGGCACCGACATCCCGGCCATCCGCACCGCCGCCGAGAAGCTCGCCACGGTCAGCCAGAAGATGGGCTCGGCCATCTACGCCCAGTCGCAGGCCGGCGCCGAGGGCGCCGCGCCCGGTGCGGACGCCGAGGGCGCCCAGGCGAAGGCCGACGAAGACGTGGTCGAGGCCGAGATCGTCGATGACGAGCGGGAGGGCGGCCGCAAGTGAGCCCGCGCGAGAACGGCTCCGAGGAGGAGCCGGTGATCCGCGACAACCGCAAGATCGACCCGGAGACCGGCAAGGCCCGCGAGTCCGCCGGGGAGGCCCCCGAGGCCGCCCCCGCGGACCAGGGCACGCAGGTGGCGGCGCCGGCCGAGGGGTCCGCGTCGGACCTGCTCGCCGAGCGCACCGCCGACCTGCAGCGGCTCCAGGCGGAGTTCAGCAACTACCGCAAGCGGGTCGAACGCGATCGGATCGCCGTCAGGGAACAGGCCGTCGCGAGCGTGCTCACCGAGCTGCTGCCGGTGCTCGACGACATCGGGCGCGCCCGCGACCACGGCGAGCTCACCGGCGGGTTCGCGAAGGTGAGCGAGTCGCTGGAGGCGGCCGTCGCCAAGCTGGGCCTGACCTCGTACGGCGCGAAGGGCGACCCCTTCGACCCGACCGTGCACGAGGCCCTGCTGCACAGCTACTCGGCGGAGGTGACCGAGGCGACGTGCGTCGAGATCCTCCAGCCGGGCTACCGGATCAACGACCGGATCCTGCGCGCCGCCCGCGTGGCCGTCGCGGAGCCGAGCGAGGAGGCCGCGGCGCCGGAGGAGACGGCGGCGGACTCCGGCGAGTCCGGCGAACCGGACGAGAACTGAAACCGCGGAGTCTCTCCCGATCGGCGAAGATCGGGAGAGACCCGCGAGGGCTGCCCGTGACGACACCCTCGGGGGCCTGCGCGGAAACACCGATTCACTCCCCTTTCGTGCGAAGGAAGCGATAGATGAGCACCAAGGACTACTTGGAAAAGGACTACTACGCCGTCCTTGGTGTGCCCAAGACCGCGAGCGCCGACGAGATCAAGAAGGCGTACCGCAAGCTCGCCCGCAAGTACCACCCCGACGCCAACCCGGGCAACAAGGAGACCGAGGAGAAGTTCAAGGAGGTCTCCGAGGCCTACGACGTGCTCTCCGACGTCAAGCGGCGCAAGGAGTACGACGAGGCGCGCACGCTGTTCGGGTCGGGCGTCGGCGGCTTCGCGGGAGCGGGGGGCCCGCGCGGCACCGGCGGCGGCTTCAACTTCGACCTCGGCGACCTGTTCGGCGGCTCGGGGTCGGGCGACCGGATCGGGGACCTGTTCGGGGGGCTGTTCAACCGGGGCGGAGCGGGCACGCGCACGACCACTGCCCGGCCACGGCGCGGCCAGGACGTCGAGTCGGAGGTGACGCTGACCTTCGGCGAGGCGGTCGACGGCAGCACCGTGTCCCTCCGGCTCACCAGTTCGGCCGCCTGCACCGCCTGCGGCGGCACGGGGGCGAAGGCGGGCACCACGCCACGGGTGTGCCCGACCTGCGAGGGAACCGGGGCGGCCAGCCGCAACCTCGGCAACTTCGCCTTCTCAGAGCCGTGCCGCGACTGCCGCGGCCGGGGCCTGGTGGTCGACGACCCCTGCCCCGTCTGCGAGGGCAGCGGGCGCGGCAAGAGCACCCGTACGATCCAGGCCCGCATCCCCGCCGGGGTCGGCGACGGCCAGCGCATCAGGATCAAGGGCAAGGGCGCGCCCGGTGAGAACGGCGGCCCGGCCGGCGATCTCTATGTGCTGGTCCACGTCAAACCGCACCCCGTGTTCGGGCGCAGCGGCGAGAACCTGACCGTCACGGTCCCCGTCACCTTCCCCGAGGCCGCGCTCGGCGCCGAGATCAAGGTGCCGACGCTCCGGGGGATGCCGGTGACCCTGCGCATCCCGGAGGGAACGCCCAACGGGCGCACGTTCCGGGTGCGCGGCCGTGGGGTCCCCCGCAAGGACGGCACGAAGGGCGACCTGCTGGTCACCGTCCAGGTCACGGTGCCCCAGCACCTCGACGACAAGGCCCGCGCGGCCCTTGAGGAGTTCAGGAACGCCACAGAGGGCCAGGACCTTCGCGAAGAGCTGATCAAGCAGGCCAGAAGCGAGTGAGCCGATGGATGCCAGGTTTTTCGACATCTCCGATGACACCCCCGTCTATGTGATCTCCGTAGCCGCCCAGCTGTCGGGGCTGCACCCGCAGACGCTGCGCCAGTACGACCGGCTCGGGCTCGTGAGCCCCGGCCGTACGGCGGGGCGGGGACGGCTGTACTCGACACGGGACATCGTGCTTCTGCGCGAGGTCCAGCGGCTCTCCCAGGAGCACGGCATCAACCTCGCCGGCATCAAGCGCATCCTCGAACTCGAAACCGAGAACATGCGCCTGCGCGAGGAGGTCACCCGGCTCAGGGGTGAGCTCACCATGCTGCGGGCACTGGTCCGCTACGAACTGCCACCGGCCTGACCGGCGAAACGAGGCATTCACATATGGACTACAAGTTCACCCAGAAGAGCCAGGAGGCCCTGTCCGCGGCCGTCCGGCGCGCCGCGGCCGACGGCAACCCCGAGGTCGCGCCCGCCCACCTGCTGACGACCCTGCTCGCGCAGAACGGCGGCATCGCCGGGTCGCTGCTGCAGGCCGTCGGAGCGGACCCGCGGCACCTGCGCGCCCAGGCCGAGGAGCTGCTCGACCGGCTGCCGAAGGCGCAGGGCTCCACGGTGAGCGCGCCGTCCAGCTCTCGTCAGCTGCTGACCGTGCTCAACACCGCGGCGCAGCGGGCCAAGCAGCTCGAAGACGAGTACGTCTCGACCGAGCACCTGCTCGTCGGGCTCGCCACCGACGGCGGGCAGGTCGCCGATCTGCTGAAGGCCGCGGGCGCCACGCCCAACGCGCTGCTGGAGGCGTTCGAGAAGGTCCGCGGGCACGCGCGGGTGACCAGCGAGACCCCGGAGGACACCTACCAGGCGCTGGAGAAGTACGGCGTCGACCTCACCGAGCGGGCGCGTTCCGGCAAGCTCGACCCGGTGATCGGCCGCGACAGCGAGATCCGCCGGGTCGTCCAGGTGCTGTCGCGCCGCACCAAGAACAACCCCGTGCTGATCGGCGAGCCCGGCGTCGGCAAGACCGCCGTGGTCGAGGGCCTCGCCCAGCGGATCGTCGCGGGCGACGTGCCCGAAAGCCTGCGCAACAAGCGCCTGGTCGCGCTCGACCTCGGCGCGATGGTCGCGGGCGCGAAATACCGCGGTGAGTTCGAGGAACGCCTCAAGGCCGTGCTCAACGAGATCAAGGAGAGCGACGGCCAGATCGTCACGTTCATCGACGAGCTGCACACGATGGTCGGCGCGGGCGCCGCCGAGGGCGCGATGGACGCCGGCAACATGCTCAAGCCCATGCTGGCCCGCGGCGAGCTGCGCATGATCGGCGCCACCACGCTCGACGAGTATCGCGAGCGCATCGAGAAGGACCCGGCGCTGGAGCGGCGGTTCCAGCAGGTCTACGTCGGCGAGCCGACGGTCGAGGACACGATCGCGATCCTGCGCGGGCTCAAGGGCCGCTACGAGGCGCACCACCAGGTGCAGATCTCCGACAGCGCCCTGGTCGCCGCCGCGACGCTGTCCGACCGCTACATCACCGCGCGGTTCCTGCCCGACAAGGCCATCGACCTGGTCGACGAGTCGATGTCGCGGCTGCGCATGGAGATCGACTCGCGGCCGGTGGAGATCGACCAGCTCCAGCGGATCGTCGACCGGCTGAAGATGGAGGAGCTCGCGCTCGCCAAGGAGACCGACGAGGCCAGCCGGCAGCGCCTGGAGAAGCTCCGCGAGGAGCTGGCCAACCGCCAGGAGGACCTCAACGCCCTGGTCAGCCGCTGGGAGCACGAGAAGGCCGGGCTCAACAAGGTCGGCGAGCTGAAAAAGCAGCTCGACGAGGCGCGCAGCGCGGCCGAGCGGGCCCAGCGCGACGGCGACTTCGAGGCGGCCTCCCGGCTCATGTACGGCGACGTGCCGCGGCTGGAGAAGGAGCTCGCCGAGGCCACCAAGGCGGCCGAGAAGGTGGAGGCCGAGGCCGAGCCGATGGTCAAGGAGGAGGTCGGGCCCGACGACATCGCCGAGGTCATCTCCTCGTGGACGGGCATCCCGGCGGGCCGGCTGCTGGAGGGCGAGACCGCCAAGCTGCTGCGCATGGAAGACGAGCTGGGCAAGCGCCTGATCGGCCAGCAGCAGGCCGTCCAGGCCGTCTCCGACGCCGTACGGCGGGCCCGGGCCGGCATCTCCGACCCCGATCGGCCGACCGGCTCGTTCCTCTTCCTCGGCCCCACGGGCGTCGGCAAGACCGAGCTGGCCAAGGCGCTCGCCGAGTTCCTGTTCGACGACGAGCGGGCCATGACCCGCATCGACATGAGCGAGTACGGCGAGAAGCACAGCGTGGCCCGGCTGGTCGGCGCGCCGCCCGGATATGTCGGCTACGAGGAGGGCGGCCAGCTCACCGAGGCCGTACGCCGCAGGCCCTACACCGTCGTGCTGCTCGACGAGGTCGAGAAGGCTCATCCCGAGGTCTTCGACATCCTGCTGCAGGTGCTCGACGACGGCCGGCTCACCGACGGGCAGGGCCGTACGGTCGACTTCCGCAACACGATCCTGATCCTCACCTCGAACATCGGCTCGCAGTTCCTCGTGGACCCCACGATGGAGAGCGCGGCCAAGCGCGAGGCGGTGATGAACGCGGTGCGGGGGTCGTTCAAGCCCGAGTTCCTCAACCGGCTCGACGACATCATCGTGTTCGACGCGCTCGGCACCGAGGAGCTGTCGCAGATCGTGGACCTGCAGGTCGCCCGGCTCGCCCGGCGCCTGTCCGACCGGCGGCTGACGCTGACCGTCACCCCCGCCGCCCGTGACTGGCTCGCGTTGACCGGCTACGACCCGTTGTACGGCGCGCGCCCGCTGCGCCGCCTGATCCAGACGGCCATCGGCGACAAGCTCGCCAAGGAGCTGCTGTCGGGGGCCATCCGGGACGGCGACGAGGTAATCGTCGACTTTGACGAGGCAGGGGACACGTTGACGATCCGGCCCTCTCGGTAAGGTCTTTCCCACCATTGAGGCAAGCGCGCCCCGCCCTATCCCCTCGCTGCTACGTTCGGCGTTCGTCGGACTACCGTACGCGATCAGGGGGACGTGGATGTCCAGGACATCACGAAGTATTCGAGGACGGTGCGTCGCACTCGCGGCGGTCACCGCCGGAGTGAGCTGGTTCGCCGGGGGCCCGGCGATGGCGAAGGACGGCGCGCTCGCCGACGCCTGCCGGGCCCAGGCCCACAACATGACGGCACGCGGCGTCACCGGCCATGACGTCACCGGCCGCGACCTCACGAGCGGGCTGACCAGCCTTCCGGCGGCGGGCGTGCTGAGCATCGCCGACGCGGCCGGGGCGGCGGCAGGGCAGGGACACAACTCGCTCCCCACCGGCTCCGCCACGGTCGCCCGCACCCTCCCGGCGCCCGCGGCGCTGCCGGCCGTGCCCGGCCCCCGTACGCTGCCGAACACGGCAACCGGCGCCACGGCGGCACTGCCCGCACCGGCGAGCGCCACGAAGACGCTTCCCACCGACGCCACCACCCTCTCGGCGCCCGCGAAGGCGGTCACCGCACCGGTGCACGGCGCCGCGGCCGGCGCAGCGGCCGTCGCCGACCGCCGCGCGGCCGCCGTGCCAGCGACCGACGCCAATAGCCTGTTCCCGGTCAGGAGCGCCGTGCCCCTCCTCGCCACCGCCCCCGCCAAGCCCAGCGCCGCGAACGGCTGCGCGCAGCAGGCGCTGCGGACCGCGCCGGCCGCCCGGGAGCGGGAGCACCCCGTCGCGCAGGGGCACCCGAAGAAGAGCCACCGCAATCCCAAGCCGCAGGACCAGCAGGCGGGCGCGAACTCCCGCGGCTCGGCGCCCCAGCAGCCGGGAACACAGCAGCCGGGCACGCAGAAGCCCGGGTCCCAGCAGGCCGGAGCGCAGAAGGCCGGAGCGCAGAAGCCGGGTCAGCGGCCGGAGGGGCGCAACCAGGGCAACCAGGGCGCTCTCGCACCCCAGGGCGTGTCCCACAGCACCAGCTCGCAGAGCGGCGCCTCGAGCCAGGAGCAGATCACCAAGACCTTCCCGGTGAAGGACCGCCGCCACCGCAAGGCGCACCACCCCCGCAAGCAGCCGGGCGCCGCCGCTCCCGCCCAGGCCGCCAACCAGGCGGGTCAGGCCGGGCGGCCCATGCCCGGCACGCGCAACACCGCCCTGGCCGAGGGCGAGCGCGTCAAGAAGGCCAAGGACAAGCGTCAGCGCGACGACGCCGCGCGCGGACGGGGGCCCGCCGTGGGCGTGGCGCCCGACCTGGCGGACGGCCGGCACGTGCCGCGGCTGCGTCCGCGCGAGTACCCCAGGGCGGCGTCGCACCAGCCGAACGGTGACATCACCGCCCCGGCCGCCCTCGCCAAGGTGACGGGCACGAACGCGGTGACCGACTTCGCCGCCACGACCGGCAAGAAGCTCCTGCCGTAGCCCTCGCCGTACGACGCTTAAGGACGGCGGCCTCGCGGCAGCGCAACCCTCGTCCGCGCGACCCACGTCCGCGCGACCGAAGACCGCGCGACCGAAGACCGCGCAAGCGCGGACACTGAAACGAAAACACCAGAACGAAGACGCTGCGACCGCAGACGCCGTGACCAAGGGGCCGTGACGCACGGCCCCTTTTCACATGCCTGCTGCACTTTTCCCATGCCTGCTGCACGAGCCCGACTACACGTGGCCCGGCTACACATGGCCCGGCTACACATGGCCCGGCTTCACGTGGCCCGGCTTCACGTGGCCCGACTGCACATGCCCCCCACCTGGACATGCACCCCACCTGGACATGCCCCGACCTCGCCTGCCCTCCACTGCGCACGTCCCGGTCGCGCATGCCCCGCCCGGCTTCACCTGGCCGGCTGCACATGCCTCCACCTGCACAAGGCCCCACTTGGACACGCCCTCCGCGTACCCTCCCGAAACCGATCCACAGGTCCTGAGCATTGCTCGCACATGGCCCCCAACTGGACATGGCTGAGTGTGCATGCGCCGCGCCGGCTGCCGTTCGTCACCGCCGGCGGCCCGCAGCGATGGCCGGGGCGCCGGAAGGGCTCAGCGGGAGACGTCGAGAAGGGCGTCGAGGTCGTCCTCGGGCAGGCCGAGATCGACCCGGATGCGATAGCGGGTGCGCAGCAGCGAGTCGCGGATGCCCGACCCCGTCGCGCCGCACGCGCGGATGCCGTCGGTGGCCCACCCGTGCGCCGCGTCGAGATCGCCGTACGCCATGAGCGTCTCGGCGATGGTCAGCGCGGTGGCCGGGTTCCAGTCCCCCGACCTGACGGCGGCGATCACCGCCCTGGCCTCCTCGGGCCGGTCGAGCTCGAACAGTGTGTCGGCGATTCCCGCCCGCGGGTCCACCGGCACCTCCCCGCCGTCCTCCAGAGCGCTCTGGTAGCGGTCGAGGGCGGTGGCGAGCTGACCGGCCGAGCGCCACTCCTCCGCGGCGAGCACAAGGATCGCCGCTCTGGACATCTCTCCCGACTCGTACCCCTGGGCCAGCGCGTCGAGGCGGCGGGCGAGGGCACCGTGGTCATCGAGCAGCAGAGCCTGTTCGAGCAGTCGGTCCACCTGCTCATTTGTCACATGTGCCACAGAGCCGAGGCTACCGATCCCGGCCTGTTTTCGCAGGACAACACCAGGCATTGCCGAAGCAACGATTAGTACACGTTTGACTACTATCCGCTTTTCCTGGCAGATAGTCGGGCATATCGCTCCATGCCTGTGCCAACCGAAGCTCGGCGAGGAGCGTTACAGCATGTCCAAGCGGGTGATATTGACTCTCGCCTCCACAACGGTGCTCGCCGCCCTGGTTCCGGGTTTCGCCGGCTTCGTCACGGCCCAGTACGAGGCGCTCGACCAGGCCCGCGCCGAACTGGCCCGGCTGCAGGCGAAGCTGCAGATGATGGAGCTGAGAGTCGAGCCGGCGGCGAGCCTGCGATGCCGCGACGACGCGGCCGGGAAGAAACAGCCGCGCCTGGCGGACGAGGACGACACGCGGCAGCTGTCGATACCGCCGCGCACCCGCACCAGGTCGTGGCAGAACACCGCCTACGTCCAGGGCACCGGGCCGGGGCTGTGGCCCTCGATCGGCGTCCCCCACGCCATACCCGGCCCGCATGCGCCGGACGGCCCCCACGCGCCCGACGGTCCCCACGCGCCGGATGGTCCGCACCGCCCCCACGAGTGACCCGCTCCGCCCGCCTGATGCTCCCACCATGGTCACCGAGGCGAAAGGAGCGCGCAATGACCCACCCGGCGCAGTGACCGAACCGGCCGGGGCCCCTGGACACCCCGCTTGGGCGTCAGCCGCGCCGTGAGACGGCGGAGGCGAGCTGGCGGGACAGATAACCGCGGACGAGCTGTTTGGCCTCGGCCACGATTCCGGGGTCGCCGTGCGGGTCGTGCCGGAAGGCGAGCTTCAGCACCGCGTCCCCGGCCTCGACGGCGACGAGAATGGCACGATCCAAATCCTCGCTGTCTGCCAGTCCGAATTCGGCGAACAACAACGCGCGCAGCCGTCCGGCGATCACGGTGTTGTTGTCGGACACGGAGTCGAGAAGATCAAGGTCGAAGACCTCGCCGAAGTGCAGCGAGCGGAACCCCGGCACGCTGCGGTGCATCTCGACGTACTCGTCGATGATGGCGTCGACGGCGTCCCACCAGCCGGTGTAGTCCTCCATCATGAAGCGACGCCCGACCCGCGCGACGAACAGCTCGACGTTGCGCCGCGTCAGGGCCTGGCTGAGCGCCCGCTTGTCCGGGAAGAACTGGTAGACCGAGCCGATCGCCACTCCGGCACGCTCGGCCACCCGGGTGGTCGTCAGCGCGTCATACCCTCCCTCGTCGAGCAGCTCGGCGCACGCGTCGAGCATCCGCTCGACGCGGCGGGCGCTGCGACGCTGCGACGGACGCCGCCGCAACGGCTCACCGGGACGCGACGCGCCCGGCGACATCCCCTCACCACCCCCACGGCCCCGTTTTTCGGCGGCACCACAGGTCTCAACGGCAGCACACTGCTCGACGGCCAAAGCGGGGCCGCCTGCTTCCCTCACGTACCGGCTGGACACTCACTCATCTTGCCTGTTTCACGCGCCGTGGTCAGCGCTTACCGACCAGTCGTCTGATTTGCGGCAAGAATTCTGTAGCCCTGCCGTCAGGAGTCCACGGGTGCGGCCGACAGGCCGGTGCAGCCGCGCAGCGCGCGGTACGCGCCGAGCGCCTGCTGCCTGGCACCGCCCGTCACGGGAATCGGCACGCCGCCGTTGATCCGGGCGGGGGTCCACTGGTCCTTGAGCACCTTCCTGCCGTTGATCGTCAAGGTGAGCACCCCGGTCGTCCCGGTCTCCGGGCCCCAGTTGTAGAAGGCGAAGTTGCCCAGGCCGTAGTGCACGTACGAGCGGCCGGAGTAACCGCCGCCCAGCAGGATGTGCGCGTGGCTGCCGACGATCACGTCGGCCCCCGCCGCGACCAGCTTGTCCGCCAGGCTGCGCTGCACCGGCGTCGGGCACTTGACCAGCTCGGCGCCCCAGTGCAGGAACACGATGACGGTGTCGGAGTTCTTGCGGGCCTGCCGTACGGCACGCAGCAGGCGGGGCTCGTTCTTCGCCGACGCGAGCCCGGCCTTGTCGCCGGAGGCGGTCCACGACTGGATGAACTGAGCGTCGATCACCTGGGTCGCGCCGATGATCGACACCCGGTTGCCGTTGACCGTCCTGCGGTAGGGCCGGTATGCCTCGGTCTCGTTCGCGCCGATGCCGATGACGGGGAACCTCGAGGACCTGATCGCGGCGAGGGTGTCCCGCAGGCCGCTCTCCATGTAGTCCATGCCGTGGTTGTTGGCCATCGTGACGACGTCCACCCCGGCGGCCTTGAGCGCCGTGAACGCCGTGGCCGGGGCGCGGAAGGTGAACTGCTTGCCCGGCGCGGGCGTGCCGGCGGTGGTGATGGCCGTCTCGAGGTTGAGCGCGGTGAGGTTGGACCTGCGCAGCACGGCGGCGATCGGGCCGAGCGCCGTACGCGGGTCGGCGTTGAGCCGGTTGCGCAGGACGCCCTCGAAGTGCACGTCGCCCGCGAAGGAGATCGTGAAGGGGCGCCGCTGCGGCTTGGGAGACGGCGGCGGCGTCGCCGTCTTGACCTCCAGTGGTGACGCGCCGGGGACGGGCTCGCTCTCCGCCGGGCTGCACCCCGCGACGAGGAGGGGGGCCGCGAGGAGGGCGAGCAGGGGCAGGGCGAGGGGCTGACGTCTCACGGCACCCGAGCATGCCATCTTCCACCCTCATCCGGGAGCCTGTGGGAGATCCACGGGCAAATAACTGGGAGAGTTCCTTTACTTGAACCATTCAAGTGTGCTGATAACGTGGGGGTGTGGACGACGCCGGGCGCCTTCGCCAGGCCGGACTTCGGGTGACCGCGGCCCGGCTCGCGATCCTGCAGACCGTGAGCGGGGGCGACCACCTCGACGTGGAAGCCATCCATCGCGGTGTCTGCGACCGGGTCGGGCAGGTGTCCCTGCAAGCCGTCTACGACTCGCTGAACGCGTTGCACTGCGGCGGGCTGCTGCGCCGCATCGAGCCCGCGGGCAGCCCGACGCGGTACGAGACGCGGGTGGGAGACAACCACCACCATCTCGTCTGCCGCAACTGCGGACGAGTCGCGGACGTCGACTGCGCGGTGGGGCACGCGCCCTGCCTGGAGCCGGCCTCGAACGCCGGCTATCTGGTGGACGAGGCGGACGTCATCTACTGGGGCCTGTGCCCGGCGTGCCGGACGGAGACCGGCAGCGCCCCGCCCTGCCCCTCCCGCGACTGAGCACCCAGCCCTGAACACCCGAGCACCCGAGCACCTGAACATCCGAGCAGCGGGAACCGAGCGCAGCGCGCCCGCTTTCCGTCGCTTGTCCGCACATGGATCCAAAGAGTGACCCCGGAGGACAGCCGCATGACCGACAGGCACATCACCACCACCGACGCCGGGGTCCCCGCTCCCAGCGACGAGTTCTCGCTGTCCGTCGGTCCCAACGGCCCGCTGCTGCTGCAGGACCACTACCTGATCCAGAAGATGGCCCACTTCAACCGGGAACGGGTCCCCGAGCGCGTGGTGCACGCCAAGGGCGGCGGCGCGTACGGCGTGCTGCGGATCACGGAGGACGTCAGCCAGTACACCAAGGCCTCGCTGTTCCGGAAGGGCAAGGAGACCGAGCTCTTCCTGCGCTTCTCGACCGTCGCCGGCGAACTGGGCAGCGCCGACACCGTGCGCGACCCCCGCGGCTTCGCGATCAAGTTCTACACGGACGACGGCAACTACGACATCGTCGGCAACAACACGCCGATCTTCTTCATCCGCGACCCCTCGAAGTTCTCCGACTTCATCCACTCGCAGAAGCGCCGCGCCGACACCCACACGCGCGACAACAACATGCAGTGGGACTTCTGGACGCTGTCGCCCGAGTCGGCCCACCAGGTGTCGTTCCTCATGACCGACCGCGGCACCCCGCGCAGCTGGCGGCACATGCACGGCTTCGGGTCGCACACCTTCCTCTGGTACAACGCCGCGGGCGAGAAGTTCTGGGTGAAGTATCACTTCAAGACCGAGCAGGGCATCGAGAACCTCACCGACGCCGAGGCCAGGGCGCTGGTGGCGGAGGACCCGGACTTCCACCTCCGCGACCTGCACACCGCCATCAGGAACGGCGACCACCCGGCGTGGACGGTCAACGTCCAGATCATGCCGTTCGAGGACGCGGCGGACTACCGGTTCAACCCGTTCGACCTCACCAAGGTCTGGCCGCACTCCGACTATCCGGAGATCACCATCGGCCGGTTCGTGCTGAACCGCAACCCGGAGAACTACTTCGCCGAGGTCGAGCAGGCGGGCTTCGAGCCGGCGAACCTGGTGCCGGGCGTCGGTCCCTCCCCGGACAGGATGCTCCAGGGCAGGCTGTTCTCCTACCCGGACGCCCACCGCTACCGCATCGGGCCGAACTACCTGCAGCTTCCGGTCAACGCGCCGAAGGCGCCCGTGCACAGCTACAACCGCGACGGTCACATGCGCTACCGCAACCCGGGCGACCCGGTCTACGCGCCGAACAGCGTCAACGGCCCCGCCGCCGACCCGTCGCTCTACGAGGGCGAGAACTACCACGTCGCCGGTGAGATCATCCGGAGCGCCCAGGTCAGGCACCGCGAGGACGACGACTACGTGCAGCCCCGCGCGCTGTGGGAGAACGTGCTCTCGGACGTCGACCGCGACCACATGGTGAGCAACATCGTCGGCCACGCCTCGGCTCCCGAGGTCACCGCCGACATGAAGAAGCGCGTCGCCGACTACTGGACCAATGTCCACAAGGACCTCGGCCAGCGCGTCGCGCAGGGGCTCGGCGTCGCCTGACCCCCTTCCCCTCACGTACGGCTCGCGCCCTTTCCGGGCGCGGGCCGTACGCGCGTCCGCGCCCGGCCGGCGTCGTTCGAAAAGCGGACGTCGTTCGAAGAGCCGACGTCGCACGGAAAGCCGGCGTCACCGAAAGGCCGAAGTCGCCGGGAAGCCGAGGCCGCCGGGAAGCCGGGGGCCGCAGAAAGGCCGAACTCGTTTAAAGGTCGAACTCGCCGTCTTTCACGCCGCCGATGAACGCGTCCCATTCCGCGGGGGTGAACACGAGAGCGGGGCCGTCCTGGTTCTTGCTGTCGCGCACACCCACGTGGCCGTCGGGCAGCACGGCCACTTCCACACAGGCGCAGTTGTTCGCGCTCCGGCTGCTCTTCCACCAGACGGCGCCGGACAGGTCAATCGAGTTCATGGACAATGTTTCTCTCCCCCCGGAAATCACGCGCAGGTTCCCGGGGCGGTCTAGAGCTGGCTAACGCCAGTGACGGACAGTTTTCTCCAAGAACCGGCGGGAGTCGTCCACGTCGAGCGCCTTCGTCTCCAGGTAGTCGAACGCCACCTCGTACCGGTAGACGATCGCCTCGTCCTCGACCAGACGGCCGCCCAGGAGCGCCTCCAGGTACACGACGTCGTGGAAGTCGGGCACCTTGAGGTGACTGAACGCCCCGGTGTTGATCGGGTGGTCCGCGTCGAGCGGCAGGATCCGCAACTCGACGTTCGGCAGCTCGGACACCTCGATCAACCGTCTGAGCTGTTCCCGCATCACCTCGTGGTCGCCGAACCGGCGCAGCAGGACCGACTCTTCCAGAACGGCCGAGATGGCCAGCGGGCTCTCCGCCCTGAGAACCGCCTGCTGGCGCGCCATCCGGACCTCGATCCGGCTGCGGACGCCGCCCGGCAGCTCAAGGGTGCTTCGTTGTCCGCTCTCCATCATGGCCCGGACGTATGCCTCTGTCTGGAACAGACCCGGCACTACCTGGGGTTCCCAGTCGCGTGCCGCCGTGGCTTCGGCCTCCAGGCCCAGGAACGTCGTGTATTCCTTGGGCAGGGAGTCGCGGTAATCCTCCCACCAGCCCTTCCGGGTCGCGTCCCGGTGCAGGGCGAGCAGCTCTTGGCGTTGGCGGGAATCTACCATGTAGATCACCAGAAGTGCCTCAACATCGCTCGTGCGAGGCGAGGTGCGCGCCGTCTCGATTCTGCTGATCTTCGCCGCCGACCAGCCGAGCCGGGCGGCCACCTGGTCGCCCGTCAGATCGGCGCGCTCGCGTAAGCGGCGCAGTTCCTGCCCCAGCCGACGGCGGCGGACGGTGGGACTGCCGTGCTCGGGCACCCCTGCCGACCTCCTTCATCCGGTGAATCCGGTGGTTGCGGTGGACGCACGGATGGTGGGCGCGCCCTGGCGGATCGGGCGCGCGGGTGAGGGGCGCCCTGTCCTGAGATTACCGCGCCCGCTCGTGCAACTTGCATCGCAATTTGCAGCGCATCGACACAAGATTCTTGCGGATTTCTTTTCGTCAAGTATTGCAGCGCATTGCGTCCTGAGTCACGATCGATGCGGGAAGGGTCTTCCGGCGTGTGGGGGCGCCGGCGGTCGCCGGCGAAATACTCCGAGGCCCGATTCCCCATCCGGGGCACGCGCCCGGCGAGGGGCGCCGACCGCTCCGGATGCGTGTGACAACGGGGAGGCATCCGGGCCAGCGGGATTTCGAAATTCGACCGGCAATCACCGGCGCTCGCCGCGCACGAGCGGCGAGCCGGCGAACAACGAACGAGCCGTTCCGAGGGTGGGACGCGCTCTCCCTACGACGAATTGAGGACGACGAGATCTCTATTTGGCACCCCTCCGGAAGGAGTCCCTTGGTGAATCCCGGTGCCGCCTGGTTATCACTGATCAAAAGCCGGATGACGATGGCAGACCTGGCGCTGTGCGCCGATCAGGACAGGTGGGCGCGTGAACTGAAATGGACCGTGAGCCGCACCGGCTTCGGCGCACGCCACTACCGCGACCCCCGCTTCGACCTCGTACGCGAGCTGGAGGAGGTCGGCCGCCTCTTCACCGTCTGACGCCCTCCGACGCGCCGCACCGGGCCCGCGCCGCGAAGACGGCGCGGAGGGACGCGGCCCGACGGCCCTGACGGCGTGGAGGGACGCGAGGACAGACGCGGCCCGACGGCGCGCGGCGCCGGGTCGGGGACGAACTGATCGTGACCGGTTAGGCTTGCACGGGTGACGACCGCGCTCATCCACGAACGGCTCCAGTCCCAGCTCGCCTTCCACATGGAGATCGACAAGCTGAAGCGCGTCATCCGCCGCAACTCGCTGATCGACGGCTCGCGCCGGGAGAACGACGCCGAGCACTCCTGGCATCTGGCCATGATGGCGATGACGCTGGCCGAGCACGCGCCCCCGGGCACCGACATGTCCAAGGTGGTCGCGATGCTGCTCGTCCACGACCTCGTGGAGATCGACGCCGGTGACACCTTCATCTACGACCCCGTCGCGGTCGAGGCGCAGGCCGCCCTCGAACGCGCGGCGGCCGACCGGATCTTCGGGCTGCTGCCGGACGACCAGGGGGCGCGGCTGCGCACCCTGTGGCACGAGTTCGAGGAGCGGCGCACGCCGGAGGCGAGGTTCGCCCGGGCGCTCGACCGGCTCGCGCCGATCATCGCCAACCACCACAACGAGGGCGGCACCTGGCCGCTCTACAAGGTGACGGCCACGCAGGTCATGGAGAAGGTGCGGCTCATCGAGGAGGGGTCGCCCACGCTCGGCGAGTACGCCGCGGAGCTGGTCGCCGGCTCGGTCGCCCGGGGTCATCTGGCGCCCTGACGTCGACGACGTCAGCCCGAAACTCGTACATACCGTCCCATGCCTGTTCCATGTTCACACCTGTGACGCGGGGGTACGTGATCCCGTGTTAGGGGGCGAAACATGGAAGAGACGACCAGGCCGCGTGCGGGCCGTACGGCACGGAGGGTCCCCTCGGCGGAGCTCCTCGACGGGCTCGAGCGGGCCACCGCGCTCGACCGGCCGATCACCGTCATATCCAAGAAGGTCCGCCGCAGACTAGGCCCGGGCAAGCTCAGGGACGTCCTGCACGGCGTGCCCATGGGCCACCCGCTGCACCCGGCGCTCGCGGTGACGACCTTCGGCTGCTGGCTGTCGGCGAGCCTGGTGGACATGACCAAAACCGGCTCGCGTGCGGCGCGGACGCTGATCCTGGCGGGGCTGGGCAGCGCCGTTCCCACGGTGGCGGCCGGCCTCACCGACTGGTCCACCCTCCACCGCGAACAGCAGCGCGTGGGCCTGGTGCACGCCATGACCAACGCCGCCGCGGCGCTCTGCTACACCGGCTCTCTCTTCTTACGGGTGACGGGACGCGAACGCGCCGGGCGCATGCTGGGGTACGCGGGACTCGCGGCGGCCTCCGCGGGCGCCCACCTCGGCAGCCACATGTCCTATCGCCAGGCGGCCGGGGCCAACCACGCGGAGTCGGTCGGCCACCTCATGCCGCTCGGCTGGCACGACCTGTGCGTGCTCAGGGACCTGCCCAACGGGCGGCCGGTGCGGCGGCGGCTCGGCTACATCGATCTTTTCGTCCTGCGTCTCGGCGACGACGTGAGCGTGCTCGCGGACAACTGCTCCCATCTCGCCGGTCCGCTCCACCAGGGCCGGGTGGCCATGGAGGAGGGCCAGGCCTGCATCGTCTGCCCATGGCACGGCAGCGCCTTCCGCATCTCCGACGGCCGGGTCATGCACGGCCCCGCCACGTCGCGCCAGCCGGCCTTCCAGACGCGGCTGCGGCAGGACGGCGTCGTCCAGGTCCGTCCCGCGGAGTGACCACCTGCGACCCGTCCGTGCCCGCCCGGGCCCGGGTCAGCCGGTGTCCGGGCCGCGGTCGTCGGCGGGATGCTCGACCAGAGCGAGCACCCGGTTGGACATGAACCTCGCGGTGCGAACGGGTGTGCCCGCCCGCGTGACCTCGGTGACCTCGACCACTCCCCGGCCCGTCGTGATCTCGATCCGGCGGCCCGCCCTGGTCGCGACCACCTCGTAGGTGCGCGGGGTGCCCCCCGCATCGATGACGATCTCCACCCGGTCGCCCTTCACAAGGGCAGACATACCCTTTCAGGACACCAGCTTCACAATCGCCACGATTCCGACGACAACAATGAAGCCCCGCAGCAAGGGTGCGGGCAGCCTGCGGCCCACGCGGGCCCCGAGGAAGCCGCCGGCGGCCGAGCCCAGCGCCACCAGCAGCACGGCGATCCAGTCCACCGGCGCGACGAACGCGAACAGCACCGCGGCCGTGGCGTTGACCAGCAGCGACAGCAGGTTCTTCGCCGCGTTCACCCGTTGCAGGTCCTCGTCGAGGAAGCTGCCCAGCAGGCCGATCAGCACGATGCCCTGGGCGGCGCCGAAGTAGCCGCCGTACATGCCCGCGCCCAGCACGCCCAGCCACAGCCACGGCCCGCCGTGGGGGTGCGGCCTGCGCCGTACGGCCAGCCACTCGTTGATCCTCGGCTGGAACACCACCAGGAGGCAGGCGATCGCGATGAGCACCGGGACGATGACCTTGAACGCCTCGGCGGGCAGGACCAGGAGCAGCACGCCACCGGCGAGCGAGCCGATCACCGACGCGACGCCGAGCCGGAGCAGCCGCTCACGCTGGCCCTTGAGCTCGGCGCGGTAGCCGAGCACCCCGGTCACGCCGCCGGGGACTAGCCCGACGTTGTTGGACACGTTCGCGACGATCGGCGGAAAACCGACGGCCAGCATCGTCGGGAACGTGATGAGCGAACCCGATCCCACGACGGCGTTGATCGCCCCGGCCCCGATTCCGGCCGCGAAGACCGCGGCCGCCTCCCACGGCGTCACTCGCACCTCTCCCTGCTTACCTGCCTCGCTTCGCTCGGCAGTTCGGGGCGCTTCCAGGCCGTGGGGTCGTGCCGGAGGCGCGCGATCAACACTTCCCTCGTCGCGCTTGATCGCTTCGCTCCCGCGCGCTCCTCAGTCCAGAACACGGCGCGCCCCTCCCTCGAACGGCTATCCGCCAAGGGTAGGCCGGGGGCTCCGCCAGGACGTCAGAGGGGACGGGCGAACCAGCGGCCCTCCTGGCCGCGGTCGAGGTGCAGCGGCACGCCGAAGGTCGCCGACAGGTTCTCCGCCGTCATCACCGCGTCGATCGGCCCCTGGTCGACGACCGAGCCGTGCCGCAGCAGCAGCACGTGGGTGAACCCGGCCGGGATCTCCTCGACATGGTGGGTGACCAGCACCATCGTGGGCGACTTCGGGTCGCGCGCCAGCGCGCCGAGACGGCGTACGAGGTCCTCGCGGCCCGCGACGTCGAGCCCGGCGGCGGGCTCGTCGAGCAGCAGCAGCTCGGGGTCGGGCATGAGCGCCCGGGCGATCTGCACCCGCTTGCGCTCGCCCTCCGACAGCGTGCCGAAGCGCCGCCTGATCAGGTGGGCGCAGCCGAGCTGGTCGATGAGCTCGACGGCCCGGGTGACGTCGTGGGAGTCGTACTCCTCCGTCCACCGGCCCAGGATCGCGTACGACGCGGTGAGCACGAGGTCGATGACCTTCTCGTCCGGAGGGATGCGCTCCGACAGGGCCGCGCTGGCCAGGCCGATCCGGGGCCGCAGGTCGAACACGTCCGTCTGGCCGAGCCGCTCGCCGAGGATCTCCACCGAGCCCTCGGACGGGAACAGCAGCGATGCGGCCACCTGGAGCAGCGTCGTCTTCCCCGCGCCGTTCGGCCCGATCACCACCCAGCGCTCGTCTTCCCTGACGCTCCAGTCGATGCCGCGCAGCAGGGCCGCGCCGTCCCTGCGGACGGCCACGTCCTGAAGCTGAAGCACCTGACCGCCCATGTGGCCCCCTCCCGTGGTTCTCTGAGATAAAACTATGGCAGTCCGACCACATATCGTGGATCGGGTGCGCATCGATTCACCGATCTCCGCCACGCTCGTCGCCTGGGGCAACGCCTGGCTCGGCGGACACGTGAGCCTGGAGCACGCCCTCGACCGCGTCGAGCGCGAGGCCGGGCCTCAGGTGGTGGCGGCGGATGACGTCGAGACCCCCCTGCTCGCCTACCTCGTCGATCAGCGGATCGAGGGGCTCGGCGCGTTCCGGCTGGCCCTGCCGGTGCCCGGCGACCCGCTCGGGCTCACCGGCCCGCCCGTCTTCAACGGCGCCGCGATCGACGCGGGCCAGGCCGCCGTGGCCGTGCTGTCCGGCCGCTGCCTGGGTCTCGTGCCGTCCGCCGACCGGCGCGGCTCCTCGTACTCCGGAATCCGCTGGACCGTGACCGAGGCGTCGGCGGTCCCGCCCGACGTGCCGTCGCTGGCCGAGGCGGAGCAGGCGCTGCGGACCGCCATGATGGCCGCCACCGAGGCGCTGCTGGGCGTGGGCGGCCCGGCGCAGGGCTTCCCTGCGGCCGACGCGCTCGACCGCGCGGGCGAGGCCCTGGCTCCCGGCTACCCCGGCAGGGCGCACCGGGTCGGCGCCCTCGCCGCCCGGCTGTCGGTGGCGCTCCGTCTCGCCGACGAGCGAGGGCTCACGTCCGGGCAGGTCGCCGTGCGCGGGCAGGCCCTGCGCGACCTCGACCGCGCCGTACGGCGGGCCAGGGTGGCCGCACACAACGCCATCGTGGAGTCCCAGGTCTGAAGCCGCACTCAGGCCAGGCCGTGGCGTACGGCGTAGAGCGCGGCCTGGGTGCGGTCCTGCACGCCGAGCTTCATGAGCACGTTGGAGACGTGCGTCTTCACGGTCTTCTCCGCCACCACGAGCTCACGGGCGATCTCGCGGTTCGAGCGGCCGGCGGCGAGCAGCCGCAGCACCTCGCGTTCGCGGTCGGTCAGCGCGGAGCCCGCGTCGGCCTGCTCGCGGTCCGCCGGGCCCGCCAGCATCGCCTCGGCTGCCTCGGACGCGAGCAGGACCTGCCCGCCGTGCACGGTCCGGATCGCCTGGACGAGAGCGGCGGGATCCACGTCCTTGTAGAGGAAGCCCGCCGCGCCCGCCCGCATGGCCGGGGCCACGTCGCCGCGGTCGCTGACCGAGGTGAGGACGATCACCCGGACGTCCCGTCCGGACAGCTCCGCGAGCGCGCCGAGGCCGTCGAGCACCGGCATCTTCAGGTCGAGCAGCAGCACGTCGGGGGCGAGCGCGCCGGTCATCTCGACCGCCTCGGCGCCGTCCGCCGCCTCTCCCACGACGCTGATGTCCTCCTGGATCTCCAGGAACGTACGCAGGCCCTGCCGCACGACGGGGTGGTCGTCGGCGATGAGCACGCGGATCACGCGGGCACCTCCAGTCGTACGGTCGTGCCGCGGCCGGGCGCGGAGGAGACCGTCAGCGTGCCGCCGACGGCCTGGGCCCGGTCGCTCATCGACGGCAGCCCCAGGCCGTGCACTCCCGCCCCGTTTGGTCCGGTGCTGTCGAAGCCCACGCCGTCGTCGGTCACCTCCAGCACCAGCGTGGCCTCCCGGTGCGAGAGCCGTACGTCGATGCGGGCGGCCCTGGCGTGCCGTACGGCGTTGTGCAGCGCCTCCTGGGCGACCCGGAGCACGGCGACCTCGATCTCGGGCGCCAGGTCGCGGTCGTCCGGCGACTCGCCCTCGGCCGAGAACGCGACCGTCATGGGGTGCAGGCGGTCGAGGAGGGCCGCCAGCTTGCGCACGCTCTCCACCAGCCCGTGCCGGTCGAGCTCGGCCGGGCGCAGCTCCACGATCATCGCGCGCAGCTCGGTCAGCGCCTCTCCCGCCATCCGTTCGACCCGCTCGATCGCCTCGGCCGCCCGCTCGGGGTCCGTACGGGCGAGCGCGGCGGCGGCCCGCGCGGTCAGCCGCAGCGAGAACAGCTTCTGGCTGACGGCGTCGTGCAGCTCGCGGGCCATCCGGGTGCGTTCCTCGATGACCGTGAGCTCGCGCCCCCGCTCGTACAGCCGGGCGTTGGTGATCGCGATGGCGGCGTGCGCCGCGAACAGCGTCAGCAGCTCCTCGTCGGCCTCGTCGAACCCGCCGGGCGTCCGCTTGTTGGACAGGAAGATGATCCCGAGCACGGTGTCGCCGTCGGTGATCGGCACACCGAGGAAGTCCTTGAGGATGGGGTGGGCCTTCGGCCACCACTCGAACCTGGGGTCCCTGCGGATGTCGGGCAGCCGCACCGGCGTCCCCTCACGGAGCATCGCGCCCAGCATGCCGTGCTGGCGCGGGGTGGGCCCGATGGCCGCCCACTGCTCGTCGGAGATGCCCTCGGCCACGAACTCGGCGAACGCGCCATCGTCGTCCGGCACGCCGAGCGCGGCGTACTTCGCGTCGAGCAGCCGCGCCGCGGACCGCACGATCACCTGGAGGACCTCGCGGACCGACAGGTGACGGGTGACGGCGAGCACGGCCGAGCTGACCGCGTGCAGCACGGCGTCACGGTCCCGCTCGCAGGCGGCGGCGGAGTGGGCGGGCTCGGGCACGCAACACAGACTAGGTCCCGCGACGGGCGGGCCGCGTCGGCCGCAGGACCTAGACCCAACTGCCGAGCGACGGCCGGGCCTCGGTCCGATGCGCTCGTGACGTGCCGATTCCTAGCGTGAGGCGCATGAAGCACGCACTCATCACCGGAGCCTCGCGAGGGCTGGGGCTCGCGCTCGCCAAGGCGCTCGCCGACGACGGCTGGTCGCTCCTGCTCACCGCGCGCGGTGAAGAGGACCTGATGTCGGCCGCTTTCGACCTCGGCGCCCGGGCCCTTCCCGGAGACGTCGCCGACCCGGCGCACGTGGCGAGGCTCGCCGACTCCGTGCCCGAGCTCGACCTCCTGGTCAACAACGCGAGCGGGCTCGGCCCCACCCCGCTGCCCAGGCTCGCCGACTATCCGCTCGACGCGCTGCGCGCGCTGTTCGAGACGAACGTGATCGCGCCGCTCGCGCTGGTCCAGGCGACCCTGCCGGCGCTGCGCAAGCGGCGGGGCGCGATCCTCAACATCTCCTCCGACGCCGCCGTCGAGGCGTACGAGGGCTGGGGCGGCTACGGCGCGACCAAGGCCGCCCTCGACCAGGTGTCGAACGTCCTGGCCGCCGAGGAGCCCGACGTGACGGTCTGGTGGGTGGACCCGGGGGAGATGCGCACCCGCATGCTGACGGACGCGGTCGGCCCGGAGGAGGCCGGAGCGGCGCCGCCGCCCGAGAGCGTGGTGCCCGCGCTGCTGCGCCTCGTCGGCTCCCGCCCCGCCCCCGGCCGTTTCACCCGGGGAGCGCTGGAATGACCACCCCCGATCCGGAGATCCGGCCCTACGGAGAGTCGTTCGAGTTCGCGCTGGGGGCGGCGCTGGAGGCGCACGAACCGCCGGAGGCGCGCGGGCTGCGCCGCGACGAGGTCAGGCTGCTGGTGTCGCGCCGCGACACCGGCGAGATCACCCATCACGTATTCGCCGACCTGCCGTCGCTGCTGTCCCCCGGCGACCTGCTGGTGGTCAACGACTCCGCCACCCTGCCCGCGGCGGTGCGGCTCGACCGGCTGGCCGTCCACTTCTCCGGCCGTCTCGCGTCCGGCGAGTGGCTGGTCGAGCTGCGCCGCCGTACGGGGACGGCGACGGAGCCCTACTCGGGCGCCGCGCCCGGTGAGTGGCTGCCACTGCCGGGAGGGGCCACGCTGCGCCTGCTGGCGCCGGAGACGCCGCGCCTGTGGCGGGCCCGCCTCGACCGCGACGTGCTCTCCTACCTCGCCAGGCACGGCGTGCCCATCCGCTACGGCTACGTGAGGCGCGACTGGCCGCTCGCCGAATATCAGACGGTCTTCGGGGTCGAGCCGGGCAGCGCGGAGATGCCGAGCGCCGGCCGGCCGTTCACCCCGGAGCTCGTCACCGCCCTGGTCAGCCGGGGAATCGGGGTCGCGCCGATCACGCTGCACACCGGGGTCGCGTCTCCGGAGAAGGACGAACCGCCCTATCCCGAGTGGTTCGCCGTCTCCGAGCGGACGGCACGGCTGGTGAACATCACCCATGAGCACGGGGGCCGGGTGATCGCCGTCGGCACGACCGTCGTGCGGGCGCTGGAGACCGCCGCCCGCGACGCCCCGGACACGGTGCGGGCGGCGTCGGGCTGGACCTCGCGCGTCGTCACGCCCGAGGGAGGCGTACGCGCGGTGGACGGCCTGGTCACGGGCCTGCACGAGCCCCGGTCAACCCACCTGATGATGCTGTCGGCGATCACCGGGACGGGCGTGCTGGCCCGCTCGTACGAGGCGGCGCTGGAGGAGGGCTACCTCTGGCACGAGTTCGGCGACAGCCATCTCATCCTCTGACACGTGATTCCTGACGCGTGATCGAACCGTGACCTCGATCGTCAAGGCTGGCCCGCATGCGTACCCTCATCGGCAAGCCGACCGCGCTGCTGGCCGTGCCGCTGGCCGCGGGCGCACTGGTCGCGTCCGGCGCGCCCGCCTCCGCCGCGTCGTCGGCCGCGTCCGCATCGTCCGCCTCCTCGTCAACGGCGGCCTCGGCGCCCGTCCGCATCCAGGTCAGTTTCCCCTACCGCGCCCGCGCCGGGCACGTGGTGACGTTCACGGTCAAGCTCGTCAACAGGCTCAAGACCAAGACCGACGAGATCTTCCTCGCGGTCAAGTTCCCCAAGAACGTCACCAAGACCCGGATCTACGTGCCGCACGGCTCCCGCTATCACGAGCACTGCACGCGGGAGCGGACCCGCTCGCTGTGCGTGCTCCCCGGTCTCAAGAAGGGCAAGAGCTACACGTTCTATGCGAAGGCCCAGGTGAGCGGGTCCGCCCGCGGCAAACTCTACGGCTACTTCGGCGGCGCGGTCGTCGACACCTCGACGAACACCGACCCCAGGCGGCTGCTCTCGGAGTTCGGCGACAGCATCGGCTGGGTGAAGTCGAAGAGCACGATCACCCGCTGACCCCGTCCATCCTCCACGGCGCCCGCCCGGGGTCTCCGGGCAGGCGCCGCCGATCGTCCGGCGGCTTGTCCGGCGGTTTGTCAGGCCGCCGCGGCCCGCTCCCCGGGCTCCACCAGTCCCGTCCTGACCTGGGCCTCGGCGATCCGCGCGAGCTCCGCCCGCGCCTGTCTCCGGTGGGCCCGGCTGCCGTACACGGGCGGGCGGTCCAGCCGTACGGCGGGGAAGACCGTCACCTCCGCGACGAGGTCCCGGGCGGCGACGATCCGCAGGACGGACGCGAGCAGCGTGTCGTCCCCGACGTACGACGGCCGGGTGGACACGCCTGTTCCGGCGCCCTCGGGAAGCTCGAGGAACCGCAGCGCCACCGGCCGCACGGGCACCCCGGCGTCGATCGCCGCCTGGAACACCGCGGGCCGGAACCGGCCCATCTCGCGTCCGCACCACGTCGTGCCCTCGGGGAACGCGGCCACGCTCTCACCGCGCCGCAGCGCGGCGGTCATGTCCGCGACTACCTCCGGCAGGGCGGACGGCCGGTCCCTGTCGATGAACAGGGCGCCGCCCCCGGCGGCCAGCGTGCGTACGACGGGCCACCTGCCCACCTCGGCCTTGGCCAGCGGGCGGCAGGCGAAGGTCGCCGTGATCACCAGGGGGTCGAGCCACGAGACGTGGTTGCCGACGAGCAGGGCGGGCCCGTCCTCCTCCGGCACGGCCCGCGCCCGCGCCGAGCCCCCGATGCAGGAGAACCCGCGACGCGTCACGATCCTCACGCCGAGTGCCCGCAGCAGCAGCCGTGACCAGCGCGTCGTGACCGCCTCTCGCCACGCCGTACGGCCGAGGGCGAGCGCGATCGGCAGACCGGCGAGCAGCACCACGACCACGCCCAGCAGGCGGGCGGCCCGCCGCAGGGGGCCCGCCGTACGGGCCTGTGCCCGCACGCAGAGGTCCGGCGCGCAGGGGGAGGCGGGCAGCCAGGCGGAGGAGGCCGCGGGCAGGTGGGTGACGGCGCTCATCGCGACCGCCCGAGGAAGTGCCGCAGATAGCGGGGGTCGGCGTCGGCCACGCGCAGCAGCACGAAGAAGTCCGCGGTGCCGAAGTCGGGATCATGGGCGGGCGCGCCGCAGATCCACGCCCCGAGCCGCAGATATCCGCGTAGCAGCGGCGGCACCGCGAACCGGCCGGGGCGGGGGACCCCGTCGCCGCGCCAGGGCGTGCGCGGCGTGACGCGATACTCCTGCGGCCCCAGCGCGACCCGGTCGACGACACCGGCGGCGACCACGCCGCCGTCGTCCAGGGGCACCGAGCAGCAGCCCGCCAGCCAGGCGTGCCCGCGGTCGGCCATGTAGCGCGCGATCCCGGCCCACATCAGCGCGACGACCGCGCCGCCGCGGTGGCCGGGGTGCACGCAGGTGCGCCCGGCCTCGACCAGGTCGCCGCGCAGGCCCTCCAGCGCCCGGAGGTCGAACTCCGCGTCGGAGTAGAGCCGGTCGGAGCGGCGGGGCGGCAGCAGGCGGTAGGTGCCGACCACCGTGTCACCCTCGCGGACGAGGAGATGGTCGCAGTAGGCGTCGAGCGGTTCGACGTCGAGCCCGTTCAGCGGGGAGTCGAGCCGGGCGCCCATCTCCCCGGCGAAAACCTCGTAACGCAGGCGCTGGGCGGCACGCAGATCCGCGGCGCTCTCGGCGAGCCCGACGGTGTAACGGCCGGAATCAAGGGAATGCTGGGGCTGCAGCGAGATCGTCATGCGTGTCGCGTCCTTCCTCGGGGGGTGCCGGCCGCGGTGAGGCGTCCCGTCTCTCCCGGCCCCTTCCACGGCCCACCACCATGACGACATGCGGAAATGACAACGGAGCCTCAGAGCGGGGGCATGAAGGCGTCCGCATCGTGAACCTCGTGCGCGCACACGACAAGCGGCGCAGTAACCTCAAACAACGTGAACCAGCGCACGCTCCTGATCACGCTGACCGGTCCGGATCGCCCGGGCGTCACCTCGCGGCTGTTCTCCGTACTGTCCGGGTTCCCGGTCGTCGTGGCCGACGTGGAGCAGGTCGTCATCCGAGGCCGCCTCACCCTGGGCGTCCTCGTCGCGTACGCCGGGGGTCCGCCCACCGGCACCGGAGGCACGATCGGCGGCCTGTGGACGGCCGTCGAGCAGGTCGCCGCCGACCTCGACATGGACCTGGAGATCGCGACCGGCACGCACTCCAAGGAGAAGCGGCGACGCGGGCGGCTGCACGTCACCGTCCTCGGCGCGCCGCTGCTGCCCGCCGCCATGGCCGGGATCGCCGGCCGGATCGCGGCGAGCGGAGCCAACATCGACAGGATCGAACGGCTGTCGAGCTATCCGGTGACGTGCATCGAGCTCGCCGTGTCCGGCGCCGATCCCGAGTCGCTGCGGGCGGAGCTGGCCGCGGAGGCGGCGGCCCAGCAGGTGGACGTGGCCGTGCAGCGCAGCGGCCTGCACCGCCGCGCCAAGCGCCTCATCGTGATGGACGTCGACTCGACGCTGATCCAGAACGAGGTCATCGAGCTGCTGGCCCGGCACGCCGGGTGCCTGGACGAGGTCGCCCGGGTCACCGACGACGCCATGCGCGGCGAGCTCGACTTCGCCGAGTCGCTGGTCAGGCGGGTCGCGCTGCTCGAAGGGCTGTCGGAGGAGGTCTTCGAGAAGGTCGCCAAGGAGGTCGTCCTCACCCCCGGCGCGCGCACGCTGGTGCGGACCCTCAAGCGGCTCGACTATCGCTTTGCGATCGTGAGCGGCGGCTTCACCCAGATCACCGACTCCCTCGTGGCCGATCTCGGCATCGACTATTCGGCCGCCAACACCCTTGAGGTCGTGAACGGCCGGCTCACCGGGCGGGTCGTCGGCGAGATCGTCGACCGGCCGGGCAAGGCCCGCGCGCTGGAGCGCTTCGCCGCCGAGGCGGGCATCCCGCTCAGCCAGACCGTCGCGATCGGCGACGGCGCGAACGACCTCGACATGTTCGCCGCCGCCGGGCTCGGCATCGCCTTCAACGCCAAGCCCATCGTGCGGCAGGCCGCCGACACCGCGGTCAACGTGCCCTATCTCGACTCGATCCTCTATCTGCTCGGCATCTCCCGCGAGGAGGTCGAGGCGGCCGACGCCGAGGACGGCATGCCGCCCACCATGAACTGAAATTTCAGGACCTGGTCGCGAACGCGCCTGATGCCACCGCGCACAGCCGTACGGCGTCGGCACCGAGTGAGCGCAGGGCCTGGTCGACGGCGGCGGTGCGCAGCAGCGCCCGCCCGGAGCCGGGCTCGGCGTCGTCCGCCTCCAGTTCGGTGAGCCGGCGCTCGGCCTGGGCGCCGACCCACACGGCGTCGTCCGCGAGCCCCCGGCTCACCTCCCCCGCCGGTTCGTACGGCTCCCGCCCCCACACGGCCTGCGCGGCGCCCCGCAGGTGGACGGCCACGGCGTCCAGGACGTCGGGCACCGGCCCGGCCCCGGTGGGTTCGTCGCGGAGCACCGAGATCAGCGTCAGCAGGTCGTCACGCACCCGCTGGGCGGCCTCCACGACCTCCTCGACCGCGTCGGGGGCCGTGCCGCCGGGCTCCTTGGCGATGTAGCCGAGCGCCGCCGTGACCATGTCGGCGTCCACCGCGGCCTTCCTGATCCGCTCGTCGGCCCGCTCGACGCCCGCCTTCCCCCGGGCCATCTGCGCCAGCGTCCGGGCGGCCGCCGCGTGCGAGTCGAGCATCCGGCCGACCCGCTCGGCCAGCCGGTCCGTCTCCCCTCGCGGCCACAGCAGCCGCGCGCACGCGATGGCGATGACACCGCCGAGGATGGTCAGCACGACCCGCGACTCGGCGATCCCCGCGGTCTGCGGCCTCTGGAAGTCGAGCAGCAGCAGCACGCACATCGTCATGAACGTCGCCCAGTAGGCCTGGTGGGTCGGGGCCAGGCCGAACGCCAGCGCGGCCGACACCCCGATCAACGCGACGAGCGTCCAGTGACCCGGCATGAGGTGGAGGATGCCGGCCGAGATCAGGCCCCCGGCCGTGCTGCCGCCCACCCGCGCCCACACCTTCGCCCGCGTCTCGCCGTACGTCGGCTGGATGGTGACCAGCACCGCGATCACCAGCCAGTGCGGATAGGCGGGCTTGAACAGCACGATGACGATCGAGGCGAAGGCGGTGCCGAGCACGACCCGCAGGGCGTGCCGCACGCGCGGGTCGTCGAAGGCGAGCGACGGGGAGACCGCCAGCGTGGTCAGATCGAGGCCGGGTGTGCACAGGCGGCGGGCCGCCTCAAGGGAGCCGTCGAGCGCCTCCCGGATCCGCCCGGCGCTGTGCGCGATCTGCCGGAGGAGGACGAGCACGACCATCTCGCGCCTGCCGCCCGCGGCCCGGTCGCGCAGCCGGTCGACCCGGTCGCCGAAGTCCACGATCGACACGCGCTCGGGCGGGCACTCGGCCAGATAGGCGCGCAGCGTCGCGGACAGCGAGGCCACGAGGTCGCAGATCCCCGCCTCGTCCGCCGCGCCGGGCGCACGCCGGGCCAGCGTGCCGCACAGCCCGCGCAACGCGATGATCTCGTGGAACACCCGGCGCAACGCGAGCGCGACCTCCTCTGCCGCCCGCGACCGCTCCCACTGGACGCGGCGGGCGCGGGCCATGCGGACATCGGCGATCGCGGCGGTGGCCTTCCTGCGGCGCTCGTCCCACTCGTCCTGACCGACGGCGGGGTCGGCCACGGCCTCGGCCAGCTCGGCCAGGGTGTCGGCCGCCTCGCCCAGCACCGCGACGACCGGGCGGGTGCGCCGCCACGGCCAGGGCAGCGTGAGCAGGACTGCCGCCAGCAGGCCGCCGAGCAGTTGCAGGCCGGTGTGCGGCGCCGGATCGAGCGGCAGCGGGTTGGCGGCGGTCAGCAGCAGCGTGAGCGCCGGGGTGACGCCGATCGGGCGCACCAGGCCGCCCAGCCCGGCCAGGGCAGAGGCGACCAGCACCATGGCCCAGCTGCTGCCCGACAGCAGGATCCCCAGCGACGTCCCCACGCCGACCGACAGCACGACGCCGAGCAGAAACGGCGTGCGCACACCCGCGGGGTTCACGATGGCCCGCCCCGCGACCAGCCACGCGCCGACGCCGACCGTCGCGCCGCCCGCGGGATGGCCGGCGAGCAGGCCGGTCAGCAGCGGGATCAGCAGGCAGGCGGCCCCGGTCAGGCCGAAGCCGAGCGCGAGGCGTGGATCCTCCAGCCTCGGCGCCCTGGCGAGCACGACGTTCCTGAGCGGCAGGCGAGTGTTTCTACCCGCCGTGCCGCCCGGCAATCAGGGGCGGCTCATCCGGGCCAGCCGTCCGGTGCCGGGGGCGAGGTGCTCCCACGACGGCACGTCCAGCTCGATCACCGCGTACGCGCAGGGCGGGAAGCCGTCGAGCCGCGCGTCGGTGAGGGCGACCACGAGCTCGTGCACGCCCGGGTTGTGGCCGACGAGCACCACCGCCGCGATCTCGTCGTCCGTACGGCGCAGCACGCCGAGCAGGTCGTCGGGGTACGCCTCGTAGATGTCGCGCTCGATCTCGACGGGAGCGTCGAGGCCGAGCAGCTCGGCGGTCCTGCGGGTGCGGACCGACGGCGAGCACAGGACGAGCTCCGGGGCGAGCCGCCTGATCTCCTCCCCCGCCGCGCGGGCGTCGCGCTCACCACTGGGGGTGAGCGGACGTTCGGTGTCCAGGAGGCCGGGCACCTGGCCCGCCTTGGCGTGCCTGACCACGACGAGCGTCCGGGCGCTCACGGCATGGCCCACACGGCGAGACCCACGATCACGGCCATCATCACGGCCATGGTCAGCAGGATCAGCGCCAGCGTCCTGCCCCCGTTCGGCTTGTCCATAAGTGCTCAGTGTATGGAGAAGGTCCCCCGCTCCAGGAGCGAGGGACCTTCGTAGTCAGTGCTCTCAGTGAGCGACGGGCTCCGTGGCGCGGGACTCCACGTCGGCCTCACCGGACGGGGCGATGCCCGTGGCGCGGCGCTTGGAGACCACCACGGCGCCGACCACGACCGCCACCGCGACGACCGTCGCGGTGACACGGACCGCGACGTTGTCGGCGTACGTGACGACGGCCGGGGCGATCAGCAGCGCGACCAGGTTCATCACCTTGATCAGCGGGTTGATGGCCGGGCCGGCGGTGTCCTTGAACGGGTCGCCGACGGTGTCACCGATGACGGTGGCGGCGTGCGCCTCCGAGCCCTTGCCGCCGTGGTGGCCGTCCTCGACCAGCTTCTTGGCGTTGTCCCAGGCGCCGCCGGAGTTGGCGAGGAACACCGCCATCAGCGTTCCGGCCGCGATGGCGCCGGCCAGGTAGGCGCCGAGCGGCGCGTACCCGAGCGCGAAGCCGACCGCGATCGGGGTCAGCACGGCGAGCAGGCCGGGGGTCGCGAGCTCGCGCAGCGAGTCGCGGGTGCAGATGTCCACCACGCGGCCGTAGTCCGGCAGCTCGGTGCCGTCCATGATCCCCGGCTTGGTGCGGAACTGCTCGCGCACCTCGTACACGACCCGGCCGGCGGCGCGGCCGACGGCGCTGATCGCGAGGGCGGAGAACAGGAACACCACGGCCGCGCCGACGATGAGGCCGACCAGGGCGTTCGGGGCGTCCACCGACAGGCTGAAGTTCGCGAACGACCCGAGCGCGTCCTTCACGCCCTGTGTCGCCTTGGCCAGCTCGCCTTCGACCGCCGTACGGAACGAGCCGAACAACGCGGTCGCCGCGAGCACGGCGGTCGCGATCGCGATGCCCTTGGTGATCGCCTTGGTGGTGTTGCCGACCGCGTCGAGCGAGGTGAGCACGCGCGCACCCTCGCCCTCGACGTCGCCCGACATCTCGGCGATGCCCTGGGCGTTGTCGGAGACCGGGCCGAAGGTGTCCATCGACACGATCACGCCGACCGTGGTCAGCAGGCCGGTGCCCGCGAGGGCCACGGCGAACAGCGCCACGGTCACGTTGCCGAAGCCGAGCAGGAACGCGCCGTAGACCGCGCCGCCGATCAGCAGCGCCGAGTAGACCGCGGACTCCAGACCGACCGAGATGCCGGACAGGATGACGGTGGCGGGGCCGGTGAGCGAGCTCTCGCCGATCTCCCGCACCGGGCGCCGGTTGGTCTCGGTGAAGTAGCCGGTGAGGATCTGGATGGCGCTGGCCAGCACCAGGCCCACGAGCACCGCGCCGATGGCGATCAGGCGCGGGTCGGCGGTGAGCGCGGCGACGTCCGCGGCCGCGCCGGACAGCTCGGCGAAGCTCGACGGGAGGTACGCGAACGCGGCGACGGCCACCAGCACGGCCGAGATGGCTGCGGAGATGAAGAAGCCGCGGTTGATGGCGGCCATGCCGGAACGGTCGCGGGAGCGCGGAGCCGTGGTGAAGATGCCGATGACCGCGGTGATCACACCGATCATCGGGACGATCAGCGGGAAGACCAGGCCCTCGGTGCCGAACGCGGCCTTGCCCAGGATCAGGCTCGCGACCAGGGTGACGGCGTACGACTCGAACAGGTCGGCGGCCATGCCGGCGCAGTCGCCGACGTTGTCACCGACGTTGTCGGCGATGGTGGCCGCGTTGCGCGGGTCGTCCTCGGGGATGCCCTGCTCGACCTTGCCGACCAGGTCGGCGCCGACGTCGGCGGCCTTGGTGAAGATGCCGCCGCCGACACGCATGAACATCGCGAGCAGCGCGGCCCCGAAGCCGAACCCCTCGAGGACGTTCGGCGCGTCGCCCTTGTAGACCAGCACCACGATCGCGGCGCCCAGGAGGCCGAGGCCGACCGTGAACATGCCGGCCACGCCACCCGTACGGAACGCGATGCGCATCGCGGTCTTCTCACCCGACTCGCGGGCGGCGGACGCCACGCGGACGTTTCCGCGTACGGCGAGCCACATTCCGATGAAACCGGTCAGCGCGGAGAACACCGCGCCGACGACGAAGAAGACGGACCGGCCGATGCGCTCGCCGGTCGAGCCCGCGGGGAGCAGAAGGAGCAGGAACGGAATGACGACGACGAATATGGCCAGCGTCCGGAACTGCCGCGCGAGATACGCGGCGGCGCCCTGCTGCACGGCACGCGCGATGTTCTGCATTCGCTCGGTGCCCTGCCCTGCGGCGAGCACCTCGCGGACGAGACCGCCCGCGACCGCCAACGCCAGCAACGCCACGACGGCGACGACTATGACAAGAGTGAGATGGGAACCGTTCAGAGCTACCGCTGCGCCTTCGCCAGCGGCGTGCAAGGCAAACATCCGTCCTCCTCGGCCAGACGGGGTTTCGGTCCTCCTGCCCGGACGACGCTGAACGAACCCACTGGCCGTGCGGCGCTTCCGGGCGGGTTGGCAAGTGCCGCTTCCGGTTGCATCCGCAATACCTTGGCCGGTGCCGGGAGTCTACGCAGCGACGCCACGGATATGAAGGCCCTCGCACCTCGTAATCGAAACGGCGTCCAGTAATGCCCGAACATTTGCACCGCTATGAAGGGGCTTTGACCAGCGGAGTCAGGGGCGCGGCGGCGATGGACGCCCTGGTTACGGCACTCCCCTGCTCCTGGTTTCGGCCTGTCCGAAATAGGGCCGGACATAGCAAAAGATCGAGTGTCACGCCGGGGGCGACACTCGATCTGCTCGTAGGTTTCGCCTCGAAGCCTGCCGCGGCAGGTCTTCGAGGTGCGTGAAAGTCCTCTTGGATGCCCTGTGAGGCTTGGCGGCTTTCGCCGGTCAGGGGGCGGCGATGCCGGGGGACGACGCGGGCCAGCTCATGCGGATGCGCATGCCCTTCGGCCCGGGGAGCACCTCGACGTCGTCGGCAAGTCCCGCGATGACCGCGATGCCCAGATTGTCGATCTCGGGCATGAGGCTGCCGTTCGCCTCCAGCACCTGGGGCGTCACGTCCTCGCTGGGGGCGGCGTCCGTGACCGTCACCTCGAAGCGCCCCGCGTCATCGCGTAACTCGATGCGTACCGGCTCCCCCGGGCAGTGGAGGCGGTGCGCCTCCACAGCCCGCGAGCACGCCTCCCCGACGGCGAGCCGCACCTCGTCCAGGATCGCCTCGGCCACTCCCGTGCGGCGGGCGATGGCCGTGGCGACCAACCGGGCCGTACGCACGTGGGCGGGCAGAGCGCTGAACGTCAGCTCGACGGTGGCCATGTTGCCGAGTCCTCGGCCGTCACTTGTCCCGGCCGTGGGCTTCCTTGGCCTCCTCGACCGAGGCGTAGATCCCGAAGACCTTCGTCAAGCCGGTGATGCGGAAGATCTTCAGGATGCGCTCCTGCGTGCAGACGAGCTCCAGGGAACCGTCGTGCGCCCGCACCCGCTTGAGGCCGCCGACCAGCACGCCAAGACCGGTCGAGTCGAGGAAGTCCACCTTCTCCATGTTCACGAGCAGGTGGAAGTTGCCCTTGTTGACCAGGTCGATCAGCAGCTCACGCAGTCTGGGCGCGGTGTAGACGTCGATCTCACCCTCGACATCGACGATGGTGAGATTGTCCTCGGAATGGTGGTCCAACTTCAGATCCACAGATCCTCCAGCGCCTTACTTGCGTAGGTCTCGATACAGGTCATGCATCCTGGTAGTCCAGAGGCACGACCCGATGCGCGGCATTCAACCACGCTACGACTCCGTGTCTATACGAAATCACGACTCCGGGCGACTCTCCCCGCAGATGCCAAACTGGAAACCAGTGACTCCGACTTCTTCGTCCTCTGCCCGAACAGGCGACCTTCTCACCCGTCTGCTCGCGGTTCCCGCACGCCGGGGACGCGTCACTCATGTGGAGCATGTTCCAGCACGTCAGGCAGGTGAGGCGAGATGGCCGGAATGGGCTCCTGAGCTGCTGCTCTCGCGCCTTCGCCTGCAAGGTGTCTCTGGCCTGTGGGAACACCAGCTTATAGCCGCCGAGCTGGTTAAACGTGGCCAAAACGTGATCATTGCCACAGGAACCGCGTCCGGAAAATCGCTGGCCTACCTGGTGCCGGCCGTCGCGGACATCTTCGCCGGTGGCACCGTGCTTTATCTCACCCCGACCAAGGCACTCGCCGCCGACCAGCTCAGAGCCCTGCGCAAGCTGCGGCTGACGCAGGTGCGCGCGGCGACGTACGACGGCGACACGCCGCCAGAGGAACGCCGGTGGGTCCGTCAGAACGCCAACTACGTGCTGACCAACCCGGACATGCTGCACAGGTCGATTCTGCCCCGGCACTCGTCCTGGTCGTCGTTCTGGCGGCGACTGCGGCTGGTGGTCGTGGACGAGTGCCACGGCTACCGGGGCGTCTTCGGCTCCCACGTCGCCCAGATCCTGCGCCGGCTGCGCCGGGTCGCCGCCCGATACGGCTCTTCTCCCGTGTTCCTGCTGGCGTCGGCCACCGCGAGCGACCCCGCCGCCGCGGGAATGCGCCTTACCGGGCTTGAGATGGCCGAGGTGACCACGGACGCCTCTCCCCGGGGTTCGACCACCTTCGCCCTGTGGGAGCCGCCTCTGACCGATTTACGCGGGGAAAGCGGCGCTCCCGTCCGCCGTACGGCCACGGCCGAGGCGGCCGATCTCCTGGCGGACCTCGTGATCGAGGACGTCCGCACGCTCGCGTTCGTCCGCTCCCGCCGCGCCGCCGAGGCCGTCGCCCTCACCGCCCGCCGCACTCTTGAGGAGGTCGAGGCCCTCCTCGACGCCGAGCCCCTGCCGTACGGGGAGTACGGAGAGGGCCTGCCGGAAGAGATGAGCGACGCGGGCCGGCCCTTCGGCAGCGTTTCGGGCGGCGCGGGCCAGGCCTTCGGCGACGGCGCGGGCGACGGCACGGCTAGGGGCGACGCCTCAGGCGCCGGCGGGGCACGCGACGCGGGCCGGCCCTTCGGCAGCGTTTCGGGCGGCGCGGGCCAGGCCTTCGGCGACGGCACGGCTGGGGGCGACGCCTCAGGCGCCGGCGGGGCACGCGACGCGAGCCGGCCCTTCGGCGAGATCGGCGGCGGGCGGGAGCGGCCCTCCTCCGTGGCCGCCGAGACCCCCCAGGGCACCAAGACCTCCGACACCGCCGAGACCTCCCATGAAACGGCTGAGACCGGCGCGGGCCGCGGGACCGACCATAGAGTGCGGCTGGCCGACCGGGTGGCGGCCTACCGGGCGGGCTACCTGGCCGACGATCGGCGCGTGCTCGAAAAGGCCCTGCGTTCGGGCGAGCTGACCGGCCTGGCCACCACCAACGCTCTCGAGCTCGGCGTCGACGTCTCGGGGCTCGACGCGGTCCTCATCGCCGGGTGGCCCGGCACCCGTGCCTCCTTGTGGCAGCAGGCGGGCCGGGCCGGGCGTGCGGGCCAGGACGCGCTGGCCGTACTGATCGCGCGTGACGATCCGCTCGACACCTACATCGTCCATCATCCGGAGGCGGTGTTCGGGCAGCCCGTGGAGGCCATCGTCCTCGATCCCGACAATCCGTACGTGCTGGCGCCTCACCTGTGCGCGGCCGCCGCGGAGATCCCGCTGACCGAGGACGACCTGAAGACCTTCGGCCCGGCGGCGCGGGGCGTGCTCGACGATCTCGTGGAGCAGGGGCTGCTGCGCAGGCGCCCCACGGGGTGGTTCTGGACGAGCCGGGACCACGCCGCCGATCTGGCGGATATCCGCGGCTCGGGCGGCGCTCCCGTACAGGTCGTGGAGGCGTCCACCGGCCGTCTGCTGGGCACGGTCGACGAGCCGTCGGCGCACACCATGGTCCATGCCGGGGCCGTCTACCTGCACCAGAGCGAGACGTTCGTGGTCGACGTGCTCGACCTGGAGGCGGGGGTCGCCCTGGTCACCGCCGCCGACCCGGACTACACGACCTTCGCGCGGGACGTCACCGACATCCGGGTGATGGAGTCGCTGCGGTCGCGGCCCTTCGGGCCCGGCACCCTGCACTTCGGCTCGGTGGAGGTCACCCGCCAGGTCGTCTCGTACCTCAAGCGGCGCACCCAGACCGGGGAGGTCCTCGGCGAGGAGCCACTCGACCTGCCGCCGCGTACGCTCTGCACACGCGCGGTCTGGTGGACCCTGCCCACGCCCGCGCTCGCCGACCTCGTCAAGCCTGGAGAAGCGGTCGATCTCGGCGGGGCGGCGCACGCGGCCGAGCACGCCTCGATCGGCCTGCTGCCGCTCTTCGCGACCTGCGACCGCTGGGACATCGGCGGCGTATCCACCGAGCTCCACCCCGACACCGGCCTGCTCACCGTCTTCGTCTACGACGGCCACGACGGTGGCGCGGGCTTCGCCGAGCGCGGGTACGCCCGGGCGTCCGACTGGCTGACGGCGACACGGGAGGCGATCGCCTCATGCGAGTGCGAGCGCGGCTGCCCGTCCTGCATCCAGTCCCCCAAGTGCGGCAACGGCAACGAGCCGCTCGACAAGGCCGGAGCGATACGCCTCCTCGACATCCTCCTGGCCACCTGATTACGGCGCACAACACGGCAGACCACGGACGGGACCGAACAGACAGGCAGGCCCTCCGGGGAGCGGAGCGACCTGCCCCCGCAGGCGGGCCCTCCCAGCACGGCCCCCCACGAGGCGATCAACGGCGGAGGCGGCCGACGCGCACCGGAGGCACATGTCCGAGGGATCCGCCTTCTGACCTCTGATCACGGCGCACGGAGACACGGCGGGCCGCCGCCCCTGGCAGGCGGATCGGCTCGCCTCATAGGCGGGCGGGCGGCGGAGGTGCCGGGACGATGCGGCCGTCAGAGATCGCGCCGACGGCCGGAGTAGAGGTGGTCGTCGTCCTCCGTCCAGATGTCCGGCTCGGGCTGGCGGAGAGGCCGTTCCAGCATCTGGCCGTTGATCGCCGCACCCGCGGGCACCACCGGCGCCGGTATCACCGGCGGCGGCTCCTGCCGGTCCGGCCGGTCGAGAGCGGGCGCCGGTTCCTGACCGAAGGTCGTGGTCTCCTGGTCCGTGCCCGTGCCCGTGTCCGTGCCCGCGTCAGGATCGGCATCCGCGCCGACACCTGAGCCAGGACCGGAGTGGGTGCCCGTCCCTGCGCCCGCGCCGACGCCTGTGCCAGGGCCGGGGTAGGTGCCCGTGCCGGGGTAGGTGCCCGTGCCGACGCCTGCGCCAGAGCCCGGCAAAGTGCCCGTCCCTGCGCCCGCGCCAGAGTTGGCGCCCGTGCCGACGCCTGAGCCAGAGCCCGGCAAAGTGCCCGTCCCTGCGCCCGCGCCAGGGTTGGCGCCCGTGCCGACGCCTGAGCCAGGGATGGTGTCCACACCGACGCTTGCGCCCGGGATGGTGTCCGCGCCCGCGTCAGGGTTGGTGTCCGTGCCGGCATCTGCGGCCGGGATGGTGTCGGTGTCCTCGGTCGTCGAGGAGACGGCGTCCAAGTGGGTCTCGGTGTCGGCCTCCGTCTCCGGGAGACTCTCGCGGGCCTTCGGCCTGGCCAGGATGACGGAGGGACGTCGCAGGGGCGCCTTCCCCCGGGCCTTCGCCGTGGCGCCGGCACTCAACGCGGCCGCGCCACTCGCCACCATGGCGGCCTCAGGTGAGGCGCCCGTCTGTCCTGTCAGCGGCCGCGGCTCCGGACCGCCGGATCGTCCCGCGCCCGCGCTGTCACTCGTCAGGCCCTTGCGCCGCAGCCAGGCGCCCAGGTTCGCGCCTGTGAGGAGCAGGACGACGGCGAGGGCGACGTACACGCCGAAGCTCAGCCCGCCGAGCGGCAGGAAAGACGACTGAGCCGTCATCTTCGGGTCGTCGGCCTTCTCCGGGACGACCACCGGCTCGGTCTGGTCACTGCCGCCGTTCGCCTCCGGCAGCGTGAGCTTCGGCAGCTTGGTGTCCTTGGGCAGTGCCGGTTCCGGGTTCGGCACGGCGGCGGACTGATGCGTCTTCGGAGTGTGGACGGCGGGTGGCCTGGCCGCCGACCGGACCGGCTTCTTCGACGGCTTCGGCGAGGGGCTCGGGGACGCCTTCGGAGCGGGAATGGTCACGTACGCGGCCGAGGAGCGCTGAGAGGCGACGGTGCCGCCTGTGCCGTCCGATCGGTACGCACGGACGGAGACGTCCACCTTCTGCCCGCCCAGGCCGGCCGGAAGCGCCATGCTCGTCTGACAGATCGAACCGGAGCAGGCGGAGTCGGCGGAAACGGAGCCGGACTTACCGGCCTTGACCGAGGCGATCTCGTACGACTGGAGATCCGGCTCGGCGCCCTTCGCCCAGCGGACCAGGACTGTCGAAGGATTCTTGAGCTGCGCCTCGACCCCGGCGGGAGCCTCCGGCGGGCGGCTGAGCACAAAGGTCGAGGTGGCGTAGGTCTTGTGCGTGACCTCGCCGAACAGACTGACCGTGAACGTGCCGTTGGGGGCGTTGCCAGGGTCGAAGGCTCCGCTGATCGTCTGGTTCGCGCCACCCGAAGCGATCTTCTGCCGGGATATGGACGGTCCCTCGACGTACAGGGCCATGCTGATCTGGTACCAGTCCGTCTTCGCGGACACGGCCACCGCGCCGGACGACTTGACGACCTCCCCGTCCGCGGGAGACAGGATCTCGGCGTCGGCCGCGTTCGCGGGTGCGGCACCGATCATCGGCGTGCACGTCAGAGCCGCCAGACCGATCAACGCCGTTGTGCCCAGCCTGCGAACCCTGGTCACGACGCATCCCTTCGTACAGAACCGTCCGCCCCGGCTGCATCGGCCGAACACGAACGGCGACTGAGAGTACGCGGCACTTTACGCCAGCCGTCCGCTCTTGGACCTTGTGTCTAAGAAGTCGTGATTCTATTGCGACAGAAGCAGCCCCAGATGCGGAAGATCCAGATGCGCTCTGTGCCAGGTCGCGCCTGACCGGCCGATAAGGCCTCATCACGGCTCAACGGGTGTCAGCGGCGGGCCCGCGGCTTCGATGGCGGCCACCGCCGCGAGGCAGAGATCCTTTCGGAATCGGGGACCGATGATCTGCACCGCCTGTGGAACCCGCCGCGTTCGGCGATCGGCACCGCCACCGCGTTCACCCGTGGGTTCACCGCCTCGATGCGTCGCAGATGGGCCTCGATCGCCTCGCGGCACGACACCTCCCCGCCCCTGACGAGCTCGGCCAGGTCGCTCGCCGCCATCTCCCAGAGCTCCGTCACCGTGCACTCCTTTCGCCCGCCATGGCTGCCGAACCTAGGGCGGATCTCCGGGAGAGAGCGGATCTCCGGGAGAGAGCAGTCTTGTTCTTCGCCGCACGCTGATCCGCCCACCGGGCCGGTCTTCGCATGCCGGGGCACCGACTCATGCCGGGGCACCGACCGGACCGGCGGATGCGGAGGCGGTGGCCGTCGCGGAACCGAGGAGGGGGACCGCGAACCGCATGGTCACCACGATCTCGGCGACACCACCCGACAGCGAGCACGACCGCAGCACCGCGCCGTTGGCGACCGTGATCGCTTCCGCTCGATGACACGCCTCGTCCGGCACGGCCAGCGCCACGCGAGCGGCCCCGAGCGCGCTGAGGTCGGCGGCGCTCTGCGCTCGGTGTCGCGCGACCCGAGCGACGCCCACCTGGACGACGACCATCGCCGCCGCCCAGACGGAGATCATGAGGGCGATCGTCCAGATGGTCGCCGAGCCGCGTTCCCGCCCGAAGCTCGCCGGACCCCTGCATGCCTGCGATCTGCTCATCCACATGCCCCGCTATCCGCGATCCTCCAGGTCGGCCCAATGCCAGATCGTCCGAGTCCGGGCCTCCGGGTCCGAGCCCCCATGTCCGGGCCTCGTGTCCGGGCCTCGTGTCCAGGTCTTCATGCCAGGGCTCCATGTCCGGGCCCCATGTCCGGGCCCCATGTCCGGGCCCCATGTCCGGGCCTCCGCGTCTGGGCCTCCGCGTCTGGGCCTCCGTGTCTGGGGCCACGTGGTCTTGTATTCGCGCCGAGTGCATGGTGAGCCGATCCTTGAGTCGGTTCCTGCGGACTCAGGGCCGCTCTCGGCTGCGTTCTTGTGGCTTCGCCGCCGCTTCGTCATCCGCGTTCGCCCCGTCAGCCGCGCATGCCTGGTCGGTCGCGCCTGGTCGGTCGCGTACGCCTGGTCTCGGAGCGGCCAGGTCTTCCCGGAAGCCCGGAGACCGGGTCACCCGCGCGGGCGCGGACAGCGGCGGAAGAACGCCGGGTTCGGTGCTCGAGACAGCGGCGGCCCGGAGGCGAGCCGGCGGGAGCGGCGTCCTGAAAGGCGGCCGGACGGTCGCCACGACCTCGACCCGGGTGGTGTCCGCCCCCACGCGAATCGTCACCGTGGCGCCCTCCGGAGCCAGTCGCAGGACTGCCTCGCGCACCTCTTCGGCCACCTCTCCGCGCGCCGCCGCCCGTGCGCCGGCCCGGGCCGCGTCGACACATCGCAGTTGCGCGCCCACGATCGCCACCACCCACAGTGCGGCGGTCAGCACCAGCACGAGGGCCGGAAGCGCGACAGCGGTCTCCGCCGTCACCGACCCTCTGGCTGCGCTACGAAGCCTCCGTGACCCAGGCCGAGTCGCCCAACGATCCCGCCGGAGCCTCCGCCAGAGCCGCACGTCCGCCACACGGCGTCGCGGCAGCCACGCACAGCAGCGCATCGCCGGAAGACTCAGGCGGCCAGCTTCAGCGCCTTCTGGATGAGCGCGGCGAGCATCGACCTCACCTCGGCACTGGTGACCACCTTCCAGAGCAGTGCGGCGAACCCGCAGGCGGCTATCGTGCCGACGGCGTACTCCGCCGTGGACATGCCCGCGTCGGCCCTCGTCCGGGCCTGCACCGCCCACTGAACGGACAGCTCCCGAGCACGGCGCGAGGCCGTGGCGACCGATCGCCGCAGCGCGGCGTACGACCTCCGCGAGACGCCACCCATCGCTCGCACGGCGTTCCGGAGCCGGCCGAATCCCGCCCAACGGCCGAAGCCTGTGAACAGGGACGTACGTCCGGACCGGCCCAAGCTGGTGAGCACGGACATACGCGCCGAGACGACGCCCGTGAGCGCGGATATGCGCCCGGGGCAGCCGAAGCGGGTGAACGCGGACGTGCGGCTGAAGCGGGTGGACAGGAACGTGCGCCCAGAGCGGACGACGCGCCTGAGCACGGGCGCGCGCCCGGGGCGACTGAACGCGGATGTGGGCCCGGAGCGGCCGAGCAGTGCCCTTCGTGCGGAGCGCACGAGCACCGCCCATCGTGCCGGCCGCGCCCTGTGACGACCCACAGCGCCACTGTCTCGCCGCCGGAGGGTCGTGCCCGTCTGGCTCCTCCGGCCGGTCGCGGCGTGCTTGCTCATCGGTCCTCCTGATCCCGCTCGGGGCGGCCACTCCGCCCGTGCTGGGGTCAGACTGCGGGATCGCGCATGGCCGAATTCGGACCGAGCACGGTTCTGTGGACAAGAACGCCGCAGCCGTAGTTGTCCACAACGACAGCACCCCCGAATATGGAGAGACGACTAGCGAATGGTGAGCTCTTGGGTCATTTGCTCCGCTCGCTGTCCACAGGTGTGGATGAAGTTGTCCACAGGCTGTTCACGGCAGGAGCTCTGCCCCTTGTTCACAGGAGGAGGAACCGGCCTGTCGCTCACGGCAGGAGGATCTGGCCCGCCAGGCCCGCGACCATGGGGACGATCCCCAGGAAGACGAAGGCCGGCAGGAAGCAGAGCCCGAGCGGCGCGACGGCGTGGACGCCCACCCTCCGCGCCGCGGCCGACGCCGTCGCCTGAGCCGTACGCCGGGCATCGTCGGCGAGCCGGGTGAGGACGTCGGCGACCGGCGCGCCGCTCTGGGCGGCCCTGATCATCGTTCTGGCCAGAGCCCCGAGCGCCGGCTCATCGGACAGCGCGGCCCACGCCTCCTCGGGAGGCGCGCCCAGGCGCATCTGAGCCCCCACCCACGAGAGGCGCTCGCCCACCGGGCCCGCGATCGCGACGGCGGTCGTCTCGACGGCCCCGCTCATCGGCTGTCCCGCCCGGAGACAGGCGACGATCAAATCGACGGCGAACGGAAGGTCGGCCCCCATGCGCTCTCTGCGGCGCCTGACCTCGGCCGGCTCCCGCCTGCGGACGGCGACGAACAGGCCGATGGCCGCCACCGTCCCCGCGCACGCCCCCATCAGGCCGCCGAGAAACAGGAACAGCGCGACCCCCACGGGCGCCGCGACGGCCATCCCCCGGCGTGCCGCGCTCTCGCTCATCGACCCGGGGCCTGGTGACCCCCTTACCGGCGTCTCCGACGCCGCCGTCGAAACGATGGAGTTCAGCCGCGCCGCCGGCGAACGGGCAACCGGCCACGTCAGCATGGCCAGCGTGGTCAGGAGCCCGGCCAGTACAGCGATCATGTCCCGCTCCCTCCTCAGCAGACAACCGTGCGGGGCCGTCGTTCACGGCAGCGTCAGCTCCTCCGCCCGGGTGACGAGCCTGTGGGTCCACCAGACGCCGGCGGCGTCGAGGGCGAGCCCCACGGCCAGGCAGACGAACCCCGCCGGGCCGCCGAACAGGAACGCCAGCGGATCCATGCCGAGCCCGGCGGCCATCAGCAGGCCGAGCACGGGCAGGCCCGCCAGCATCCGGGCGGTCGCCCGGGGGCCGGAAAGCTGGGCGGCGACCTCCTCCCGATGAGCCTGTGCTTCCCGAAGAGACGCGCACACCCGTTCCACCAGTGCGGTAAGGCCTCCGCCCACGGCCACGCTCACCCGCCAGCACGCGGCCAGCCGGGCCAGGCCCTCGCCGCCGCGGGCGGGAGCGGCGTTCAGCAGCGCCTGGGCGACATCCCCGCCGTCCCGGGCGGCGGCGACCACCGGGGCGAGCGCCGCCGGGTCGGGTGGGTCGACCGAGGAGACCGCCCGCGCGAGGGCGTCTCCCGGAGTCCTGCCCGCCGACAGCTCGGCTGCCAGGCTCTGGCACAGCTCGATGGACGCCGCGCGCCAGGCCGCCGCCGTCGCCCCCGGCCGTGGGCGGCGGGTGAGCGCGGTCCAGAACCCGCGCATATCCCTTGGCCGCCGTCTCCGTGTGAGCGACGTCAGCCGTGTCGTCCCGGCGTCCGGCCCGGTCCACTCCCAGGCGGCGAGGGCGGCGGCGAGCATCGCGACCAGTGCCGGGACCAGCCCGCCCGGCGGCGTCATGACGGCCACGAGGCCGGGCAGCGCGCTCCCACCGCCTCGAAGGACGGGCAGCGTGCGCGCAACGTCTCGAAAGACGGGCCCCGGCGTGCCCGGCCGTCCGGATCGAAGGTCAGGGCCGGAGCCGCGGTCACCAGGCCGGACGGGCCGCGTTCGAGCACGCAGATCTCGGCGACGCGGCGGCGGCCTCCCCCGGCCTCCCGCGCGAGGTGGATGACGAGATCGAGCGCGGCGGCGATCTGACTGTGCACCGCCTCCCGCGACAGCCCGGCCGCACAGGCCAGAGCCTCCAGCCTCGCGGGCACGTCGGCGGCGTTGTTCGCGTGCAGCGTGCCGCAGCCTCCCTCGTGGCCCGTGTTGAGGGCGGCAAGGAGATCGACAACCTCGGCTCCTCGCACCTCGCCCACGACGAGGCGATCGGGCCGCATCCGGAGGGCCTGCCGTACGAGATCGCGCAGCCCGACCCCGCCCGCGCCTTCCAGGTTCGGCGGCCGTGCCTCCAGCCGTACGACGTGCGGGTGCACGGGCTGCAGCTCGGCGGAGTCCTCGACCAGCAGCAGACGCTCCGCCGGGCCGGCGAGTGAGAGCATGGCGCTCAACATCGTTGTTTTTCCTGTGCCGGTGCCGCCCGTGACCAGGAATGCCAGCCGGGCCGCCATGATCGCGCGGAGCACGGCGGCTCCGCCCTCCGCGGCGAGTTCTTCCACCGTGAACGCCCGCCGTGACGGCAGCCGCAGGGACAGGCAGGTTCCCTCGGCCGCGATCGGCGGGAGCACCGCATGCAGGCGCACGCCGCCCGCGAGCCGGGCGTCCACATAAGGGCACGCGTCGTCGAGACGGCGTCCGGCAGCCGCGGCCAGGCGCTGGGCGAGCCTGCGGACCTCGTCGTCTCCCGGAAACGTCACGCTCGTCCTGCGCAGGCCGTCCCCGTCGTCCACCCACACCTCGCGCGGCCCGTTGACCAGGATGTCCGTGACACCCGGCTCGGCCAGCAGGGCTTCGAGCGGGCCCGCGCCGATGAGATGAGCGCGCAGCTTTCGGGCGACGGCGAGGACCTCGGCGTCGCCGAGCACGGCCCGCTCCGCGCGCAGGGCCGCCGCCACCTGGGCCGCGGTGGGGGCGGCACCGGTCTGCGAGAGCCGTACGCGCACCGCCTCAACGAGATCGGCGGCGACTCCGGGAACGGTCACGGGGCCTTCACGGGTCATGAGCCGCCCGCCCCGGTGAACGGCCGACCGCTCTGGTCGGTCCGATGGCTCCGGTCACTTCGGCGGACCCGGCCGGCCCGCTCGGCCCGGTCGGCCCGGTCGGCCGGGTCGGCCGGGTCGGGTGAGGAAGACCCGGCGAGGAGGGAGTCGAGCAGTTCGGCGCAGAAGCGGCCCAGCGGAGAGCGGCGCAGTGGCGGCGGATCTCCCCGATCGAGCGTCTCCACGAGCCCGCGCACCTCCGGGAGCACACCGACGCACGGGACGGACAGAGAGGCCGCGACGACCTCGGGATCGAGCGCCCCGGCGCGCATCACCAGGCGCAGGTCGCCGGTCCCCGGCCGGAGCAGCGTCACCGTCTGAGCCGCCGCGAGCGCTCCGCGCAGGTCCGCGGGAACGACGACGATCGTCGCGGCGGCCCGGGCGAGCGCCTCGGCCTCGCCTTCGCCGAGATTGCGGGGCAAATCGACCACGATCAGGTCGCAGCCGCGCTGCGCGGCGTCGAGCACGACACGCATCGCCTCCCGGGGTATGCGCACCGGCTCACCGCGATGCGCCGACAACACCGTGAGCTCCCCGAAGGTGGGCAGCGCCTCCTGAAGGGCGGCGAAGCTCACCCTGCCTTCCCTCCCGACGACGTCGGGCCAGCGGGCACCCTGGGCCTCCTCCTGACCGAGCAGCACGTCGACGCCGCCGCCGAGCGGGTCGGCGTCGACGAGGAGTGTGCGCAGCCCGCCGCGGGACGCCGTCAGCGCGAGGGAGGACGCGAGGACTGTGGCACCGGCTCCGCCCTTCCCTCCCACGACGCACAAGACCGTGCCGGCCCTGGTCACGGGCTCGGCGGCGTCGCCGAACTCCTCCACGAGAAGCCGTTCGGCCTCGGGCAGCTCCAGCACGGTGTGCGCCCCGACCGCGACGCATCTGCGCCACATGTCGGGGTCGTCGGCCGCCCGCGTCACGACCACCACGTTCTGCCGGGGTGGCGGACCCGTGGCGGCGAGATCGTCGGCCAGGTCGCCACCGACCACGACCAGCGGGGCCCTCATCCAGTGCGGGCGGGCCTGGGCGGCCGCGTGGGCGACGTCGAGTTCGACGCCCGCGGCGGCGGCGATGCGGAGCAGATCGTCGAGAAGTTCCTGATCGTCGGTTATGGCCAGTGGGCGTGGCATCGGCGTCTCCCTGTCGTCCGGGACGACTCGGCGGTTGGGAGGACCACGATGCGAGAGGCCGCGACCGGCCCGGGCGAGCGAACGCCGTTCTGTGGACGAAGCCCGGCCTGTGGACAGGACCGGGGCAGTTCGGGTCGTCCGCTATAGACCATGGACGGGGTCGAGAAAAAGGGCGACCCCCGCCGGGGGGGGAGAGCGGGGGTCGCCTTGCGGTCCGGCTCTGGGGGGGTAGAGCCGGTCCCGTATTACAAGAAAGCTTTAAACAAGTAACCAGGACATGGCAAGGGTTCGAACCCCCTCAAGCCACGTCATTCCGGATGGAGACACACCGTATGCTGCCTGATCACGAGAGGTACGTCGAGGTCCTCGCCGGTCTGAGTAAAAATTTTTCCCACAGTCAGCGCGTCAGGTCGACAGGTGCGGTCGCAACGCGTGTGGGGACCGGCCACAAGGAGTCACCGTTCACCCCTTGGTATGCGACAAACGGTATGAATGTGGACAGAAATACAGGAATGACCAAGGTGACGCGTAAAGCTCTTGGACCTAGGGGTTTCCATCCCGGGGAAACGGACGTAAAAAGGGATTACGGACCTGCGGGTTCGTGTACGACATCGGGTACCCACGCGCGACCAGCCGCGGGAGGCGTGTCGAGACGGGCTTGACCCGCTCCGACAGATCAGGTGCACGCTTGGTAGCCCGGTGACACGTACCGGCGACGGCGTTCCACACCAGGGACGCCGTCCGCTTTGTCCGCACCGCGTGCGCATCACGACCCCCGTACGCCAGGGCGAGGCCCCGACGCAGCACCGGTCCAGCAGCCGCCCCCCGCACCGCCGCGACCACGAACCAGGCACTGCCTCAGCACCGCTGCGAACGCCTACCGTGCCCCAAGCGGCCTCGCGACACCAGCGGTGAACCGCCGCCTCCAGCAGCCGCCCACCACACCGCCACAACCGCGAACCCGGCACCGCGCCATCACCCCCGCGAACACCCACCGCGCCGGTCGGCCACGCGGCCCGCCATGTGCCCGCCGTACGCGGCGGCCGTACGGGACAGGGGCGGATCAGCGGGACATGGCCTCGCAGATCGCCGTCGTCTCGCGGACGCCGTGGACGACCGCCGAGGCGCAGTGCCTCACCCAGGTGCCGACGCCCTCCCCCGTGCCCTTGAGGTAGGCCCTGAGGCCCTCGGCGTACGCGTCGCCGAGGTCGGCGTGGCCCACCTCCACCACGGCGAGCGACTTGGGATCGAGGCCGAGTTCCACCAGCGTGAGCCGCTCGGCGGCGCGGGCGACCAGGCCGTCGGCCACGCCGAACGGGCGCAGCACCACCAGCTCCGCGTGCACGATCGCGGCGAGCACGAGAGCGGGCGCGGTGGAATTCGTGACCAGCCCGGCGAGTGCCGACATGCGGGCCGCGGTCTCCTCCGGCCCGGGCGCCGGGCCGAGCCCGAGCGGATCTGCGGTCGTGGGCGCGGTCCTGGGCCTGCCGGGGTCGGCGGTCAGCCCCGCCGCCGCCAGCGCGTGCAGCCGGGCGAGGACCTGCCGCGGCGCCGAACGCCACGTGGGGGCCAGCCGGCCGAGCTCGGCCGAGGCACGCAGCGCACCCTGTACGACGGGATCGGTCACCTCGCCCATGCGCAGCGGCTCCAGCGGCACGTCGACGCCCTCGATCGCGGCGGAGGCGCGCGCGCCACGCAGCGCCGACTCGGCCGACACCTCGGGTCCGCGCCGGCGCAGCACCCGGTGCCGGTAGAGCCGGTCGACGGCCTCTCGTGCCTCCTGTACGGCCTCGGGCACGCCGGGCAGCCCGGCGATCACGGCCAGGGGATCGCTCACAGCCTCCGACCATACCCGCCGGTAGGGGGTCGTTCGCCGAAGAGGTGCGGCCGTTCAGCGCACGAAGGCGACGCCGGTCTCGGCCAGTTTGTCGCCTATCGATAAGTTGGCAGGTTATAGGCGGTAACCAGACAAAACGCCCCCACCCCGATTACTTGTACTTCACACCGCTCGCCTGGTGAAGTGGGACACGACATACCCCAGCTTGGCCGAGGCGGCCGAACGAGAGACAACCTTTTAGAAGCTACGAAGGAGTACGGAGTGGCCACCGAGACCCCCGGTCAGGAAACCCAGGAGACGCTGTCGAACCTGCTGAGCGAGACGCGCCGGTTCGAGCCCCCGGCGGACCTGGCGTCGGCCGCGAACGTCAAAGCGGACGCCTACGAGGAGGCCGCACAGGACCGGCTCGCCTTCTGGGAGCGCGCCGCGGAGCGGCTGACGTGGGCGGAGCGCTGGGACACCACCCTTGAGTGGAAGCCGCCCTTCGCCAAGTGGTTCATCGGCGGCAAGCTGAACGTCGCCTACAACTGCGTCGACCGGCACGTCGAGGCCGGCCGTGGCGACAAGGTCGCCTACTACTGGGAGGGCGAGCCCGAGGGCGACAGCCGCACGATCACCTACGCCGACCTGCAGAAGGAGGTCGCGAAGGCCGCCAATGCCCTGCAGGAGCTGGGGGTGGGCAAGGGCGACAGGGTCGCGGTCTACATGCCGATGATCCCCGAGCTGCCGATCACCCTGCTGGCCTGCGCCAGGATCGGGGCGATCCACTCGGTGGTCTTCGGCGGCTTCTCCTCCTCCGCTCTCAAGAGCCGCATCCACGACGCGGACGCGAAGGTCGTCGTCACGGCCGACGGCGGCTTCCGCCGCGGCGCGCCCAGCGCGCTCAAGCCGACGGTCGACGAGGCGGTCGCCGAGTGCCCCGGCGTCGAGCACGTCCTCGTCGTACGCAGGACCGGTCAGGACGTCGCGGTCACCGAGCGGGACATCTGGTGGCACGACCTCGTGGACCGTCAGCCCGCCGAGCACGAGCCGGTGCCGCACGACGCCGAAGACCCGCTGTACATCCTCTACACCAGCGGCACCACCGGGAAGCCGAAGGGCATCCTGCACACCACCGGCGGCTACCTCACCCAGGTCGCCTGGACCCACCACGCGGTCTTCGACCTCAAGCCCGACAGCGACATCTACTGGTGCACCGCCGACATCGGCTGGGTGACCGGGCACTCGTACATCGTGTACGGCCCGCTCGCCAACGGCGCGACCAGCGTGATCTACGAGGGCACCCCGGACACCCCGCACCGCGGCCGTTTCTGGGAGATCGTGCAGAAGTACAAGGTCACGATCCTCTACACCGCCCCCACCGCGATCCGTACGTTCATGAAGTGGGGCGACGACATCCCCGCGAAGTACGACATGTCGTCCCTGCGGGTGCTCGGGTCGGTCGGCGAGCCCATCAACCCCGAGGCGTACGTCTGGTATCGCGAGCACATCGGCGCCAACCGCTGCCCCGTCGTGGACACGTGGTGGCAGACGGAGACCGGCGGCATCATGATCAGCCCGCTCCCGGGCGTCACGGCCGCCAAGCCCGGCGCCGCCATGCAGCCGCTGCCCGGCATCGCGGCCGACGTGGTCGACGACCAGGGCAACTCGGTGCCGAACGGCGGTGGCGGTTTCCTCGTGGTCCGCGAGCCGTGGCCGTCCATGCTCCGGACCATCTGGGGCGACGACAAGCGCTACATCGACACCTACTGGTCGCGGTTCGACGGGATGTACTTCCCCGGCGACGGCGCCAAGCGCGACGAGGACGGCGACCTGTGGCTGCTCGGCCGCGTGGACGACGTCATGCTCGTCTCGGGACACAACATCTCCACGACCGAGGTCGAGAGCGCGCTCGTCAGCCACCCGAAGGTGGCCGAGGCGGCCGTCGTGGGCGCCACCGACCCGGTGACCACCCAGGCCATCGTGGCCTTCGTGATCCTGCGCGGCACCGCGGAGGAGAGCGACGACATCGCGGCCGAGCTGCGCGCCCACGTGTCCAAGACGCTCGGCCCGATCGCCAAGCCGCGGCAGATCCTGGTCGTGCCCGAGCTGCCGAAGACCCGCTCCGGCAAGATCATGCGCCGCCTGCTGCGCGACGTGGCGGAGAACCGTTCGCTCGGCGACGTCACCACGCTGACCGACGACTCCGTCATGAACCTGATCGCGCAGAAGCTGCCCACCGCCAAGAGCGAGGACTGATCGCGAGCCGCCTGACCGCGTGAAGGAAGGCGTGGACGCACGACGTCCACGCCTTCCGCATCTCCGCACCGGCCACCGGCCACGGCGCGGCAGGGCACGGCGCGGAGCGGATAGGGCGAGGCGCTGTGAGGCCCGGCGGGGCACGGTGCCAGGCAGGGTGCGGTGCGAGGCGGGGGAGGCGCTGTAAAGCCCGGCGCCGCGCGGTGAGGCGGGACACGGTGCCAGGCAGAGCGCGGTGCCAGGCAGAGCACGGTGCGCACGAATCGTTCGAGCCGTCATATTCCGGCCGTGCGCGGGCAGGTCTCCGCGTGCCGCGTCCTTCGAACCGGGTTATCCCCAGGCAGGGGGCTTGACGTACACGTGCGCGGACGGGCACGAGATGATGTTTGATAGTCGCAGATAGGAGATCGCTCATGCCCGAGGACGAATCGCTCGGTGCGCTGGTCGCCCAGGCGAGCCATCACATCTCGACCCTCGTACGGTCGGAGATCGAGCTGGCGAAGGCCGAGCTCAAATTCGACGCGAAGCGGGTCGGCGTGGCCGCCGGGCTGTTCGGCGCCGCGGCCTTCATGGGGCACCTGTGCCTCATCCTGGCCTCGTTCGCGATCGCGTACGCCCTCGTGGCCGTGGGTCTGGCCACCTGGCTGGCGTTCACGATCGTCACGGTGTTCTACCTCGTGGTGGCCGGGCTGCTGGTCCTCGTCGGCTATCGACGGCTCAAGGGGCTGACCGGCATGAAGCGCACGAGACGGAGCCTGCGTGGCCTGGCCGGCCCGGAGGAGGCGGAGGACGGGCTGCCGGAGAGGGTTCCGGCTCCCGCGGCAAGGCCCGCGGCCCCGGCGCCCCCGCCGTACACGGGCCCGACCGCCGGGCAGGTGGGCGCCCACCGGGAGTCCGTGAGCGATGCCGGTTGACGAGACGCTGATCGAGGTCGAGGGCCCCTGGACACACCGTGCGGTGCACGCGGGCGGTGTGCGGTTCCACGTGGCCGAGGCCGGTGAAGGGCCGCTGGTCCTGCTGCTGCACGGGTTCCCCCAGTTCTGGTGGACCTGGCGGCACCAGCTTCCGGCGCTGGCGGAGGCCGGCTACCGCGCCGTCGCCGTCGACCTGCGCGGTTACGGCACCAGCGACAAGCCGCCGCGCGGCTACGACCTGCCCACGTTGGCCGTCGACGCGGCGGGCCTGGTGCGCGCGCTCGGCGAGACGAGCGCGATCGTGGTGGGCCATGACTGGGGCGGGCTGCTGGGCTGGACGATGAGCGTCCTCGACCCGAAGGTGGTGCGGCGGCTGGTGCCCGTCTCGGCGCCGCATCCGCTGCGCATGCGCTCCGCGCTGTTCACCGACCCGCTCGGGCAGCTCAAGGCCAGCCGCTACGCCCTGGGGTTCCAGCTCCCCTTCCTGCCGGAGCGGAAGCTGACCCGCAAGGGCGGCGCCGCGGTGGGCAAGCTCGTCGAGAGGTGGGCCGGACCGCAGTGGCCCGGCGACGGCGTCACACGGGCATACCGGGAGGCGATGCGGCTCCCGGCGGTGGCGCACTGCGCGCTGGAGTACTACCGCTGGTTCGCCCGGTCGCAGCTCCGCGCCGACGGCTTCCGCTACGCCCGGCAGATGCGCGCGGAGATCGAGGCGCCGACGCTGCAGTTGCACGGCGCGCTCGACCCGTGCATCCTGCCGCGGACCGCCCAGGGTTCCAGCAGGTTCGTGGCCGCGCCGTACCGGTGGCGGCTGATCGAGGGCGCCGGGCATTTCCCGCACGAAGAGCGCCCGGAGCAGTTCAACACCGAGCTCATCTCCTGGCTCTCCGACCCCGAGCCCGACCGCTGAGCCCCGCCGCTGAGCCCCGCCGCTCAGCCCCGCCGCTCAGCCCCGCCGCTCAGCCCCGCCGCTCAGCCCCGCCGCTCAGCCCTGCCGCGGAACCGGGCTACGACCGCCGAGCGGCCCGACCGCGCCCCGATCACGGACCCACCGCCGAGCCCCGCCTGGGGTCCCACCCCTGAAGCCCGGCCGCTACCGCCAGCCCATCCAAGGCACACCCCCGAACCCGGTCAGACCCACGCCCGCCGCTGAGCCCCCGCTTTGCGGCCTCGCCGTCGAATCGGGCCTCTGACGTGCCGTTCGGCGTCAGGAATGGTCCGCCGACGCCGGTCCCGCACGCGTCCCTCCACAGCGTGACCGCTCCCAGGCGGCCGCCCCGGCTGCCGGATCGGTACCCGTGATCTTGTAGAAGATAGTAGAAATGTGCCCTGAAGTGGCTCAACTTCCTGGTTGATCTCCGGGCTATCCGGGAGTCGCCGGGGGCTTCGGCCGCTTGGAACCGCCCACGCGCCCTGCGGAGAGACCATGCGTGACCGTGACGAAGCGGGTCGCCCCCGCAATGCACGCCCTCGCGACGAGTACGGCAGGCCGCTTCCCAGAGGCACAGAGGGAGTGCCCCGGGTGCCGGACGACTACGCCCCCGCCGCCGAGGAGGCGCTGGAGGAGGCCAGGAAGCTGCTCGCGGCGGGCCGGCCGTTCCACGCCCACGAGGTGCTGGAGGCCCGCTGGAAGACCGGCCCCGACGAGGAACGCGAGTTGTGGCAGGGTCTCGCGCAGATATGCGTCGGTCTGACGCACATCCAGCGCGGCAACCTCTCCGGCGCCGCCGCACTGCTGACCCGCGGGTCCGCCCGGCTCGGCGCGTACGGCTCCACGCGGCCCTACCGGCTGGACCTGCGGGCCCTGGCCGTGGAGGCCGACGCGGTCACGACCGCCATCGATGAGGGAAACGCCGACGCCGGCTCCGCCATCACCGCCATCCTGACCCGGCTCACCCCCGCGTAGGGACGCTCCCTAGTCGCAGTCCTGGGTGCCCACGCGGACGACGGCGGCGCTGCCGTCCTTGGCGTCGGGCATGACCTCCTCCGCCGTGAGGGCGTAACCCGTCTCGGGCTGGTCGGTCGCGGCAGCGAAGATCACGCCGAACACGCGGCCGTCCGGGCTCAGCAGCGGCCCGCCCGAGTTGCCCGGCTGGACCTTGCCCCGGATGGCATAGACCTCGCGCTCGACCTTGCGCTGGTTGTAGATGTCGTACGACTCGGCGCGCTGCTTGATCCTGATGCGCGCGGCGAGCGGTGTGAAGGGGTGTCCCTTCGGATACCCCGCGATGATCGCGCTGTCGCCCTTGTCGGCTTCCATGTCGAAGCGCAGCGCGTTGATCGGGAGGCCGGGGACGAACAGCACGGCGATGTCGCGCTCGGGGTTGTACAGGACGACCCGGGCGTCGTATTGGTTGCCGTCGTAGTCGGTGACCTTCAGGCCCTCGGTGACTCCGGCGACGACGTGCGCGTTGGTCATGATCCGCTGGCGCGCGTAGACGAACCCGGTGCCCTCGATGCGCTTGCGGCAGCTCGGGGCGGTGCCCTGCACCTTGACGATCGCCCTGCGGGCCCGCACGAGTGCGGGGCTGCTGTTGATCAGGGTCTGGTCGGGCGGGGGCACGTTCTGGCCGCCGATGGAGGTGATGACCTGCGGCCACTCCGAGGTGTTGACGAAGTCCCTGAACTGCTTCTGCAGTGCCCCCACGCCGTCGGGGATGGCCTCGTCGACCGTCTGCCACACGACCGATCCGTTGATCTGGTCCTTGATCAGCGGCTGGCCGATGCTCATCGAGACCATCAGGGAGCCGATCAGCCAGGCGATGACCAGAACCGAAAGACCGCTGGCGACCGAGCCGCCGAAGGCGTCGACCGCCTTGGCCGGCTCCCAGGTGACGTGGCTGCGGGCCACCGCGCCGATGGTCGAGGACGCGAACTGCCCGATCGTCGCGGCCAGGAAGACGATGACGATGGCTAACAGGGCCCTCTCGATGTCACCGCTGACGATCGCTCCGGCCAGGGGCGGTGCGATGAACAGGCCCAGGATGGCGCCGCCGACGAATCCGATGAAGCTGAAGGCCCCGATGATGAAGCCCTGCCGGTAACCGGATACCGCGAAGGCCACCACCAGGCCGATCAGGATGAGATCGAGAAGATCGCCGCGCACAGTTTCCACGGTATAGGCACGCCAGTCGTCGTGTGCGGGCCTCTGCCGGGTCTCGTCGCCATACGCGGCGTACGAACACCCCGCTTACGTGGGCACATGTCCCCGCATATGCCGCGTACGGGCGCCCCGCGGGCTCAGCCCCGCGGGCTCAGCCTCGCGCGGCCAGGTCGACGACCTCGGGGGGAAGATCCTCGATCCGTGAGCGGTCCCAGGGACGCTCGAAGCCGGCCGCGGTCAGCACGCCGTCCAGCACGCCGGCGGTGAACCCCCACACGAGCAGGCCGCGTACGCGGAACGCCACGGACGGGCCGACGCCGCGCGGGTGGCGCAGCCGCAGCCGGTTGGCGGGGTCCACCAGCTCCGCGACCGGGACGCGCTCGACGATCTCGACCTCGTCGGGGGACGCGGCGTGCACGGCGCAGGGCGTGTGCCACCAGGCGAGCACGGGCGTCACCCGGTTGTCGCTGCGCCAGACGTAGAGCTCGGGCATGGTGCCGACGACCTCGACGCCCGAGGGGTCGAGCCCGGTCTCCTCCTGGGCCTCGCGCAGGGCCGCGCCGATCGGGCCGTCGTCATCGGGATCGACGCCGCCGCCGGGGAACGCGGGCTGGCCGGCGTGCGTGCGGCCCTTCGAACTGCGCTGGATGAGAAGGATGTCGGGCCCCTCGGGCCCCTCGCCGAACAGCAGCAGCACCGCGGCCGAACGGCCGGCGCCGTTCGCGGGAGGCCGCAACGCGGTGGGGACAGGGCTGTGCGCGGCCTTCGCGGCCAGCTCCGTCAGCCAAGGGGGAGCCACGACCACCTCCACATCGTCACCCGTGTCGTCACACCACACCGTCACATAGGGCATGCGCGGACCCGGGCGTGCCGTACAACCACGCGAGAGCGTCCGAACTTCCCGACTAACGGGCACTCATGAGAAAGGCCCCGGTCGCACGAGCTTGCGCGCCTCCTCCGGATCGGTGGGGCCGGTGCCGTACGACGGGCAGAGCGCGGCGAGGGGGCACACCCCGCAGGCGGGCTTCCTGGCGTGGCAGATGCGCCGTCCGTGCCAGATCAGCCGATGCGACAACATCGTCCACTCGGACTTGGGGATCAGCTCGCCGACCTCGTGCTCGATCTTCACGGGATCGGTCTCGGTCGTCCAGCCGAAGCGCCTCGTCAGCCGCTGGAAGTGCGTGTCGACGGTGATGCCGGGGACGCCGAAGGCGTTGCCGAGCACGACGTTCGCGGTCTTGCGGCCCACGCCGGGGAGCTTGACGAGGTCTTCCAGCCTGCCCGGAACCTCGCCGTTGTGGCGTTCGCAGAGGGTCTGCGCCATGCCGATGATGCTGTTGGCCTTCGCCCGGAAGAACCCGGTGGACCTGATGATCTCTTCCAGCTCGGCGCGGTCGGCCCCGGCGTAGTCGGCCGCGGTGCGGTACTTCGCGAAGAGCACCGGAGTGACCATGTTGACCCTCTTGTCGGTGCACTGCGCCGAGAGGATCGTGGCGACCAGCAGCTCCAGCGGGTTGCCGAAGTCGAGCTCGCAATGGGCGTCAGGGTAGGTCTCGGCCAGGATCCGGTTCATCCGCCTCGCCCGCCGCACGAGCCCCAGGCGGGTCTCGGCCTGGCGCTGACGCCGTCGGGGAGCGGCCGTGTTCGTCGCCATGCCGCAAGCGTAGGGCCTCGCGTCCCCGGTCCGCTCCCTGGTCATGGCTTGCCACACATGCCACATATCCAGCCTGTATTTGCCAATTTGTCCCTACGCTGCGCAATACACTGTGCCGGTAGGGGGACGACCGGACGCCCGAGCCGGTCGAGCGCGCAATGGGCGTAAGGATAGGTTTCCGCCAAGATTGTGTTGTTTCGCCAGGCACGACGCACACACGTGTGAGCCGGGAGCCACGCCCATGCGACGTAACGGGACACCCCGCAATACGTCGTGGAAGGCGTGGGTCACAATGGCTAGCACGGAGCCGGCGACCGAGCGCGCCCGCAGCAAGGAGGCACCGTGAGCACCGAGGAAGTACTGAGCAAGGCGCCGCTGTTCTCCGCGCTCGACCGTGAGAGCGCCGCGGCTCTGCGTACGAGCATCACAGAGGTGGAGCTGCCCAAGGGCCGCACCCTCTTCAGCGAGAACGAGACGGGCGACCGGCTCTACGTGGTGCTCGAAGGCAAGATCAAGCTGGCGCGCACCGCTCCGGACGGCCGGGAGAACCTGCTGAGCGTGCTCGGCCCCGGCGAGATGTTCGGCGAGCTGTCGCTGTTCGACCCCCGCCCGCGTACGGCCTCGGCCATCGCGCTGACCGACGTGCGCCTGGCCGGGCTCGGCCACGACGACCTGCGGCCGTGGCTGACCGGCCGGCCCGAGGTCGCCCTCCACCTGCTGCGCGCCCTGGCCCAGCGGCTGCGCCGCACCAACGACGTGCTCGCGGACCTCGTCTTCACCGACGTGCCCGGCCGTGTCGCCAAGCAGCTCCTCGACCTGGCCGACCGCTTCGGGCAGAAGACCGACGACGGCATCCGGGTGCACCACGACCTCACCCAGGAGGAGCTCGCCCAGCTCGTGGGCGCCTCGCGGGAGACGGTCAACAAGGCCCTGGCCGACTTCGCCCAGCGCGGCTGGCTGCGCATCGAGGCCAAGGCCGTGGTGATCATGGACAGGGAGCGGCTCTTCAACCGCTCCCGCTGACGCGACGCTAGAGCGTCTTGAGGTAGTTGAGCTGCGCCGCCACCGACATCTCGGCGGCCGGCCACAGTGACCGGTCCACGTCGGCGTAGACCATCTCGACGATCTCGCGTGCGTCTCTCGCACCCCTGCGGATCGCCTCGCGGATCTGCTCAAGCCGCTCGCGCCGGTGGGCGATGTACGCGTCGAGCACCGCGGACGGATCGGGCAGTACGGGCCCGTGTCCCGGCAGCAGCGCCGCGGCCTCCAGCATCTCGGCGCCCTGCCTGAGCCTGTCGAGGCTGCGCAGGTAGTCGCCGAGGTCCCCGTCCGGTGCGATGACCGTCGTTCCCCGGCCGAGGATCGTGTCGCCGGTCAGCATCGCCCGATCGCCGGGCAGCCAGAAGCACAGCGAGTCGAACGAGTGCCCGGGCGTGCCGACGACCCGGACCTCCACATCGCCCGCCGTCACCACGTCGCCGTCGGCCAGCCCCTCCTCGCCCAGGCGGAGGCGCGGGTCGAGCGCCCGCACCGGCGCGCCGAGCAGGCGCGCGAGCGTCGCCGCGCCCTCGCTGTGGTCGGGGTGGCCGTGCGTGAGCAGGACGGCGGTCACCCGGCGGCCGTCCACCCGCTCGGCGACCCGCCGCAGGTGCGCCTCGTCGTCCGGGCCGGGATCCACGACCAGTACGGCATCCGCCCCGCCGACGATCCACGTGTTGGTGCCGTCGAGAGTCATCGGCGACGGGTTGGGCGCCAGCACGTTCACGGTGCTCGCCGTGCCCGCGCCGTCGAGGCCGCCGGACGTGTCCGGTCCGGGGATGCGCAGCCCGCTCACTCGCCCGTCCTTCCTGAGTCGGGGTCCGTCCCGGAGATCGTCTCAGGGATCGTCTCGGGGATCGTTTCCGGGATCGTTTCCGGGATCATCAGCACCATCCGCCCGTCCACCTCGGCGGCCTCCGGCAGGATGGTCGTGATCGTCCGGGGGCAGGCGAGCACGTCGCCGGCCGACTCGAACGCCGCCATCTCGGCCAGCGTCCGGAAGGTGGGCGGCAGCATGTGCGCCGTACCCGCCCGCACGGCGGCCAGCGCGTCACCCGGCCGCATCCAGGCCACGCCCGACGCCTCCCCGCCCACGTCACGCGTACGCTGCCCGGGGGGCAGGGCCGCCACGAAGAAGCGGGTGTCGAAGCGCCGGGGCTCCACGGCGGGCGTGATCCAGTGCGCCCACGCCTTGAGCAGGTCGGACCTGAGCACGAGACCCCGCCGGTCGAGGAACTCGGCGAACGACAGCGTGCGCGCGATCAGCGCGAGGCGGTCGGACTCCCAGTCCGGGCCCGTCGTGTCGGTCACCACCGTGTCACGGCCGGGCCCGGCCAGGAGCACGCCCGACTCCTCGAACGTCTCGCGTACGGCGGCGCAGACGAGGCCCCGGGCCGTGCTCTCGCCGGCCCGGAAGACCTCGCCCCACTCGGCGGGCGACGGGCCCGCCCAGGCCACGCGGTGATCGGCGTCCCGGGGGTCGACCGATCCGCCGGGGAACACGTAGGCGCCGGCGGCGAAGGCCATCGTGGTCTTGCGCCTGAGGAGGTACACCTCCAGGGGGTCGTCACGCAGCAGCACGACCGTGGCCGCGTCCCTGGCGGGGGCGGGAGCCAGGCGGCCGGCGAGGATCTCCCGCGCCCGCTCGCCGACCTCGCCGGGCAGCGGAAACCCCATGAGGCCCTCCAGAACAACAATCGGTCGACCGGACCCCATGCTCTCCCACGCGTTCGCGGAACCGCAAACCCCGGTTCCGGCCGGCCGTACGGTCAGCGGACCTCCGCGATGACCTCCACCTCGACCGGGGCGTCGAGCGGGAGGACCGCCACGCCGACCGCGCTCCTCGCGTGCTTGCCCGCCTCGCCGAACACCTCGCCGAGCAGTTCGCTGGCGCCGTTGACGACCTGCGGCTGCCCGGTGAAGCCGGGAGCGCTCGCGACGAACCCGACCACCTTCACGATCCGCACGACCTTCGACAGGTCGCCCACCAGCGCCTTGATGGCCGCCAGGGCGTTGACCGCGCAGATGCGCGCCTGCTCCTTGGCCTCCTCGGCCGAGACCTCCGCGCCGACCTTGCCGGTGACGCCCAGCTCGCCCTTCACGAGCGGAAGCTGGCCCGAGGTGTAGACGTGGTCACCCGTCCGTACGGCGGGCACGTACGCGGCCAGCGGGGGCACGACCTCGGGCAGCGTGAGCCCGAGCTCGGCGAGCCTCTCCTCCGGGGTGGCCATCACTTCGGCCGCTTCATGTAGGCGACGAGCTGCTCGGGGTTGGGCCCCGGAATGACCGAGACGAGCTCCCACCCGTCTTCGCCCCAGTTGTCCAGAATTTGCTTCGTGGCGTGCGTGAGCAACGGCACGGTGACGTATTCCCACTTGGTCATGGGCAAAGGCTATCGATGCGCGGCGCGCCGGGGACGCTCAGGAACGCGAAACCCAGGACCACGAGCGGCGTCAACAGCACCGATTCCACGGCCGGCGCCTTCTCCGCCGGCCGTGCCGGGAATGCACCCATTGGCGAACTCTTACCCGATCCACGCGCAAGCCGTACCTCGGGGTTCCGACTGTGGACGACCGGCGCGAATCGGCATGTGACGCTTGGGTAGCCTTCCTCACGTGGGCGAGTGGAGCAGGCACGCCGACGGGAACCACCGCGCGACGATCCGCGGACGCGATCTCGCCGGCCGTCCGGAGGAGGCACGGTGAGTCAGCCGACCGGCAGTCGCGGCGGGAGCAACGGGGAGGCCCGTGACACCGACTGGGACGGCGTGCGCCTGCACATAGTGAGCGGCAAGGGCGGCACGGGGAAGACGACGATCGCCGCCGCGCTCGCGCTCGCCCTCGCGGCGGGCGGGCGCAAGGTGCTGCTCGTCGAGGTCGAGGGACGGCAGGGCATCGCCCAGGCGTTCGACCTGCCGCCGCTGCCGTACGAGGAACGCAAGATCGCCGTGGCCCCCGGCGGCGGGGACGTGTACGCGCTGGCCGTCGACCCCGAAGAGGCCATGCTCGAATATCTCGAGATGTTCTACGGCATCAAGCGCGTGGGCAAGGCGCTGACCCGCATGGGCGTGGTCGACTTCGCCACGACCATCGCCCCCGGCCTGCGGGACGTCCTGGTCACCGGCAAGACCAGCGAGGCCGTACGGCGCCGCGACAAGCAGGGCCGCAGGGTGTACGACGCGATCGTCATGGACGCGCCCCCGACCGGCCGGATCGCCCGGTTCCTGAACGTGACCCAGGAGGTCGCCGGGCTGGCCCGGGTCGGGCCCATCAAGAACCACGCCGACCTGGTGCGGGGCGTCCTCGCCTCCCCCGAGACGGCGGTCCACTTCGTGACGCTGCTGGAGGAGATGCCCGTCCAGGAGACGCTCGACGGCATCGAGGAGCTGCGCGCGACCGGCCTGCCGGTGGGCGGCGTGTTCGTCAACATGGTGCGCCCCGCCGGGCTGCCCGAGGGCGTGCTGGAGGCGGCCGCCCAGGGACGGTTCGACTCCGCCGAACTCGCGCTCGGCCTCAAGGCGGCCGGGCTGACGGACGCCACGGCCGACGCCTCCGCGGTCGCCGAGGCGCTCGCCCGCGAGGTGACCGAGCACGCCCTGCGGACCGAGCTGGAAAAGCGCGAGCGCGTCGCGCTGGAGGAGGCCGGCGTGCCGCGGTATGACCTGCCGCTGCTGCCCGACGGCGCCGACCTGGCCGGGCTCTACGAGCTGGCCGACGCCCTGCGCGCCCAGGGTGCCGCGTGACCTTCCGACCGAACGCAAGAGCGAAAGGCTGAGCTGTGACCAGGACGGCGCCCGCGCTGGACATCGACGCGATTTTGGATGATCCGGACACCCGAATCATCGTGTGCTGCGGCTCGGGCGGCGTCGGCAAGACCACGACGGCCGCGGCCCTCGGGCTGCGCGCCGCCGAACGTGGCCGTTCGGTGGTCGTCCTGACCGTGGACCCCGCCAGGCGGCTGGCCCAGGCCATGGGCCTGACCGAGCTCGACAACACCCCCAGGCGCGTCGACGGCGTGGACGGCGCCGGAGAGGCCGGCGGCGAGCTGCACGCCATGATGCTCGACATGAAGCGGACCTTCGACGAGATCATCGAGGCCCACGCCGACCCGGAGCGCGCCCAGCAGATCCTGACGAACCCCTTCTATCAGTCGTTGTCGTCCAGCTTCTCCGGCACGCAGGAATACATGGCCATGGAGAAGCTGGGCCAGCTGCGCCGTTCGAACGAGTGGGACCTGATCGTGGTGGACACCCCGCCGTCGCGGTCGGCGCTCGACTTCCTCGACGCCCCCGAACGCCTCGGCCGGTTCCTGGACGGCAGGCTGATCCGCATTCTCACGGCACCGGCGAAGGCGGGCGGGCGCAGCGCGTTCAAGCTGCTCAACGCCGGTTTCGGCATGGTCGCGGGCATCCTGACCAAGGTGATCGGCGCCCAGGTGCTGCGCGACATCCAGATGTTCGTCACCGCGCTCGACGCGGTGTTCGGCGGTTTCCGCCAGCGCGCCGAGCAGACCTACCGGCTGCTCCAGGCGCCGGGCACGGCGTTCCTCGTCGTCGCCGCGCCCGAGCGCGACGCGATGCGTGAGGCGTCCTACTTCGTGGAGCGGCTGGCCGACGAGCGCATGCCGCTGGCCGGGCTGGTCGTCAACCGCGTACACCGGCCGCTGGCGCCGTCACTGTCGGCGGCGCGCAGCTCCGCCGCCGCGGAGGACCTGGCCGCCAGGGGCGAGCACGATCTCACCGCGGCCGTGCTGCGGTTGCACGCCGGAAGGATGCAGCTCGCCTCACGGGAGCAGCGTCAGCAGGAGCACTTCACCTCGGCGCACCCGACGGTGCCCATCGCACAGGTGCCCGCCATGCCCGAGGACGTGCACGATCTGGCGGGACTTCGCCAGATCGGGCAACTCCTCGCGTCCTGAAGCCGCGACGTCTTCTGAAGACGCGACGTTCTTCGAGGACGCGACATCCGGCGTCCCGCTTCGCCGCGGGACGCCGCGCCGGGCTCAGCCGGCGATCAGCTCGTTGGTGCGCTCGTACTCTTCCTTGGCGGACTCCAGCAGGTCCCGCCAGGACTCCACGTCCGGCCTGCGCCTGAGCAGCGCACGCCGTTCCCGCTCCGTCATCCCGCCCCACACCCCGAACTCGATGCGGTTGTCCAGCGCATCGGCGAGGCACTCGGTACGGACGGGGCATCCACGGCAGATGAGCTTTGCCCGGTTCTGGGCGGCGCCTTGCACGAAGAGTGCGTCAGGATCCGCACCTCGGCAGGCGGCACGGGAGGTCCAATCCGTGATCCACATGTTCGACCCCACTCCCCTTAGGTGGTCAGTCGTCGTTTCGGCCGACGGGCGCGGGCGTCGGGCCTCCTGGTTGCAGTAGCCGCAGAGGAGAAAGTACGCAACGAAACGATCGAACCGACATACCCCGGGGGGACCAAATTCGTGCATGGTCATGTCAGGCCATGTGGCCGGGAATGACTAGTCCCCCCCGCCGAAGGGTAATGCGGACCTGTGAGGTCGATGCCGGGAGAGTCACCAAACGGACGTACCCTTGGATCCGTGCAAGCTCACGGCAAATCTCTGGCATCCCGGACAGGTGCTGCCCTGCGCCTCGTCGGCGCCGCGGGCGTCGCGGGAGTGCTGGCGGCGGCGATTGCGCTACCCGCCGTGGGCGGGGCCGGCGTCACGGTCAAATCGAGCATCGAGACCCTGAGCCTCAAGCCGGCGAAGCTCGACGAACCGCCACTTCCCGAGAAGACGGTCCTGCTCGACGCGCACGGCAAGCAGATCGCCCAGTTCTACTTCGAGAACCGGGAATCGGTCTCGATGGACCGTATCGCACCGATCATGCGGAAAGCGATCGTGGCGATCGAGGACTTCCGCTTCTACGAACACGGCCCGCTCGACGTCGAGGGCACCACCCGCGCCCTCGTCAGGAACATCACCACGGGCGGGGTCACACAGGGCGGCTCGTCCATCACTCAGCAGTACGTGAAGCAGGTGCTGTACAACAAGGCGGAGACCGACGAGCAGAAGGCCGCCGCCGTCGCGCCGACCGTCGGCCGCAAGCTCAACGAGATCCGCTACGCCATGGGGATCGAGCAGAAGTACAGCAAGGACGAGATCCTCAACCGCTATCTCAACATCGCCTACTTCGGCGCCAGCGCGTACGGCATCGAGGCGGCGTCCAAGCGCTTCTTCGGCAAGCACGCCTCCGAACTGAACCTTGCCGAGGCCGCCACGCTGGCGGGAGCCGTACAGGACCCGAACGCCACCGACCCCAACCGGGGCAAGGAGTTCCGCGACCGGCTGCTGGCCCGGCGCAACGTCGTGCTCGACCGCATGAAAGAGCTGAACATCATCACCGAGGCCGAGCGCGACGCGGCCAAGAAGAAGAAGCTGGGGTGGAAGGACAAGGAGATCCCCGGCGGCTGCGAGGAGAGCGACTACCCGTACTTCTGCCTGTACGTGCGCAATGAGATCCTCAACGACCCGCAGTTCGGCAAGACGCAGAAGGCCCGGCAGGACTTCCTGGCACGCGGCGGCCTGACGATCAGGACCACGCTCGACCCGAAGATGCAGAAGGCCGCGGAGAAGGCCATCAAGAAGTACGTCTTCCCGAGCGACAAGCCGGTCGCCTCCGAGGCGCTCGTCGAGCCCGGCACCGGAGCCATCAAGGCGATGGCCTCCAGCCGGAAGTTCGGCACCAGCAAGAAGAAGAACGAGATGTCGATCAACGTCGTCGCGGACGCCGCGCACGGCGGCGGCACGGGCTTCCAGGCCGGATCGACCTTCAAGATGTTCACGCTGGTGACGGCGCTGAAGGAAGGCTACAAGTTCAAAGACGGCTTCAACGTCGGCAGCACCTATACGGCGCCCAGCTACTCCGCGTTCAAGGACTGCAAGGGCAACAACGTCGGCGACATCAAGACCCCGCTGCACAACGCGGAGGGCCACGGCGGGTTCCTGACCCTGCAGACCGGCACGTGGGGCTCGGTCAACACCTTCTTCCTCACCCTTGAGCAGAAGGTCGGCCTCTGCGACGTCGTGAAGACCGCCAAGGACTTCGGCATCAAGCGCGCCGACGGCGGCAAGCTCCAGGAGTTCGAGCCGTTCACGCTCGGCTTCAACGAGATGGACCCGGTCACCGTCGCCACGGCGTACGCGACGCTGGGCGCCCGTGGCAAGTACTGCGCACCGATGGCCATCACCGAGATCACCGACCGCTTCAACAAGGTGACCTCGTTCAAGCCCAAGTGCAAGCAGGTCGTCGAGGCCGCGGTCGCCGACGCGGCCACGAACATCCTGTCGGGCGTGTTCACCAAGGGCACCATGTCCGGCGTCGGCGGCATCGGCAGGGACGCGGCCGGCAAGACCGGTACGGGCGACGTCTCCCGCACCGTCTGGTTCGCCGGGTTCACCCCCGACCTCGCGGGCGCGGTCAGCCTCGGCGACCCGCGCGGCCCGGTCCGCTACCCGCTGAGCAACCGCGTCATCGGCGGCCGGTCGTACGGCTCGGTCTTCGGCGCCAGCATCCCGGGCCCGATCTGGAAGGACACCTTCCTCGCGGCGCTCAAGGGCGTCGAACCCTCGTCGTTCGTCAAGCCGGACATGGAGAGGTTCGGCGGCTGCGCCCACCAGTGCGCTCCCCCGCCGAAGCCGAAGTCCGAGCGGGGCGACGGCGACGGACCCGGTGACGGTCGCGGAGGCGGTCCCGGCGGCGGTCCTGGCGGCGGTGGCCCCGGCGGCCGTGGCGGCGGGCACGGTGGCGGGCCCGGCGGTGGCCGCGGTCCGGGTGGCGGCGACGCGCCCTTCGACCCGTTCGGGTGATCTTCCCCTGATGTCCCCTGATGGGCCGCTCCTCTCGCCGAGGAGCGGCCCATCGCCGTTTCCGGCCATGAGATATCCGGCCGTACGGTTTGCGGCCGTGAGGTTCTCGGCCCGTGAGTTTTTCCGGCCCGTGAGCTTTGCGGGCCGTGAGGCTTCCGGGCCGTGAGCTTCGCGGGCCGTAAGGCGGAGTTTCCCCGCCCTGGCCTTATCGCCGAGTCCCCTGCCGGGCCCCTTCCGGCGTCGGCCGATTCGCGGCGGTCCAGCGGAGTTCTAACCCTTTCGGACGGGGATCTCCTGCCTCGGGCTTCCGGCCGGAGTCCCCGGCCCTCAGGCGGACAGACGGGCGCGTACGGCCTGGGCGACCCGGCCGCCCTCGGCGCGGCCCGCGACCTTCGGGTTCAGGATCTTCATGACCTGGCCCATGGCCTTGGGGCCCTCCGCGCCGCTCTCGGCGATCGCCGCGTCGACGAGCGCGTTCAGCTCGTCGTCGCTGAGCTGGGCGGGAAGGTACTCCTCCAGCACCGCCTGCTCGTCCAGCTCCGCCTGGGCCTGCTCCGCCCGCCCGGCGCCCGCGAACGCCTCGGAGGCCTCCCGGCGCTTCTTGGCCTCGCGGGTCAGCACCTTGATCACCTCGTCGTCGGAGAGCTCGCGAGCCTCCTTGCCGGCGACCTCCTCGACGTTGACGGCGGCCAGAGCCATCCGGATGGTCCGGACCCGAACCTCGTCACGGGCCTTCATCGAGGCCGCGAGGTCGGCCTTCAGCTTGTCCTTCAACGCACTCATGCGTCCATCTTGCCGTGCTCGGGCTCCCGTCTTCGCCAGGTTATGCGGGAGGCGGGCCATACGTCGGGCATCATGGCTGTGTGAGGAAAGCAGCCGCGATTCCCCTGTCCGTGCTCGGCCTCGGCATTGCCGGTGTCGGCTACGCCTCGGTGATCGAACGAAACTGGTTCCGGCTGCGCCGGTTCGATGTCCCCGTCCTGGCCCCGGGTCAGCGGCCGGTCCGGATCCTGCAGATCTCCGACCTGCACCTCACGCCCCGGCGCCACCGGCTGATCTCATGGGTACGGTCGCTGGCCGCGCTCAACCCCGACCTCGTCGTCAACACCGGCGACACGCTGGCGCACCCCGACGCCGTCGAGTCGTACATGTACGCCGTGGAGCCCCTGCTCGACCGGCCGGGTCTGTTCGTCTACGGCTCCAACGACCTCTACGCCCCTCGGCCGAAGAACCCCGCCCGCTACCTGTGGCGTACGTCCAAGGGGGACTCCCGGCAGCACGTGCCGACCCTGCCGTGGGCCGAGCTGGGCGCCGCGATGCGGGAGGCCGGCTGGCTGGACATGAACAACACCACGGCCCGCCTCAAGGTGGCCGATCTCGACGTCCACGTGGGTGGCATCCACGACTCCCACATCGACAGGGACCGGTACGACGAGATCGCGGGCCAGGCCCCGATGGACGCCGATCTGCGGCTCGGTGTCATGCATTCGCCCGAGCCGCGCAACATGTCCCGCTTCGCCCAGGACGGATATCAGTTGCTGCTGGCCGGGCACACCCACGGCGGACAGCTCTGCATCCCCTTCTACGGCGCTCTGGTGACCAACTGCGGCATCGACCGCGCCCGGGTCAAGGGGCTGAGCAGGCACGAGAGCTCCTGGCTGCACGTGTCTGCCGGGCTCGGCACCTCGCCGTACGCACCCGCGCGATTCGCCTGCCCGCCAGAGGCGACCCTGCTGACGCTCGTCCCCCGCCGCCCCGTCGCGGCGGATGACACAAGCAGCCGCAAAGTCCGCTAGACTTGCCGAGGCGCAGGACGAAAAGTCCAAGCGACCGGGGTGTAGCGCAGCTTGGCAGCGCGCTTCGTTCGGGACGAAGAGGCCGTGGGTTCAAATCCCGCCACCCCGACCAGGTAGTTGCAGGTCAAGGGCCTGATCGCTGGAGACAGTGATCGGGCCCTTGATCGTTTGACCGTCATTTGACCGTCGGTCTGAACGCCGCCAGGGGGCACTGACGGGTTCAAATGAGTTCACCTGGGCACCTTGATCGTCGAATCGGTGCCCGTCTGCCATCTCTGGTGGTTCAAAGCAATGAGCGGCTACTGCGTATGCCGCCGCCTGGTTTTCCTCGCGCGACAGCCGCGGACGATGGCGGCGTCGCCTGAACGTCGGCGCCGACCAAGGCGTCGATCAGGGCGACGGTGCGAGCGGCGGTCCCGAGCCAATCCCACAGGTGTTCCGCGTCGCCCGCGTCGACCCCGATCCTCGCCCGCACTGGATCCCTCCTGACGATCGCCGGCCACTGAGTCGCTTGCCACCGAGAGATTTGGGGTTTCGATTGTGGCGCGGGCATATCGGCGAATTCTCGAGAGTGACCGATCTGATACGTGCTGTGTCGGCGACCCGAAGACCTCAATGGTCCCGGCGGTCACGGTCGTGTACGGCCGGCCGGAGATCGGGGTCGCCCAGCCGGGGACGGTGACGTTCGCCGGAGGATCGCCGCCCGCGTGCAGCACTGCCAGGCGGCGAGTCGGGCCGAGGCGCTGCTCGGTCCATGGGGACCTCGGCGATCGCCGGCGCATGTCACCGATCCCGGTGGCAGAAGCTGAGACCTGAGGTATTCATGGGAAGGCAGCGCGATCGCCACGTCTGCTTACGACGCCGCCCGCTCGACGTCCCCCGTTCGGGGGACATGACTTCGGCAGTTCGTCGGGTCAGGCTGAGTTGGGCCCGAAGCGCGGGCCCGGCCGGATGGAAAAGCCGCTCCGGTCCTTTTTCCCACGACTCCATGAGAAGCGAGGCCGGTATGGGCTGGGCAATCTTCTTCTTCGTCTACCTGGTCATCTCAATCGCCATGGCCAAGCGCTACTACCTGCGTCGTCACGGAGTCCCCGGATCTACGGGCGGCCCTGGAACCGGTACCGCCGGATACATCGGGCTGGCATGGCCGATCACGATCTTCCTCGCGCGGGTCCGTAACCCCAGCCCCTGCTACCACATGGTGCATATAGCGGCGCGCAACAGAGCTCGGGAGATCCTCGCCATGCGTCGCCAGGAAGGATGACGACGCCATTCAGGCGTCCTGCGAGGTGCGCTCTGGCCGTCCTGCGGGCGGCCCCCGATCCCTGCTCGATCACCGGAGCCATCGGTGTGGTCACAGATACTCGCCCCCGCTTTCCCGGCGTGGGTCATGCGTTTCGAAATGTCGACGAGAAGGCCGGACTTCGGACGAGTCATGACAAACACGGCCATGAAGGAGACGGAAGGTATGCGTACCGACCTGGACACCGCGCTGAACAATACATCTCCGGAGGAAAGAGCCCGTCTCACCGGTGAATGCCGCGAGCACCTGTCCTTCCTCGATCAGAGCCTGCCGGCGGGCGAGAAAATCCTCCGGCTGCTCAGGGGGACGAAGGACCGATTCCCCGTCCTGACCGTGCTCACCAACCGGCGGCTCCTCATTATCAGCCAGAGCCTTGACGTGGCCGGCTACGTGCTCACCGACGTGATCCTCTTCGCGATCACTCCCTACCCTCGCTCCCTGATGGACAAGCTCTTCGGCAAGCACGACGACTACAGCATGCTGTACGTGAAGGATGACGCGGGCTATAGCTCGATCGACGTCTGGGCGGAGGACGGCGAGCGCTTCGAGGCCCATTTCCGGCGGGCGCGCAGCCTGGCCAATATGAGCGCCGGGTGAGATACCTGCCGCTCCCCGGTTCGTCACCTTCCACCTGACCGATCCCGGCAGATCTTCAGGTCGCGACCAAGAAACCCACGGGCAATCCTCACCCTTGCCCTGATCGCGATCTCACTGGTCATGCCGGCGCTCTCATATCCCGCACACGCGGGCCTTATGCAAGGAGGAGACGCATGCCACTCGTCTCGCGCCGATTACGTACCTTCGTTGCGACCAGCATGCTGGTGGCAGCGGCAACCCTTGCCCCAGGGGGAGGCACACTGGCCGCGTACGCGACAAGCTCGATCGATCCGCTCTGGAATAGCGGACTGAGCAGCCAGTATCTCAACCTAATGGCTGACGATCGTGGAGTGACCATTCAGACCAGGCTCGCGGTTTACGGTGAGGACCAGACTGTATACCAGCGCTTCGACGCCGACGGTCAGCTGAGCTCAACCATCACAGACAACGCCGACTACAGCGACTCGGCTGCCGACAGCGCCGGTAACATCTTCGAGATTCGCAGTGTCCCGACCGGCGGCGAGCAATCGTCAAGACCTGTGGATCACGAGTTCCTAAGCAGCTGCTGGTGAGGGCTGATCGTCGGGGCGTTCGACGAGCTTGCCGTTGACGAAGGTGGCCCCGGCGCGGACCAGGGCGACGAGGTGGGGTGCGTTGACCGCGCGCCATCGGGCCTGGGCCGACTCGATCAGCTTGAAGGCCATGGCCAGCCCGGCCGCCCGGGATCCGGGGCCTTTGGTGACCTTGGTGCGGTGCCGGACGGTGGCGAACGTCGACTCGATGGGGTTGGTCGTGCGCAGATGCACCCAATGCTCGGCTGGGAAGTCGTAGAAGGCCAGCAGTTCGTCCACGTCGTCGACGACCTTGGCCACGGCCTTGCCGTACTTGGCCCCGTAAGCGGCCTGGAACGCCTTCACCGCCGCCAGGGCGTGGTCTTTGTCCTCGGCGTTCCAGATCTCCGCCAACGCCTTCTTCGCGCCGCTCTGTGCGGACTTCGGCATGGCTCCCAGCACGTTGGCGATTTTGTGAAACCAGCACTTTTGAGCCCTGGCCTGCGGGAACACCTCACCGAGGGCGGCCCAGAACCCCAGTGCGCCGTCCCCGACGGCCAGCACCGGCGCGCGCATCCCCCGCCGTTTGCAATCGCGCAGCAGGTCGGCCCACGACTCGGTCGACTCGCGGTAGCCGTCGGACAGCGCGATGAGTTCCTTGCGGCCGTCGGCGCGCACGCCGATCATCACCAGCAGGCACAAACGGTGTTCCTCCAGGCGGACGTTGACGTGCACGCCGTCGGCCCACAGGTAGACGTAGTCCACGCCCGACAGGTCACGGTCGGCGAAGGCGCGCTGTTCGGCCTTCCACTGCTCGGTCAGCTTCGTGATGACCGGCGCCGACAGGCCGGCGGCCGAGCCGAGGAACTGCCCCAGCGCTGGGACGAAGTCACCGGAGGACAGGCCGTGCAGGTAGAGAAGTGGCAGCACTTCGGTGATCTTCGGTGTCTTGCGCGCCCAGGGCGGCAGGATCGCCGAGGAGAAGCGCTTGCGCTCGCCGGTGACCTCATCGACGCGCCTGTCGTTGACCCTGGGCGCCTTGACCTCGATCGCGCCGGCCGCGGTGAGCACCTCGCGCGCCTGGTGGTAGCCGTTACGCACGACCAGACGGCGCCCATCGTCGTCACGCTGATCGGAGAACTGGGCGATATAGGCGTCGACTTCGGCTTTGAGCGCTTCGGCGAGCATCCTGCGGGCGCCTTCCCGGACGATCTCGTCGATCAGGGAGGAGGAGACCGGGGCGTCTGCGGTACGGCGGTCGCCGTCAGCGGGGTCAGGGACTACGGTGAGCACGGGTGTGCCTTCCCGACCGACGTTGGCGCGTCGGTCATGCATGAGACCTACATGATCATCGGGAAGGTACACCCCTTCCCTGAAGATCCACAGGTTCTAAGCATTGCTCCCGGCGGCACCGTGGCCTCGCTACTACGGCTGCGCACCGCTGCCGCCATTAAATGGAGTGCCGCACTCCCGGAAGGTCACTACGGCATCTCCCTCGGGAACGACCACGTATACGTGCTGGAGACCGACAGCTCAGGGCGCAACGGCCAAGCCATTCATGTCTACAAGGCGGACACCGGCGACCTTCTTCGTACCGCGCGCTTTCCAACCGGCTTCCACACCCAGAGGCTCATGCCCTTCGACGGCGGAGTGTTCGCGGTTGACACGGGAACGGCCGTCGCGTACATGAGCGCAGATGGTCGGACCGTCACCACCCACACGGTGCCGGAGAACTATATCGGTGAAGAAGCCGCAGTCACCGCAGACGGGAGGGCTTACGCCCTTGTAAGTGCCCGAGATGACAGGAATCGGACGAGTATCGCGGCCTTCTCTCCTGACAACGGCATGAACTGGATCAAGCTGTTGCCGGACGTCATGCAAAGTGTTGGCTTCACCGATCCCCTTGTCGCCACCACCGCTGACGGCGGCGCCCTGGTCGCAGGCAGTTCCGCGGGATGGACAGATGGCATGGCCTCCGCAGTGACCAAATTCGCGCCCGATGGCGGCAATTCGTGGACCAGACACTCGCTCAGTGGCAACGTGGTCGCGCTTCACGGTACCAGTAACGGCCGCTTCATCGTGGGTGCCGCTGACGGCTCCAGCTGCGACAGCTCCTCCCCATGGGGTTGTGTTCAGCTCGTCTTTGCTACATATGATCAGAAAACGGGAGACAAAGTCTCCACCATCGCCCAGGTGGGCGGGGCCGACAGCACCGAGTATTACGCCTTCACGGGCAGCTTGGCGGTCGAAGGCGACCGCTTCTATGCCTCAACCAGACGCGTGGACGGGAAGGAGTACGGCCATGGCAGCGTTCTCGCCTTCGCGGGCTCCGACCTCGGCCGCACGTATCCCGAAGACGCAGTCCGAGCAACAGTCACCGTAGATCCCGGTCCTACCCCATACCCGGCGCGAGCCAAGATAACGTCGGTGACCTCGGCCGTCACGCCCAGTACCCCCCGGTGGAACCTCGACCTGTCGATTGGGCTGCAGCAGGTGCCCTGGAGCAATCGTCAAGACCTGTGGATCACGAGTTCCTAAGCAGCTGCTGGTGAGGGCTGATCGTCGGGGCGTTCGACGAGCTTGCCGTTGACGAAGGTGGCCCCGGCGCGGACCAGGGCGACGAGGTGGGGTGCGTTGACCGCGCGCCAGCGGGCCTGGGCTGACTCGATCAGCTTGAACGCCATGGCCAGCCCGGCCGCCCGTGAACCGGGGCCTTTGGTGACCTTGGTGCGGTGCCGCACGGTGGCGAACGTCGACTCGATGGGGTTGGTCGTGCGCAGATGCACCCAATGCTCGGCTGGGAAGTCGTAGAACGCTAGCAACTCGTCCACGTCGTCGACGACCTTGGCCACGGCCTTGCCGTACTTGGCCCCGTAAGCGGCCTGGAACGCCTTCACCGCCGCCAGGGCGTGGTCTTTGTCCTCGGCGTTCCAGATCTCCGCCAACGCCTTCTTCGCGCCGCTCTGTGCGGACTTCGGCATGGCTCCCAGCACGTTGGCGATTTTGTGAAACCAGCACCTTTGAGCCCTGGCCCGCGGGAACACCTCACCGAGGGCGGCCCAGAACCCCAGTGCGCCGTCCCCGACGGCCAGCACCGGCGCGCGCATCCCCCGCCGTTTGCAATCGCGCAGCAGGTCGGCCCACGACTCGGTCGACTCGCGGTAGCCGTCGGACAGCGCGATGAGCTCCTTACGGCCGTCGGCGCGCACGCCGATCATCACCAGCAGGCACAAACGGTGCTCCTCCAGGCGGACGTTGACGTGCACCCCGTCGGCCCACAGGTAGACGTAGTCCACGCCCGACAGGTCACGGTCGGCGAAGGCACGCTGCTCGGCCTTCCACTGCTCGGTCAGCTTCGTGATGACCGGCGCCGACAGGCCGGCCGCCGAGCCGAGGAACTGCCCCAGCGCTGGGACGAAGTCACCGGAGGACAGGCCGTGCAGGTAGAGAAGTGGCAGCACCTCGGTGATCTTCGGTGTCTTGCGCGCCCAGGGCGGCAGGATCGCCGAGGAGAAGCGCTTGCGCTCGCCGGTGACCTCATCGACGCGCCTGTCGTTGACCCTGGGCGCCTTGACCTCGATCGCGCCGGCCGCGGTCAGCACCTCGCGCGCCTGGTGGTAGCCGTTACGCACCACCAGACGGCGCCCATCGTCGTCACGCTGATCGGAGAACTGGGCGATATAGGCATCGACCTCGGCTTTGAGCGCTTCGGCGAGCATCCTGCGGGCGCCTTCCCGGACGATCTCGTCGATCAGGGAGGAGGAGACCGGGGCGTCTGCGGTACGGCGGTCGCCGTCAGCGGGGTCAGGGACTACGGTGAGCACGGGTGTGCCTTCCCGACCGACGTTGGCGCGTCGGTCATGCATGAGACCTACATGATCATCGGGAAGGTACACCCTGAACCGCGCCGAGTTTCGTGGAGGCCGGGTTAGCTGGCTGGGGTGAGGATAGCCGTGGCGGTTTGTGTTCGGTAGTGGGTCTCGAATTCGGCTGGTGGGAGGTCGTTGCAGGCGCTGTGGAGGCGCCGGTTGTTGTACCAGTCGACCCATTCCATGGTGGCGATCTCGACGTCGTCCAGGCCGTTCCACGGGCCGCGCCGGTGGATCAGCTCGGTTTTGTACAGCCCGATGGTGCTTTCGGCCAGGGCGTTGTCATAGCTGTCCCCACGGGAGCCGACCGAGCAGACCGCCCCGGCACCCGACAGGCGCTCGGTGTAGCGAATCGACAGATACTGGCAGCCGCGGTCGGAGTGGTGCACCAGCCCTTCCAGCCGCCGTCCGTCTCCGCGACGCCAGATGGCCATCTCCAGCGCGTCCAGCGCCAGGTCGGTGCGCAGATGATCGGCCAGACGCCAGCCGACGATCATCCGCGAGAACGCGTCGATCACCAGCGCCGCGTACACGAACCCCGACGCGGTGGGGATGTAGGTCAGGTCGGCGACCCACAACCGGTTCGGGGCGGGGGCGGTGAAGTCGCGTTTGACCAGGTCTTCGGTCCGCTCGGTGAGGGCTTCGGAGATCGTTGTCGTGGGCCGCTTGTGATCCCCGCGCACCGCCCCGGCAAGCCCCAGGCGCTTCATCAGCCGGGCCACGGTGCACCGCGCCACGCGGGTGCCGCGCCGGTTGAGCTCTTTCCACATCTTGCGCACGCCATACACCTCGAAGTTCTCGTTCCACACCGTGGTGATCTCGGCCATGAGCTGGGCGTCCCGCACCGCCCTCGCGGAGGGCGGGCGGGACTTGGCCGCGTAGTACGTCGACGTCGCCACCTGCAACACTTGGCAGATCGGCTCGACGCCGAAAGCGCCGCGGTGAGCGTCGATGAAGGCAACTACCTGGGCGGCCGTGGGTCGAGTTCGGCCGCGAAAAAGCGGCCGCGGCCTTGAGGATCTCGTTGGCGCGGCGCAGCTCGCGCACCTCACGCTCCAGCTCGGCGATCCGCTGCGCATCAGCGGTCGAGGTGCCGGGACGCTGTCCCTCGTCGATCTCGGCCTGGCGCACCCACCCGCGCAGCGCCTCGCGGTGAACACCGAGCTGATCGGCCACCCGGGCGATCGCGCCGGGGGCACCGCCGGTCTGCCGGCGAACCTCAAACACCATCCGGACCGCGCGCTCTCGAAGCTCTTGGGGATACTTCCTCGGGGCTGGCATCGTGACGTGATTCTCCCTTCCGCCAGCAGATGATGCTGGCTTCAGGGCCTCCACGAAAGTCGGAGTGGTTCAACCGCGAGGAGACGAGGGTGTCCCCGACGACCGCCGCGTTGGTCCACGACTACGTTCTGGGAGAACTGGTTGACCATTTCGACTTCGACCTCAGTGGCATCGCCGCTCCCCAGTCAGTCGCCCGACAGCAGGCACGGACTGCACTGTCTGGCCGTGCCAGTAGGGAGCAGATCGACGACGCGGTGCTCGTGGCCGACGAATTGGTCGGCAACGCCCTACAGCACGGTTACGGAGTCGTCTCCATGACCTTGGACGTCTACGAGAAAGGCGTCACGGTAAGCGTCCTCGACCGCGGAACTGACATCAGTGCAATCCCGACGGCTCCATCGGTGGACCAAGTTGGCAATGTCGAAAACGAGGGCGGTCGCGGCCTGTTCCTGGTCGCGCAGTTCGCGACTGCCTGGATGGTCCAGGCGGTTCAAGGGGGAAAAGCCGTCGTGGCCGTTTTCGACCTGACCGGCAGTGCCCTGTGACGCAGGCGTCCTACCGGCCGCCGCGATACCTGCCGCGGCGTGACCACACGTCCCTTGTGTGTCCGCCGCGCAGCCGCCGAGCAGCGCTTGGCGCGACAGCCGTCCGCAACTGCGGAAACGATCACGCTTTCGTGACGGACTACGCCGCGCGGTGGAGCGTCCCGAACATCTCAGGCCTTACATCACGTGGCTTGATGCGAGCAGGAGAACCATGAGCGAGCAAAGCACCGCTGCCATCTCGATACGGGAAACCGGCCTGATCGTCGCGGAACTGTTCGGCCCCACATTCCAGGGCGAAGGGCCCAGCCTCGGCACGCGGGCGGCCTTCCTCCGCCTTTCTCGGTGCAACCTGACCTGTAGCGGGCGGATGCCGTGCGACACCCCCTACACCTGGGACAACGTCCGATACGACCTGCGCAACGAGTCGTCGCGGCGCAGCGTCATGGAGGTGGGAGACGAACTGCTGCTTCTGGATACGCCGCTCGTGGTGATCACCGGCGGGGAACCACTGATCCAGCAGAGGAAGCTCGTCCCGTTGGTGCGCCGCCTGGTCGACGCCGGCCGCCGAGTGGAGTTCGAGACGAATGGCACATTCGCGCCGCTCTCCGGACTCCTCATCGACGGTGTCCGCTTCAATGTCTCGCCCAAGCTGTCCAACGCCAGCGTGCCACAGAGAGTGCGCATCGTCCCCGAGGCGTTGACCGCCCTGGCCGAAAGCGGTCGCTCGACCTTCAAGTTCGTCGCTACCGACAGGTCGGACCTGGACGAGATCGAGGATCTGGTGCAGCGCTACGGGCTGACTCCGGTGTACGTGATGCCGGAGGGCACGACTCCCGACGCGGTCATCTCTCGGGCCCGCGAGCTGGCCGACGACGTAATCGCCCGCGGCTGGTCGATGACCCAACGCCTTCACGTACTGCTGTGGGGTGACAAGCGAGGCCGCTGACCTTGTGGATGAACCTTCTTCGACAGAACCGCAGGTCAGGTGCGCTCTCACGTCATTTCCCGAGAACCCACAACCAGCAGTCACCTGGCTTGCGGTCCCCAGCCGCTCATATCGCCGAAACTCACGTTCAGGGGGAGTCCATGGACTTCAGCTCGGTATCGCTCCCGCCGGGCAAGCACACCATCGGCAAGTTGTTCGACTTCGAGGCCGGGCACCGGCTCCCCAGCCTCGCGCCGGAGCACAAGTGCTCGCGGCAGCACGGGCACAGCTACGAGGTCGAGTTGATCCTCACTGCGGCGGTCCTGGAAGGCCCAGGCTTCGTCACCGACTTCGGGGACCTCGCGCCGTTCAGAAGGTTCCTGGATACCGAGCTTGACCACCACAACCTGCACGAGATCATGCCCGTCGAGCCGACTTCTGAGCATCTGGCTCAGTTCTTGGCTGGCTGGTTCATCCAGAACGTCGAGCCGGGTATCCCCGGCCGACTGGTCGCCGTCCAGGTCCGGGAGACGGAGCACAGCTGGGCTCGCTTCGACGTGGAGGAGCGATGAGCGCCCACCCCATGTTCAATTCCCCCACCATTGCAACCGAGGCGACGTCCATGACGAACGCCGTCTACGGTTCCACGCCCGGTCAAAGTGCGACCGTGCCAGCACAGCCTGGCCCTGCAGCGCCGAGACCGGTCGACACCAAGCGCGTCACCGAGCTGATCGGCCAACTGCTGGCCGCGCTCGGCGAGGACCCCGAGCGGGAGGGCCTGGTCGACACGCCGGCCCGGGTCGCGTCCTGGTGGAGCTCATTCTTGATGCCCGAGCCCTGTGCCATGGTCACGTCCTTCACGGAGACCCGCCTCAGCGCTCAGCTCGTCGTGGTTGGCGGCATGAGCGTGTGGTCCCTGTGCGAGCATCACCTGCTGCCCATGAACCTGGAGGTCGCGATCGGTTACCTGCCGGACGGTGAGGTGATCGGGCTGTCGAAGTTCGGGCGGATCGCTCAGCACTACGCCGGACGGCTCCAGGTGCAGGAGCGGTTCACCCGGCAGGTCGCCAAGGAGATCGCCCGCGTGGTCGGCGGCAAAGATGTGGCGGTCGCCGTCCGCGGAACCCACTTGTGCATGAGTATGCGAGGGGTGCGGATGGAAGCCGCCCGCACCACCACCCTGCAGGTCGGCGGCCTTTTCAAGCACGATCCGGTCCTCTCCCAGCAATTCCTCACCATCGCCTCGGGGCAGCGGGGAGCGGTGTGATGGCCAAGACCATCGACTTTTCGGTGATCGCGCCGCCCGAATACTTGGAGATGTTCGTCGCCCAGGAGCCGGCCCGCGTGCACCATGTGGCCGCCCAGCGCGTCTTGTCCGACTCCACCTATCGGGCGTTCTTCCGTCGGGAGGCCGAACGTGGCGCGGAGATCATCGTCGACAATGGCGTCTTCGATCTCGGCCACGCTCTGCCGGCCGCCGATCTGGTTGCGGCTGCTTGCGCGGTCGGCGCCCGCGAGATCATCCTTCCGGACGTCATGCGGGACGGAGCCGCGACTATCAAGGCCAGCGACGAGGCCGCTCGTGAGATCCACGATATGAGCGATGAGTTCCGCCTGTGCGCAGTACTGCACGCGGCGGACGACGAAGAGTGGCTGCGCTGCTACGACCACTTCGTCTCCAGCGACTACGTTGGCGCGATCGCACTGCCCGCTTCCCGGCATCCCGCTCCCGAGGAGCAGTTGTGCCGTACGCGGTGGACAGCCACCCGCTACCTGGAGGACCGTGGCATGGTCGACGAGCGGATCGTCTACCGGCTGCTGGGCCTCGGCCGAACCGGACATCTGGAGCTGGTCGAACAGCGCGAGCATGAGTGGATTGCCTCCGTCGACGGCGCCGCCCCAGTCGTGCTCGGCGCGCTGGGCATCGCGATGCTCCTCGACGGGCCGTATGAGAAGCCCAAGACTCCGCGCATCGAACACCTCGGGCCGATCCCGGAGGAGCGGTTCGACCTGATCCGGCGGAACATCGCCGTCGTCCGATCGGCAGCGGGCAGCAGTGTGCGGATCCCGGAGGCTCGCTCATGAGCCTCGCGCCCGACCAGATGCTCGCCGGCAGCACCAGTGCGGTTCTGCCCGCGGCGCCGATCAATGTGGACGGGCACACGATGAGCCCGGGCCGCCTGCTGCGCTACCTGCAGATCAAGGTCCACCACCTCGTTCAGGAACAGTCCTGGGACAACATCCGGGTCATTGGCGGATATGACCGCCGAGCGGAGATCTCCCGGTACGAGAAGGACGGCAAGCTCTTCAACTGGGAGCGCCCCACGGCAGAGGCCCACGGCCGAGACCTGCTGGTCAAGGCGTTCCCCGGCACCGACTACATCCACCACTACGGGCTGATCATTGCGACGTACCTCGCGATGACCGGTCGTCCCACTGACAACGTCACATACCAACTGCCCGACCCAGCTCTGTGCCGTGCGGCCGTCGCGCAGCTCAACCTCGGGCTCGACGGCGACCTGGTCATCGTCGGTTGGGCGCTGGAGCATCTGGCACCTGCCGACGCGGTATGGACGCACGGGCCGGGCTATGCCTGGCACCGGGCCACGATGCACGGCCGTCGTGTGGTCTACCTCGGCTTCCGGCACAGTATCTGGGGCGACGTTGCCGGCCGCGTGGTCCACCGACTGGCCGAGCTCGGGGCCAGCGACCTTGTCTACGTGGGCAAGGTCGGCGCTCTGGCACCCCAGATCGAGCCCAACACGATGCTCGCGACCGGCAATGCCAGCCTCGTCGACGGTGAGCTCGTCACGTGGAACGACTTCTTCGGCGACTTCGCCGTCGCCCAGCCCGGTGTGCACACGGGCCTCCACGTGACTTCCCCATCGATCCTGCTGGAGAACCGCGACTGGCTGGCCAGGCACGCCGAGCACGCCTTCGTGGATCCCGAGATCGGCTCGATGGGGGCGGCTGCGCGCAACGCGGGGATTGGCTTCGGCTACCTCCACGTCATCTCCAACAACCTCGCCCGCCACTACCCCGCGGACCTGTCGAATGAGCGTCACGGTGACGTCGTCCGGCGGCGCGCCCTCTTGGTCGGCCGCATCCGCGACATCCTCACGAACCGGCTGGCAGCCCGCCTCATCTGAAACGGAGGGATACGACCATGACGGTCGCAGCACACCCTGCCACCCACGGGGCCGCCCGCGGGCGGCAGATCACGGTCACCGGCATCGACGGGGCGGGCAAGTCCACTCTCGCCGCTCGCCTGCACCTTGCCCTGCTCGACACCGGCCACCCGGCCATCCTCGTCGGCAAGCACACCACCGACGTCCCCATGGACCCTGATCTGTCCGCCTATCTGGACCGGCTCAACGAACTCGTCTACCGCCGCGACGTGCGGGTCGCCCAGGCCTGCGGCGACCACTACTGGCTGCTGGCGCTGGCTGCCTGGTATTCCCTCCAGGACAAGCTCGTTATCCAGCCCGCGCTGGCCGCCGGTACCCACGTCATTCTCGACAACGCGCACCACAAGATCCTCGCCCGCTACGCGGTCAACCCGGCCGTCTCCACGCACCTCGCCGAGCAGGTTTTCGCCCACCTCACCGAACCCGACCTTGTGATCTTTCTGCGCCTCGGCGCCCGCGAAGCTCTGCGGCGCAAGGGCGAGTTCACCTCGCTGGAGACCGGCCACTCCGGCAGCGGCGACGAGGACTTCATCCGCTACCAGGACACCGTCCTGGCCCAACTGAACGAACAGGAACAACGCGGCAACTGGCTGTCCCTGGACGTCACCGACATGGACCGCGACACCGTGTTCAAGACCGTAGCCGACGCCCTTGCCGGCCGCCTCGAGCTCGCCATCTGAACCACCCTCACCCCACGACGAGGAACACATCGTGCCAGTGCCTTTATTCGAAGCCGCCGAGTACGTGTGCCACGGCGTCACGTGGGCGACCGGCGATCCCCGGCTGCTGCTCGCTCCGCTTCCCGGTGGGTCGCTGGCGTACGCCGAGTTCATGGGCCAGCGCCTCGGCTTCCGGGTGGCCGTTGCCGGCCGTTGGTGCACGGGTCGGTACCAGTTCGCCGGGTCCGTCCGTGTGGAGGCCCTTGCCTGCCCCGACCGCGCGCCTGCAGAGCAGAGCGGGCAGTGCGCCCGGTGCGCTCGGCAGGACGATTTCCGCTTCGCCCACCAGTTCCATCAGGGCGGCCACGCCCCTGAGGCGCTCGTCCGCTACATGGCCCAGCCGCATTGGCTGTACCTGGCGACCTTCGCCGACGGAGCGACCAAGGTCGGCACCGCCGCCGAGCCACGCAAGCGCTCCCGCCTCGACGAACAGGGCGCACTTTTCGCTACCTACGTGACCAAGAGCCCCGACGGCCGCGCCGTTCGCTATCTCGAAGACGCGCTCGCCCGCCGCCTGCAACTGCCGCAGATCGTACGGGCCGCGGCCAAGCTCCAAGCCCTGACCGGCCTGATCGACCTGGCTGCCGCCCGCACTGCCCATGAGGAGCATGTCGCGCGCGCCGCCGACGCGCTCACTGATATGAACGCTCCGCTGGTGCTGGAGGCATGGACCCCGCCAGCCGAAGGGGACCTCCTTCGCACGGGCAGGAGTAAGCGGGCGCTCTATCTGTACGACCTACGGAAAGGTGAGCACGGCTTCGCCACCGTCTCCTGCATCGGTTCACAGATCCTCGCCGTCCTCGACCGAGACGAGGAGATGCACTACGTCCTCGACCTCGGCGCGCTCACCGGCCGCCGCATCGTCCTCGGCCCGTTCTCCTCCCCGAGTGCCGCGGTCCAGGCTTTCCTGTTCTGAACCTCGGCCCCGCGACCGAGCGCGACTCTTCTCCCCAAAGCGAGGTACAGCATGGCACCCCAGGACGCCCTTCTCGGCTGGGACGAAGACACCACCGCGGAGGCGTACGCCGCCTTCACCCGCGACTTCCCCATGTACGGCGCTACCAGCCGCGACCTGGCCCGGCGCGCAGGCCTCTCCGTCAGCCGCCTGGTGGTCGACCTGTGCGGCGGAGCCGGCGCCACTGCCGAGGCGGTCCTCGCCCTGGTCCCAGCCGAGGCCCGGGTCATCTCCCTGGACAACGCCGCCGCCATGCAGCGAGTTGGTCGCCGTATCGTGACCGACCCGCGCCTGTCATGGGTCACCGCCCAGGCCGAGGAGCTTGCTGAGCACGTCCCCCGCATGGTCGACGCCGTGGTGTGTAACTCGGCGATCTGGAAGACCGACGTCCCGGCCGTGTTCACCGCGGTTCGGAGCGTTCTGCGGCCCGGCGGCCGGTTCGTGTTCAACGTCGGCAGTGGCTTCGCGGGAGTCGCCCACCCGGACGAGAAGACCGCGCACACTGGCCCCTCGCTCACCACACTGATCCACCAGATCGCCGTCCGCGAGTACGGCCACACGCCGCCCCTAGCCATGGAGGCACAACCCAAGCTGTCACTGGAGGCCGCCACCGAGCACCTAGCCGCCGCAGGGCTGACCGTCCTGGACACCGAGGTCACCGCTCAGCACAGCACCATGGCGGAGAAGAAGGCATGGCTCTCGATCCCGATCTTCACCCGGCCCGTCGGCGACTTCACCCACGAGCAGCGCCTGGAGATCCTGGACAAGGCGTATGCCCTGACCACCCCCGAAGCTCCGATCGTGACGAGTTGGCTCGTCGTCGTCGCCCAACGGCCTGGGGAGAAGCCATGACCGCACTGGCTTTCCCCGACACACTTTGCGACCGCACAAGCGTCGGGGTGCTCATCTCCTCGCCGGCCGGACTCCTGATGTTCGAACGGGGGACGCCACCCCCCGGTATCGCCCCCGTTGCCGGTCACATCGACCAGCACGGCAGCCCCGAGCAGGCCGCGATCGCGGAGGTCGCCGAAGAAGTAGGCATGGCAGTCACCCACCTCGACCTGCTGCTGACCGCATGGCGGCTCAACCGGTGCCGTCGCTCGATCAGCGGCGAAGTCGGCCACCGCTGGTGGATCTACCAGGCTCAGACAACCGGTCCACTCCGCCCGTCCGCTCGAGAGGTACGCGCTCCCCGATGGATACACCCTGATCAGCTCCAGCGGTACGCGCAACGCACCGCTGCCTACGCCACCGGGCATATCAGCGAACCGGAGTTCAGGGAGCAACCTGGGCTGACGCCGGTATGGGCCCGCTTCCTGCACGACCTTCGGCTTCTGACGCTGCCATACGACGTCCTCGCCCAGATCGACAAGATCATCTGATGGGTGGTCCGCGACGGGGCTCAGCCCACCTCGCCCAGGTGCTCGGCCGCCAGGCTGCGCACGTGCGTCTGGATACGGTCGCGATCCTCGGGGAAGACGCTCTCCCACTCGTCGCCGAGTTGGAACCACTTCGGCGGCTGGCCGCTCTGTCCGTGGAGCGGGACATCACGGTCGATGATCGCGGCATACGACAGGCCCAGCGTCGGCGACCAGTCCGCACGGTAGGAACGTACGGATACCGCCGCCGGAACTGGCAGCAGCTCAGCCCGCAGACCGGTCTCCTCAGCGAGTTCGCGGGACGCGGCGGCTCGTGGTGTCTCACCTGGCTCGACCTTGCCTCCGGGCGGCACCCAACCGCGCCAGCGATGCCTCACAAGCAGGACGTGCTTGCAGGTGGGGTCGGTCACCCAGACCTCCGCCGCCAGCGGCTCCATTGGCCTTTGACGGGCCCGATCCAGCCAGGCCCGAGCGTCGTCGAACTCCAGTACAGCGAGGCGAGCATCAGCGATCGCCGCGTCCAAGGTCACTTGTCCAGGCACACCGTGAGTCACCCGCCACACCCTATGCCGCCACCCGGCTCGGTCCGTGAATGCGGCCGGATGACCCTCCGGGCGCGCACCGTGTAGGCGGCGAGCGGAAACCAGAGCGACGACATGGAGAGGCACGCTGACGTGCCCGCTCCTGGAGGAGGTACCAGCCATGGACAATGACGCGCAGCCGCGAGGCACCTGGGTCGTCCTGGGAGGAGTCCATCTGCTGAATGGGATCGCGCCCCGCCGCCCGGACGAACCGATCGTCCTGGTCCGGGTGCCTTCGCAGGAGGTCTGCGTCCCGAGCATCACAGTAGTCGTGAGGTGGGACGCGCTTGGTATGTGCCAGGTCACCGCCCTGACCGCAGAAAGCACCCCGCTCGGAGGCGGCCTGATTGAGGGCAGTGCCCTGCTGCCCGACGCCATGGCCGGCGCGGCCCTGCGCGAGATGATCGGCGAGGCCTCCGCTCCTGGTCTGGTACCGCTGTGCTACCTGGCCGAACACCCTGACGGATACCACGCGTACGCGCAGATCCGGTTCCACCCCGAGGACGCCTGCTTCGTCCGCGTCACTCGCGAGCCGGTCGGCGGAGGCTCGGTGGAAGCGCTGCGCTGGCTGGACCCGATGCTGGCCGCACACAGGACGTCGGCGCTCCGGCTCAACAACCACCTGAGGTACTTCCACACCCACTTCGCGGGCACAGAACTGGAGTACAAGTACAACCTGGCGCTGGGCACGGACATCTGGGCGGCCTCGATGGAGCTGCTGAAGGCCCTCCGTTACGGCGAGCTACCCGACTGCCGGCCGGAGTACCGCGACGAATTCCAGATCTACTCCTTCGAGAACCATCTATTCGAGGTCACAGCCCCCGCTGCGGAACGCGGCTACGCGTCTTTCATCCCCACTGTCGACGGGAAGCACGTGCTGAAGCGCAAGTGGTATGCGGAGGACGCCTTCGCACGCCGTGAGCAGCTGTACGCCGACATCGAGGTTGCTCCAGACGGCTTCGGAGAGTACCTGGGCTCAAGGCTCGGCCTCCAGGTGCAGGCCATGCCGCCCTTCCGGCGCGTCCGCTACGACGTCCAGTGCGAGTCGATGCGCACCGGCCACGTCTATGGCATCTTCTTCGATCACTGCTCCCTTATGGCGGCACCCGAGGTGGTCCTGTCGCAGTGTGAGCTGGAGTACCGGCGCTCGCGGAGCCTTCTGGAGCATGACGAAGATGAGGTACTGCGGGAGATGGAACGCATCGACCGCTGGCTCTCGGACCACCTTGCGACAAGCGGCTTGGCAGAACAGCACACGTTCTACTCCAAGCTGAGCTTCTTACGCGACACCGTCACCGCCCGACCTGAGCTGGCCCCTAAATCAACAACGACCCGCTGATCCGCCTGCAAATTGCCCCGTTGCGGGAAGTGCGAGTACATGGGCAAGGGCACCACGGCTGGCTGCCGCCCCACAAACGTATTCACTTCCGTGCACACTGGCCAGCTCAGGAAAGCGCGCCTTAATTCAGCTACAAGGTGACGTAGGTGCGATTGAGTCGGAGCTCTACGTAGCGCTCTTTCAGGAGAGGTGCGAAGTCACTAGGTTTGCGCATCTTGGATAAGTCATTGCCGGTCAGGACGAGGATTCTGATGCCGTTGTTCAGAAAGCCATGAATCGCGTTATGCGCGCTTTCGAGGCCTTCCCCAGATAGGCCCTTGCGGGCCACGAGCAGGCCGTCTGACCCGCCCGTTGCCTGGATCTTTCCAGCAAAATCTCGGATCTGGCTGGCCGAAGCCTTTCCGTTTTCGTTCTTGCACTCGATCGGGACGAGTGGATCGATGAAAGGTATGACGGGCCGCCTGTCATGGGATATCCACAAATCAATTTCCGCACTCTTGGGCATGTCCAATTTGTTGCGATCAACGACCGTGAATCCAGGGGCCGCACTGATCACCAGCTCCATGACCTGCTGCAGACGCATTCCCTTGCCGGTGGTGTTGGGCGCTTGATCCAGCTGGCTAAGGGCAAACTGTAGACGCGCCGCAAAGGTCATACTCATGACTGGCTGAGCACCAGCCTGTCGCGGGTTTCCACCATAAGCTTGCGGAATTGGCGCTTGCTGTAGTGCGCCAGTTGGTGGATCCCGATACTGACGACGATGGCGTCGTTGCCGATCTCCCATTCCGGCTCACCATCATCGTGGATGAAGATGCCGAAAAGCAGATCCAGGTCGAACATGCTTTCCTGCAGGTCGAATTTTTGTATTTCATTGCGGCCGTACTTCACAAGGACGGGGTTGAAGCTGGGGGAGCCGAGCGCGTCAACCCAGATCGCCGCATCCCAAGGCCTGGGTGGCGGAGCCAGTACTGCTCTGCTGGAGGCATCGCTGGGAACCTCCAGGGCCCGATTCCCGAGATCCTGAACAAGCCAGACTCCGAATTTTCGCTCTAGAAATGAACCGGAATCCTCCCTTGCCTGGACCACGAGTTGACTGAGGCTTGCCTCGGAGTAGTCGACGAGCGCACTCGCAGGCTCAAATCTTTCTAAGTCATTTCCAGGGGGGACTCGAGTGGGCTCTAATTGTTCTATATCTACGCCGTAGCCGGGTTCCTTGGCTCGTGCGGACCGAACTTGGGCTGCAACCGCCTTCTCAAAATCTCTCTCATAGTCGCTGACCAGGAGTTGGACCGTCGCGCGAAGTCGCTTACCGATGGCCTCAGGGTCACCGTCAGCGAAGACCACGGGAAGGTTATGCAGAGCTGCGGGCCAATCTGCCGTGATCACTCGATCGGCGGCCAGAAGAAGCACCGGCCTCGTGGTGCGGGACACCTCCGCGATTGTTGATATGACCTCGGCAGGGGGTCGCTGGCCCAGGATAGAGACAATGATCAACTTGTGGCCGGCGAGCCTCTCCAACAGAGGGCGTGTGCGCGCTATGTCACTACCGACGTACTTGACCGTGAACGGTATGTCCACATATGCAAGCACATGGCGCAGAAGCTGCACATCTTCGGGCCCCTCTACTAGCAGGCACGCGCCAGGCGACGTTGGGTGATCGACCTCTCCCACGCCGCCATTATGCCCGCTATGCGGAGGATGCTGGGCATTCGCGACCTCAACTTAGGAAGGGGGATTCACCGGCGAAACAGGGCCGTAGACATGAATAGCCCGCTACCTGGGCCTTTGCGGCTGCTGTCCGAAAGTGAGAAGCGGGACGTCGAACAGGTTCGGCTGCCGGGGGCGGGTAAGGGCGGGATCCGTGACCTCCACGATGACGAGCTCGGCGATGAACTGCACCTGAGCAGCGAGCAGGTGGCTGGTTCGTCCGTCGGCGGAGTCGGCTTTCAGCCCGGCGGAGACATGGATGTGCGGCGCCAGGCAATCCCTGTCGGTATCCCAGGCCAGCGTTCCGCCGCCGAGCACCTCGAGCGTCTTCACTTCGACGTGATCCCACAGTGGGGCCTCGGGATGCTCCAAAGGGCCGCAGGTGCCGACCAGCTTGGCGGAGCTGAACCCTCCAATGAAGGTGGGGATGTAGCCGGCACGGATCCCGTGCTCGGCGCAGAGCTTCTCCAGTGAGGTAAAGAAGTCTTCCCCGTGGTCGATGGCAAAGATGAACTCCCGGCCCCGGCTGAACTGGGCGGCGCGCATGTGGATCTCCTGCTCGTAAGTGTGATCAGCAGCGTTCGGCGAACGCGGTCTCAACCGTCGCGCGGTCGGCTCCTGCCCGCAACTGGGCCAGGAGCAGCAGCCGCGCCTTATACGGATCCAGCGGGCCGGCGCTGATCAGTCCACGGGCCAGCAGGTCGCTCTCGGAGCCGGGGAAGGCGTAGGTGCCGGAAAGGACGCTGCCTGCACCGGTCCGGGAGGCGAGCACCACCGGAATGCACTCGGCCAGCCGCTGGAGACGCTCGACCCAGGTCTTCGGCACGTGGCCAGCACCGAATGCCGCAATGACCGCACCATCCGCGCGGCCCGCGAGGCCGTCGAGCACCCAGCTGTCGCCCCCCAGGGTGGTGTGTACGATCTCGACGATGGCCGGCCGTACCGGCGGCGGCACAGCGCCCTGACGTTCGAGCGCGAAGTGCAGCCGCGGAATTCCTTCGATCATGTGGCCGATTGGCCCGGCGCCCGGTGACGCGAAGGCGGCGATGCTGGTGGAGTGGACCTTCCGTACGTGGCGTGCCGCGTGAATCTCATCGGCGAACACCACGAGTGCTCCCAGGCCGCGGGCATCGGTGCTGGCGGCGGTGCGCACGGCCGCCAGCAGGTTCGCCGGCCCATCGGCTCCCGGCATGGCGGCGTTGCGCATTGCCCCGGTCAGCACAAGGGGCGCGTCGGCGTCGTAGAGAAGGTCCAGCAGGAAGGCGGTCTCTTCTAGGGTGTCGGTTCCCTGTGTGACGACGAAGCCGTCCGAGCCGGTGGCCGCAGCTTTGCGAAGTCGCTCGGCAAGCTCGGCGATGTCGTCCACGGTGAGCGACGCGCCCGGGACCCGGCGGAAGTCCTCGACGCTGATCGCGGCTCCTTCACCCAGGCCGGGCGCCGCGGCGACGAGGTCGGCTCCGGTCAGGCGTGGCGTCACCCCGCCGGTCTCACCGGAGGTTTTGGTCATCGCGATGGTGCCGCCGAGGGTAACCACCAGGATGCGGCTCTTGTCTGGCACAGGGTGCCTTTCTGTGGGAGGGGCCGACTGCTGGACAGGGTCAGCCTTGCGGGCCTAACGATCGGGGGCAAGGCTTCCAAGAAAGCGCAGCACCTCATCAAGGGCGTCGATGCTGAGCAGTCTGCTGCGCGGCCTCACCACGTTGGCAAAGCCGCAATCACCCAGGTCGTTGCACCGGTTGGTGACCCAATTCCAATCCAGGTCGAGATAACCAGCCAGGGCGCGCAGCCTCGTCTCGGGGTCGGGGCCCTGCAGGATGGTCTGCTCGGCGGCGTCCCTGACGGCCTCGTGGTAGCTACGCAGGTCAGCCCGTGCAGTGGTGATGTCCGCCACCCAAATTGCTTCGGTACGCACCCAGTTCGCCACGATCGCGCGCTTGCCGGGCACCAGCGCGAACCCGTCAACGGCGGAGTACTCGGGGTGCGTCGTGACCTGGACGCGGATGCCGTACATCTCCATTAGCGCGATAGCCAGAAACAGCAGCACACGCTCGTAGCGGCCGGTGCGGGCGATTTCGTTCTCCGGGATGCAGAACGTCCGCGCCAGTGGGCTGGCCGCGCCACCGAACCGCTGCCGAAGGCCTTGCAGGTACGCGATCTTATGCCGGAAGAACAGCCAGGCAGCCGCCTCCTCACCCGTCTGCTCTCTGGTCCAGAACAGCGGCGGTTCCGGCGCTCCATCGAGATGACGTTGGATGTGCTGCGCGCAGAACGAGGAGCCGAGCCATCTCGCCCCTACCGACGTGAGCAGAGGCAGTGTCATTCGGCTGGGCGCCGAGCGTGGGAGCTGCAGATAGGTCTTGAGCACCTGCTGCTCTTCATCCAGAACCTGGTCGTCTGCAAGGAGCCCGTCGTCGAGCTGCACCAAGGACCACAGAATGCCGTACGTCAGGTCGTCCAGCTCGTGGGCAGCGGGGACCGCAAGTCCTTCATCCTGTGGGGTGAAGGCGGCCAGGTTCTTGCGGGCGTTCACGGAGTCGATCACGTAGAGACGCAGGTCGTCGTCTTGCTCCTCCACCCCGACGACCAGGCCACGCCGAGCCTGCCGGAGGAACCTCGCAAGGGCTCCAGGGTCTGGAGGATGAAGAGTGACCTCGTCATCGCGCCGTTTCGCCGGAAGGAAGTGGACAGCGGAGGTGGTGCCGTCCAGGACCTTGCGGCCCGCCAGTTCCCAAGAGTCCGCGACGTCATCTGCTGTGGACAGGAACAGCCGCGACGTGGGCCATCGCTGGCCGATTTCGATGGATGCCCGTAAGCCGCCGCGGTCGTGGACCGTCTTTCGGGCTTCGAGGACATCAGGCGCCGGCGCGAACAACTCCGTCCGGGGAAAACCCAGGAGACGCTCCAGCACCCGCGCCGCGTCCTTCTGCGGGCGCCCGTACCAGTCGCCGGCGAACCAACGGTCGAAGGTGCGCCGAGCCACCGTGACGCTCGCAAGCCGAGGATCACGAGCCTCCTTGGCGAGCGCCCGTGCCGCCTCCTCGAAGTGGTCGCAGAACACCGCCCAGTTGTCCCAGTGACGCTCCTGTACCAGGAGGCGGAACAACGTGGGGCGGGGCATCGCGTCAATCCTCCCGAGTCGAACGTCGGACAGGTGTCCAGCGGCGCAAGAGCGGCAGGTGCCAGATGGAGCAACGGGCTCCCCGCCCGCTGTGCCCCCCCGAGCCAGGATCCTCCCTCCATTCAGGGTTAGCAACATGGTCGAGCAAATTGCTCGATAGATGGTTGTATCGACTCGTGGAGAGCCGTCACACTGGCCCCCGTGTCGGAAATGAAGCAACCGCCGTGGTCGCTGCTCATCGCTGAGGTCGGGCTACGCTTCGAAGAATTGCGCGAGCGCCGTAACATGACGCAGGGCGATGTCGCCGAGCACCCGGTGCTGCGCGAACGCGGCATAAGGATCGACAAGAGCGGGCTGAGCAGGCTGGAGCGAGGTCGACGACGCCGGGTCTCGCGCGAGCTGGCCGAGGCCCTGTTGGACTGCTATCAGGCCGACGCCACCGAACGCTCCGAGATCCTGCAGCTTGTAAGCGCGGACACAATGCCGACCGGCCGACCACGCCCTGCACTGTGGCGGCGAAACGAGGCGCTGCTCGGCCCTATGCAGTTCGAAGGTTTCCTGAAAATGGAGCGTCGGGCCGCCGCACTCTTCAACTACGAGAGAACTCTCATTCCGGGGCTCCTCCAGACTCCGGACTACGCCCGGATTGTGATCGCTGGCATGCGTCCCGAGCTGAGGCCCGCAGAGGTCAGAGCCCTCGTAGACGTTCGTATGGACCGGCAGCAGCAGATGTCGGACGGCGCACTCAAGGACTTCCGCGCTCTCATCGACGAGGGCGCGCTCCGCCCTATCGTCGGAGATCGGGCGGTGACTCAGACACAGCTGGAGCGGCTGCTCGTCGAATCCGAGCGATCCCGAAACACAATCCGGGTCCTGCCGGACTCGACCGGATGCCACCCCGGGATGGCGGGCCCCTTCGTGCTCATGCACTTCCCCGAAGCCGCCCGTGCCGTCGCATGGGTGGAGACCATGGCCAGTTCGGTGTACTTCGACGACGAGGCGGACGTCGGGCGCTACACCCAGGTCTTCACCGATTTGTGGGAGCGGGCGCTCAGCCCCGACGATACACGTGCACTTCTCAAGGAAAAGATCAAGGAGCTACAGCAGTGACACCGCGCAAGCCGCACCCGTCTTCGTTCGACCTGACCAACGTCGAGTGGACGGTCTCCCGGCACAGCGGAGGTGGCGGAAACTGCGTGCGCGTTGCCGTCGTAGATGGCTACGTCCTGCTCGGCGACTCCCAGAACCCCGATCGTCAGCCCCATGTGTTCACGCCCGCCGAAGCCAAGGCGTGGCTGTTGGGGGCGAAAGAGGGAAACTTCGACTTCCTTCTCGATCTCTAGAGAGTCGTGCCGACGAGGTCGCCCATCGCGCGCGGCATCCGTTGCATAAGTAACGATCACGCCGGAGCCCCTTTCCGGCCCTCATCCAGAATTGGCCTCGCGGGTCATAATCGGTGCTCCCGCCGCGATATCTGAATCCCAAGGACGCCGCAGGCTCGCACGACCGTATGTGATGTTGTCACCTTCCCATCACTGTTCCGTCTGCCGAGAAGGTGACATGGTCGGATTTGCCGATCTTGGCATGACGAGCACGACGTTCATCGCGGCAGCGACTGATCATCGGAGGCGGCGTGCACAACCTCGAGGCATTCGGGCGGCACAAGGCTGTCCTCGGAATGATTCACTTGAAGCCTCTGCCGGGGACGCCGTTTCATCGCGAGGGCACCTTCGAGCAGATACTCGACGACGCCGTCGCTTCGGCTCGTGCGCTGGACGAGGGCGGTGCGGACGGGTGTCTGATCCAGACTGTGGATCGTGTCTACAGCACCGGCGAGCAGTCCGATCCGGCGCGGATCGCGGCGATGAGCGTCATCACTCGCGCCGTCGCGCAGGTCACCCGTCCTGAGTTCCATGTCGGGGTGCAGCTCATGCGCAACGCGGTGCAGGCGTCGCTGGCTGTGGCGAAGGTCGCCGGCGGCTCCTTCGTACGCGCGGGCGCCTTGGTGGGCGCAACTTTGACGACGCACGGCATGGTCGAGGCCGATCCCCTGTCCGTGATGGAGTACCGCAAGAAGATCGACGCCTGGAACGTCGGCATCATCGCCGAGGTGGAGTCGATGCATTACACCTGGTTCGGCGGCGGCAAGACAGTCGGGCAGGTGGCGAAGGCGGCCCGGCAGGTCGGCGCGGACGCGGTCTCCCTGTGTCATGAGGATGAGGCGATCGTGCTGGAGATGATCGCCGCGGTCCGCGCCACGACGCCGGATCTGCCGATCATCCTGGCCGGCCACACCAACCATGACAACGCCGCTCGGCTGCTGAGCGCGGCGGACGGTGCCTTCGTCGGGACCTGCCTGGAGCGCGGCGGCTGGGGCGGGCTCATCGATGTCGGGAAGGTCAAAGCGTACGTAGAGATCGTGCGCGGGCTGCAGCCGTGAGGGCGGCCGCGCAGGCTGTGCCCCTCGATTGACGAGACGGAAGGCGGACCACCGTGCATCACCCCTACACGCTGGAGGAGATGCTGGCTCAAGGTGACGCTCTGGCGGCAGACCTTCGCACTCTGATCGGCCCCACCGCCGAGCAGGTGGAGATGCTGCTGGACGACGCCCGTTGGGTGACGGCGTCCGGCATCTACCTGACGGGGGACGGCGACTCCTTCCACTCCTCGCTCGCCTCGGAGTTGGCCTTCAAGTCGCTGGCCGATGTCCCCTGTGACCCGTTGAGTGCGCTTCGGCTTCTTCGGTACGGCGCGGCTTGGGACCGTCCTCCTGCCCTTCCCAGGGGGACGGTCGTGATCGCCGCGTCGGCCTCGGGCCGTACTGAACGGGTCCTGCAGACACTGGAGCGGGTCCGCGAGCATGGAGCACTGACCCTGGCCATCACCACCACTCCCGGCAGCGCGATCACTCGTGCCGCTGATCATGCGCTCGTGCTGCCGCTGACCGGCGCCAAGCCGTCACCGGGGATTCGGACCTACCAGGCGAGCCTGCTGGGGATGGCCCTGACCGCGATCGGCCTGGGCCACCGTCGGGACCGATACTCGGCGGCGGAAGCTGAGCAGTTGCGCAGCGAGTTGCTCGCCGCAGCCGGCTCCATTGAAGCCACTGCGGCGGTGGCAAGGGAGCGATGCGAACAGCTCGCAGCGCGGATCGCCCACGCACCCATCATGATCACGCTCGGCAGCGGTCCTGGGTACGGCACCGCACAGTACGCCGCGGCGAAGGTCGTCGAGGCGGCCGGAGTGTTCGCCGCTGGCCAGGATCTGGAGGAATGGGAACACGTCGAGGCCCTGGCCCGCCCACGGGACATGCCCACCTTCGTGATCGCGCCTCCGGGCCGCAGCCACGACCGCGCACGCGCGGTTCTCGACAGAGCCCGCTCCTTCGGCAGGACCGTTATCGCCGTAGCCGACGCCGCCGATGACGAGCTGGTCAAGGCGGCTGACGAGGTACTGCCGGTACACGGCGAGGTACGCGAGGAATTCTCCCCGCTGCTGTATCACGTCTTCGCGGGATACCTTGCCTGCTTCGTGGCCAGGCGGCTGGGACGACTCCCCTTCGAGACCAATCGTCAAGCGTGATTTCGCGGGTTCGCCCGCTACGTCGGTCATACGGTGTGCGATCAGTGGTGGTTCGCGAGGGTACAGCCCGTCGGGTGGACGTGCACGGCGGCCTGCGCAGCGGCGGCCGTAGCCGGCCGCTATAGGACACCGAGGCGGTCCGAGCGGCCGCGCACGTGATCTCGCCAGTGTGTCTATCGCATTCAGAAGAGTTCGTCCTGGATGCCCTCGATGGCGGGCAGTCGCTTGGGCGGCAGGCCGGCGACCATGTCCATGGCGTGCAGGCTGGCCCAGCGGCCCGCCGTGGCGTTCTCGGCGAGGATGCGTTGCAGCACCTGGATGGTGACCCTTACATCCGGCATCGCCCGGTGCCGATCGGCGGGGACCGGGATGCGCAGGTAACGCATCAACGCATCCAGCCCGTGCGAGGCAACTCGGGGTAGACGGTGCGGGCCAGGCGGACGGTGTCCAGCAGTGGGGTGGCCGCCAGGGCTGGGCAGTGCGCCGCTTGGTGGGCGATCAGGGTGGCTTCGGTGCCGGCGCCGTGAGCGACCAGCCGGTACGGCGGCGCGTCCAGCAGGGCATCCAGGGTGGCCATGACGTGCTCGGGCCCAGCCGCCCGGGCCAGCATCGCTGCCGTGATGCCGGTCTGGCGCGTGTCGAAGGCAGTGACCGGCACGTCCGCGGGCGGCCGGATCAGCGACTCAAACCGCCAGGTCTCCTGTAGTTCGCCGTCCTTGGGGACCAGTGCCACGGCCGCGACCTCGATCGGCACCGGCGATCGCCCCACCGGGGTGAGCCCTTCGAAGTCGATGACCACGAAAGTGTGGCGGGTGAAGTCCGAATCAGCGGCCAGCTCCATGCCCGGGCGTGGCGTCAGTTGGTAGGTGGGCTCCATGCCAGAGTCTCTTTTCCGATGGTCTACACGCGGGCCTGTTTCCCTTGGTGGCGTTACAGCAAGCGCTGTGGCTGCCTGCCAGTCCGGCGGCACGGCGCGTACGAGACGACCAAGAGGGCTCCAAGCGGTGCGGATCGGGTCCGCCGCCGCGATGGCGGGCATCATCGCCGATCGAGGCGGTCGTCGTCGTGAGGAGGCGTTGTCACTGGTTGGTCTGCGCTGGAGTCAGGCGAGCTTGGCGCAGCACCTGCCGCACCGACGCTTCCAGCGGGCTCTCCTCGCCGATGACCGTCTCGCACCCGTCAGGGAGCAGGTCGCGCTCGCGGTACCACTCCCGCATCTGGTCTGGGGTGAACTCCGACCGCTGGGGGCGGCTGTCATGCCGCCGGAGCGTCTCGGGAAAGGACACGTTCAGGTAGAAGAAGGCGCTGGTCCCGGCGTGGTCACGGCGTAGGGACTGCAGCATCGCCCCGTACCGGCTGGCGGTAAGGATGCCTTCGAGCAGGACGTGATACCCGTGATCGAGGGAGTACCGGACGATCGTGTCGATAAGGCCGATGTTCACACCACCGTCCACGTCCCGTTCTCGCAGCAGTTCCCGCCGTACGACGTCCTGGCCGACCAGCGCCAGGCCACGGCCATAGGCGGCCCGCACGGCACGGGCGACGCTGGTCTTCCCAGAGCCGGAGTTCCCGCGGAGAACGATCAAATGGGTGTCGAGAGAGCCGGTACGCACCGGCTCAGGGTATGAACAGTCCGTGGGCGACACGCCGTCTTCCCCTGCCGGCCGGTGACGTCCCGCCCAGTGGTGTACGAGTTGCTTCCACGTGAGGTTTGGAAATACCCCGGCGCCAGGCCGTGCGCGGCTCATAGTGTCGGAGCCGTCATGAGCGACTCCGCGTCATACCTGGCCTACGTCGCCTGCTGCGAGACGACCAAGGGCGGGTGCTTGTCGTACACCCGGTCTACAAGGACGAATGGGACATTCCTGGCGGGATCGTCGAGGCAGGGGAGTCCCCCGTCAGTGCTCTGCTCCGTGAACTGCAGGAGGAGTTGGGCATCGCGCCGCCGGTGGGTCAGCTCGCATGTGTCGACTGGGTGCCCCCGGCACCGCCGTGGGACGCCGGGCTGATGTTCGTCTTCAACACAGGCGTGCTCACTGACTCCCGAATCGCAGCGCTCCGCCTGCAGCCCGAGGAGCTCGACGAATACGTATTCGCTCCTCCCGCGGACTTGGACAAGCTCTTGCCGCCAGGCTTGGCGCGGAGGATGAACGCGGCGGTCTTGGCGGCAGACGCCGGCCAGACTGCTTACCTGGAGGACGGCCTCATCCGCCTGCTCCCGTAGCCGGACGTATGCGAGGGCGCGTAGGTCAGCGCCACAGCCAGTACGTCATGGGCCGGCGGGCGCAGTAAGTAGCCGCTGCGGACAGCGATGGCTGGACTGTTAGCGAGCAGGTAGCCCCTCGTTGGCGGTGTATACCTTGCCGCCCTCAAGGCTGCGGTTCGAGACGTTCACGGAACTCCTGAGTGCGTTTAGGGCGCTATGTAGGATGAGCGCTCACCAGGCGGAGAATCACTTAATTTTGGCGATTTGGGATCAATTTCTCGCACCGCAAGAGGGCGGCCACTATAAGGGCTTAGCCGTTTTGATAAATCGCGGGTAATGATTGAATGACCAGACCGTTAGGCGCCACGGCGACCCACTACTCTAATCTGGCGACTGCTTGTAGCGGACCAATTTCTAAGGTGAAGGTGCTGGCCGGTGAGGGTTGTTTCGCGATGCCCAAAACGAGCCTTGCCCTTGGTGGCGATGTTCGTCGTCACGGCAAGCGCTGTGACTGCCTGCCAGTCCCAGGGCCCAAGCGTTCTCGGCTGGTGAGATGGGCGCAGCCCTGGGACGGACGGGTAGTTGAGGGCGCCCCGGTGCGGAGATGACAAACGCGACCCCTCATGATCGTCGGTGTCTAGCCAGTCGATCAAGAACAGGGGTCGCGTTCGCGTGCCATCATCCCCGATCGACGTGCTCTCCCGCCACCTGGAGCGCGTCACCATCTGCGATCCGCTGTCCGACCTGCCCACCCTTGCCGAGGTGCTGGATGCCATACCGGACCCTCGCAGCCGCCGCGGGCGCCGCTACCGACTCGGCCCGCTGCTCGCGTTAGCCCTGCTCGCCGTGCTCGGCGGAGCGACTTCCCTGGCGAAGATCACCCGGTTCATCGCCGGATACGATCCCGAGCTACGCGCCCGGATCGGTCTCCCGGGCCCCGTACGGCTGGCCGCCTCCACCCTGGGACGGCTGCTGGCCCGCCTGGACGGCGACGACTTCGACGCTGCGACCTGCGCCTACCTGGCCAGGCTGGCCGCCGCGCCACCAGCGACCGGCACGAACGGCACGAACGGCAGAACAGCGCTACTCGGCCTGGCCGTGGACGGCAAAACCCTGCGCGGCAGCCGCACCGGCGACCGTGTGACCCACCTGCTGGCCGCCACCCGCCACGACACCCAGACGGTGATGGCTCAAGCCCAGGTCGCAGCCAAAAGCAACGAGATCCCCGCGTTCACGCCCCTGCTGTCCGGGCTCGACCTCACCAGCGTGGTCATCACCGCCGACGCCCTGCACACCCAGCACGAGCACGCCAGGCAGATCGTCGCGGCCGGAGGGCACTACGTGTTCATCGTCAAGGGCAACCAGCCCACCCTGCTGCGCCGGCTCAAGGCCCTGCCCTGGCGCGAGGCCATCCTCAACGACCGCACCGACGAGACCCGGCACGGACGCCGCGAGATCCGCCGCATGAAGATCTGCACCGTCCGCCCAGGCCTGCCCTTCCCCCACGCCGCCCAGGCCATCCAGGTCAAACGACGCCGCACCAACAACGCCACCGGGAAGACCACCATCGTCACCATCTACGCCATCACCAGCCTGCACCCCGGCCAGATCACCCATGCCCACCTCGCCGGACTGATCCGCGGCCACTGGAGCATCGAAGCCCTGCACCACATCCGCGACGTCACCTACCGCGAAGACGCCTGCACGATGAGGACCGGGGCCGCACCCCGGATCATGGCGAGCCTCCGCAATCTGGCCATCGGCCTGGCCCGCCTGATCGGCTGGACCAACATCGCCGCCGCCACCGACCACTACCGCAGCCACCCCACCGATGCACTTCAGCTACTCGGTCTCACAACCTGAGAACGCTTCAGCCCTGCTGCCAGTCCAGCGGCACCGCTCCAGAACCAACCCTCACCATGACGCCGCCCTCGCCCACGCCGACGGCCACCACGAGCGAGGATGCCGTCCTTGCCGTATACCGCGACCTCTACCCCGTCGGCCAACGCGCCGAGCGGGCTTACCCAGCAGAGCGCAAGGCGATCCTTGAACAGGTAGCCACCCAGCCTCTCCTGAGCCGGATGTTGCGAGGAATCGCCGCGCTCCGCGCCACGCACCGGGTGACATGGGGAAATCCCGAACATCACCCGTTCGACGTACGGATCGAAAGAGATCGCGCCACCCTCCACGACTGCCAAGACGCCCGGAAAGGCGGTCAGGCAGACGATCGGACAGGAAAGCGCCTCACGCATGGAACGAGTCGCATTCATCTTGTCGCCACCCTTGCGAAGCGGGCGGATGGCGCCTGGCGAGTGTCGAAGGTAGAGCAGGTGAAAGAGCCTTGTTCGCCTACGGCATGACTTATGTCCTTGTCGCCGGACTTGCCATTGCCCCGCTCGGAGACGGAGACGGGGACGGCGTCGGCGTGTCGAGCGACTACACGGGCTACATCATTTCGGCCAAGCGCCTGCCCCGTCCCGGGTCAGCGGCCCCGGCTGGCAAGGGATCGAAGGTCAGATGTACTTACCAGCCGTGGTTCGCTGACGGGCGGGAGAACGGTGGTCTGGAGTTCGTCGATCCCGGCAGCAACCTGAGCAGCGAGCCGACCGGCAAGGGCGCCTACTACCTGGTCGAGTGCTCCGATGGCTATCGAGACGTGGTCTGGATCAAGAAACGGCGTGGTGCGCTAACCCCTGAGCAGCTCGCTCGTCGAGCGTACAAATTGATCCCGATCGCGCCGCCGACAGTGCTCACCGCTCCGCCACGCGGCCAGGACGGGCTGGTCGGGCTCCCGCAGTGGTTCTTCCTAGCCGACGGGCAGTGGACGCCCAAGTCTAAGCGGCTGCACATCGGCGCTGTTTGGGCCGCGGCCACCGCCACTCCCGAGCGGATGACCATCAGTACCGGCGACGGCCAGACGCTCACCTGCGACGGGCCCGGAACCGCGTACGACACCACTCGGCCTGCCGACCAGCAGAGCTCCACCTGTTCGCACACGTACCAGCATCCGGCAAGCGCCTATCGGGTGACCGTGTCAGTGACCTGGAGCGGCACCTGGCGCGGTTCAGGTGGCACAGGCGGCACGCTGCCGCCCATCACGAAGTCGGTCACCTTCCCGATCCGCGTCATCGAAGCCCAGGCGCTCGTCACGAAGGGATAGCCCTATGCTCCAGCGCTCCACGCCGAGCAGGGAAGCGGGCCGGGCCACACACGTGCGCCCGCTACCGAGCAGGCGCAGCCCGGTGATGCTCGTGGTGAGCATCGCGCTGACCGCTCTCGGCGCGCTGATCGCCTGGCAGGTGTACGGCATCGCCGGGCACCGGACGCCGGTTCTCGTCATGGCGCGCGACGTTCCCATCGGCCAGCAGTTGCAAGCACAGGACCTTCGGACGGTCGCGCTCGGCCTGGACTCAGGAGTACGGGCCGTGGAGGCCACGGACAAGGGCGCGGTCATCGGCAAACGCGCCGCTGTGGACCTGAAGGTCGGCACCCTGTTGGCACCCGCGCACCTGACCGGGACACTCGTTCCGGCACCGGGGCAGGTCGTCGTGCCGGTGGCGCTCAAGCCCAGCCAACTGCCTGCCAGGGGAATCCAGCCCGGTGATCGCGTCGTGGCCGCCGTGGCGCCCGCCATCTCGATCGGGCAGGGCGCCCCGGCCGATTACCAGGCTCGGGTGGACCGCGTCGGCGAGCCCGACGCTGACGGGCTCATCGTGGTCGACCTCGTCGTCCCGGCCGGCGAGGGCAGTGCGCTGGCCCGTCAGGCCGCGGACGGGAAGATCGCGCTCATCCTCCAGTCGCGGGCGAGGTGAACCAGATGCTCACCGTCTTGTGCTCGGGCGGCCACAGCCCGGGCGTCACGACGACCGGACTCGCTCTCACGCTCGCCTGGCCGCGTGAGGTTTTGTTCGCCGAGTGCGATCCTGCCGGTGGCAGCGTCCTGTCCGGATACCTCGTCGGCCAGCCGCAGGAACGCGGCCTGGGCGAGTGGGCGGTCCAACTCCGCCGCGGCGCCGACGCCGCCACCACGCTTCGCGAGCAGGTCCTGCATCTGGCCGGTGCCGGGGCCCGCCGGATCCTGCCAGGTCTCGCCGACCCTGCTCAGGTGGCCTCGGTCCGGCAACTCTGGGTGGA